>CACMYV010000006.1 GCA_902617975.1 uncultured Pelagibacteraceae bacterium
AGTTTAAAAAGACAAGGGTCAGGTGGCTTTAAAGAAATTGATGATGTTTCAATTGCTGCTCCTCTTACAAAATATAGTGCAAGCATTACAGATGGAACAAGAATTAGAGAATTTGTTGATAAAGCATACAGAATTGCAACAAATGGATACCCTGGAGCTGTTCATCTAAGTTTACCAGTAGACATAATGTTTTCTTCATTTGAAGAAAATGCTGGACTTGAAGAAAGGCCATTTTCACATAAAGCAAAGCCAGTTGCAAAAGCATGGCCAGATCCAAATGCTCTATCAAGAATACTTGGGTTAGCATGTAATGCAAAAAAACCTGTCATAATTGGAGGGCATGGTGTTTGGTGGTCAAACTCAGAAAAAAATTTAGAGACTGCTGGTGAAAGTTTAAATATTCCAGTTTTTAATGTGCCTTACCATCAAAAACTTTTAGGAGAAGAGGCAAATGCATATATGGGTTTAGCAGATATTCATCAATATCCACCATCGGAATTTGCATTACATAATTCAGACTTAGTTTTGATGATTGGTGCAAGATTAGATAACCAAATGAATTTTGGTAACCCTCCTTTCATTCCAAAAACAACAACTTTAGTTTGTATTAACGGTTCCCATGAAGAAATTGAGTTTAATAGAGCAGCTGATCATAACCTTTTATGTGATCCAGGAGTATTTTTGGATACTCTATGTAATTTAAAGAAAAATAATAAATGGAATTTAGGAAATAGTTGGTTTCAAGATAATAAAAATAAAAAAAAAGATTGGGTAGATAAATCTTTAAATGAATTAAAAATTGAAGCAGATAAAGCAAAAAAAAATGGTGGAAAAATTCATCCACTGCAATTAGCGTTAGACGTTCAAGACGTAATGGATGAGAAAGATTGGCTTATAATTGATGGAGGAAATACTCATTTCTGGTCGGAGATCGCAATAAATTTAGCCGGAGCTCAAGGAAAAAAATTGGGTGGAATTTTACATCCTGGCACATTTAGTATGCTGGGTGTTGGTGTATCATTTGCATTGTCTGCAAAAAATAATAACCCTAAATCGAATGTAATTTTAATTAGTGGAGATGGTGCCTTTTTATCTGGAGGCATGTCTATAGAAACTGCATTTTTTGAAAAGAAACCAATCGTAGTTGTTATTGACAATAATGGTGGCTTAGCATCAATTGGTCAACAACAAGAAAGACTATTTGAAAGCGGAAAAAGAGTTGCAACAGATTTTAGAGATATACCTTTCCACAGTATATTTGAAGGTTTTGGGGGTCATGGAGAATTAGTAACGAAAAGAGAGGAATTGGGTCCAGCATTAAAAAGAGCTATTGCGAGCGGTAAAACTGCTTGTGTAAATGTAAAAGCTAAACCAGTATTAAGTCCAATTGTTGCTGCTGTGGCCAGCAAGAGAGAGAAATCTTCAATAGAGTAAAATGGCAAAATTTAGCTCACATTTATTGAATGGTTCTGATGGAACTCATGCAAGTAACGTCAAAGTAAAGATTTATCAAATACAATCCTCAAAATTAAAAAAGCTTTTTTTGAATACAAAGACTGATGGAAATGGTAGGATTAATCAGCATTTCAATCTTAGCAAAAAAGATTGTAAATGCGATTATGAAATGATTTGTGATATTAAAAGATACTTTAAAAAGAAAAAAATTGTGGGTGAAATAGTCGTAAAATTTAAAATGACTGATAATAAAAAAAATTACCACTTACCAATAATAATTTCTCCTAACAGCTATACAGTTTGGTGGTCAAAATAATATATGGCTTCGTTGATACAAAGCAAAATTAGTTCAAAACTAAATATGTCTAGGAGAATAAGAAGAACTCCTTACACCAAGAGAGTTGAAGAATGTGGTGTAACTGATTTTACTGTTGTAAATCATATGCTCTTACCAAAAAGATTTCAGAAATCTGTTGAGGATGATTATTGGCATTTAAATGAGCATGTTCAGCTATGGGATGTTTCTTGTCAAAGACAAGTTCAGATATCAGGTCCAGACGCTAGTTTATTAGTACAAAAAATGACGCCAAGATCTTTAAAAAATATGGAGACTGGAAAATGTTTTTATATTCCTATGATAGATGAAAATGCTGGAATGATAAATGATCCAGTGTTGTTAAAGTTAGATGATGATATGTTTTGGATTTCTATAGCAGACTCTGATGTATTGCTTTGGGCAAAAGGTATTGCAGTTGGTTTAAATCTAAATGTGAGCATAACAGAACCAGACGTATATCCTCTTGCAGTACAAGGTCTAAAGTCTGAAGATTTGATGGCATCAATATTCGGAGAAGATATTAGAAAATTAAAATTTTTTAATTTTAGAATATTTGATTTTTTAGGAACTAAACAAGTTATTGCAAGATCAGGATATAGCAAACAAGATGGATTTGAGATTTATTTTAAATGCTTTGAAAATTACTTCGACAAAAATGAAATGGGAGAAAAAATTTGGGATATAATATGGAAAGCGGGGAAAGAATTTAACATTGCTCCAGGATGCCCAAATTTAATTGACAGAATAGAAGCAGGATTAATGTCATATGGAAATGATTTTACAAAAGAAAATAATCCAATTGAATGTAACTTAGAAAAATATTGTAGTGACAAAAGCGATCATGATTTCATTGGAAAAAATGCTTTAGATAAAATTAAGAAACAAGGTGTAAAACAAAAATTAAAAGGGGTATTGTTTGATGGTCTAGATTGTCCTCCATGTTCAATTCCTTTTCCACTTTATTCAAAAGATAAGAAATTAATTGGTAAAATTACTTCAGGGATTTATTCTCCAAAATTCAAAAAAAATATTGGTTTATCTATGATTTTAAATGAATTTTGCAAAACAGGATCAGAAGTTTTAGTTCACACTCCTGATAATAAATTAAGAAAAGGAATTGTGTCCTCTTTACCATTTTCAAAATAATAATTAGTAGGTATAAGTCTTATATGAAAAGAGCAGTTATAGCAGGATATTCAAGATCACCTTTTACAATGGCAAGAAAAGGTGAATTAATTGATGTTAAGCCTGTAAATATGTTTGCAGAAGTTGTTAAAAATCTTGTATCTAAAACTAAAGTAAATCCTGCTGATATAGAAGATATTGTTGTTGGGTGCGCTTTCCAGGTTGGAGAGCAGAGTTTTAATATTGGGAAACTCACAACATTTTTATCTGGAATGGAAATACATACGTCTGGAATGACTGTCGATAGATGGTGTGGTTCATCTATGGAAGCTATTCATGTTGCAGCAGGTAAAATAGCAATGGGTGCAGGAAAAGTTTTCGTATGTGGAGGTGTTGAAAGTATGACTAGAGTTACAACTGGCTTTGAACCAATACCTTATCCTTACACAGATAAAGAAAATCCAAATGTTTATTTTTCAATGGGAATTACTGCTGAAAATGTTGCCAAGAGATATAAAATATCAAGAACTGAGCAACAAGAGTTTGCAATTCAAAGTCATCAAAAAGCCAATGAAGCTGAAGTTAATGGTAAATTTAAAAATGAAATCGTTGAAATCGCTGGTTGCACAAAAGATGGAAACATACGTCCAAAAAGTAATCAAGAAACTTTAGATGGTTTAAAACTTGCATTTGATCAAGAAGGAACTGTTACTGCAGCAACATCCTCACCTCTTACCGATGGAGCAGCAGCAACATTGATATGTGAAGAAAGCTATGCAAAAGAAAATGGTTTAGAGATTTTAGCTAGAATTGTTTCAACTGGAGTTAAAGGATGTGAACCAGATGTAATGGGACTTGGACCTATAGGAGCAACTAAAAAAGCATTAGAGAGAGCAAATTTATCAATTAATGATATCGATATTGTAGAGATTAATGAAGCTTTTGCTTCTCAATCAATAGCATGTTTAAAAGATCTTGGTATCGATCAAAAGAAAGCTAATTTGGATGGTGGAGCGTTAGCTCTAGGACACCCTCTAGGAGCAACAGGAGCTAGAATTACTGGCAAAGCTGCTGATTTGCTTAGACGTGAAAATAAGAAATACGCTTTATCTACTCAATGCATCGGTTTAGGTATGGGTATTGCGACTGTAATCGAGTCGGTAAATTAATTATCTATTAATTCCTCTTAAACGTTCTGATCTTCTTCTTAATAATTCAGCACTTATCAATATTAAGGTCGATAAAACAATTAAACATGTAGCAACTGCTAGAATTGTAGGACTTAATTGTTCTCTTAAACCTGTCCACATTTGAATTGGAATAGTTGTATTTTCAAGACCAGCTAAAAATAAAACGACTACAACTTCATCAAAAGAAGTTACAAAAGCAAACAAACCTCCTGATATTACTCCAGGTAAAATCAATGGAAGTGTTACTTTCATAAATGTATTTACTGGGTTACTACCTAAACTAGCTGCCGCTCTTGTTACACTATGATCGAAACCTGATAATGTTGCAGTAACAGTAATTACAACAAAAGGTGTTCCCAAAATTATATGAGCTAAAACTATTCCTGTATGAGTTGCTGCTAAACCTGCTTTTGCCATAAAAAAGAATATTGCAACACCTGATATAATAAGTGGAACTATCATTGGCGAAATCAAAGTTGCCATTATTATTCCTTTAAAAGGCATGTGTCTGCTGCTCAATCCTAATGCAGCAACCGTTCCTAAAATTACTGACCCTAAAGTTGCAAATATAGCAATAATAAAACTATTCTTTGCAGCAAGACCCCATGGGTTCTTTGTACCGTAAACCATATCTTTGTACCATCTTAATGAAAAAGCATCTGGGTCTAAATTCTTCATTCCTTCTGAAAAAACAAGAAACTCTTCTGCATTAAATGATAATGGAAATATTACAAACAAAGGTGCTATTAAAAAAATAAAAACAAAAGTACATATGGCAATGTAAAAGTAGTGCCAAATTCTATATCTAGTTTCTGTATACTTTGGTAATGCCATACTAACCTAACTTAATATTATCAACTCCAACTAATTTATTATAAAGCCAATAGATAACCAAAACTCCTCCAAGCAACATAAGACCCATCGCTGAAGCAAAACTCCAATCTAAAGTAGTTTTCATATGATATGCAATTTGGTTACTAATTAAGGTTCCTGATGCTCCCCCAACTAAAGCGGGTGTGATGTAGTATCCAATTGCTAAAATAAAAACTAAAAGACACCCTGCCCCGATACCTGGTATGGTTAATGGAAAATATACTTTCCAAAAAGCTACAAAAGGTGTTCCACCAAGAGATTTACCTGCTCTCATTAAACTTGGCGAGATAGTTTTCATCACACTGTAAAGTGGTAAAACCATAAATGGTAATAGAATTTGTGTCATAGCAACATAAGTTCCGACTTTGTTGTACATCATTTCTGGCCTATTATCGTCTGACACAAGGCCAATCAATACAAAGAAATCATTAACTACTCCTTGCTGTTGAAGCAAAATCATCCAGCTAGCTGTTCTAACTAATAACGACGTCCAAAACGGAAGAAGAACACAAATCATTAATAAATTACTATACTTCATTGGAAGTGTTGCTAGTAAATGGGCTATTGGGTAACCCATTAAGAAACAGAATACAGTAACAAAGAAAGCAACCTCTACAGTTCTCAACCATAAAATTCTATGTATTCTTCTATCTTCACTAACTTGAGTAATTTTGTTATCTTCATTCAAATACATATCCATAGCTTTTAAATATTTAGCTGAAGTGTAAGGAGGTGCAGTCCTTTTAATTGCTTGCCAGTATTCTACATTTCTCCATCTCTTATGAACTTTCATTATTTGTTCTTTAATACTTTGTGTCTCGTCAATTTTATTTCTTTTTACCTGTCTGAATAATTTTTTTGTGATGGTGTTGAACCCATTTTTTTCTTTATTAAGTCTTTGAGCTAGTTTTCCATGTTCTTTTTTTTCTACAAGAATTTTAAAATCAGATAAAAATGAAGCAAATACTTCTTCAGATGGAAGTTCTTTACCATCCCATGTCTCCATAGACTTAAATGTTTTTGGAAGCATGTTTGTAATCATTTTATCATCAATACTTCTTGTAAACATTTCTCCGATTGGAAAAATATAAGTAATAATCAAAAAAAGTAGTAATGGCGCAACAAGTAAAAATGCTTTAATTTTGTTTTTTCTTTCAGCTTTTTTTAAACTTATCTCTAAAGGAATTCCGTCAGTTGTAAGTATTTGTTTTGTTTCGCTGCTCATAAATAAAAAGGGCGACTTAAAAAAGTCGCCCTATATATATTATATTATTCTAGTCTTTTATACTCTTTTATAGACCAGCTTTCATAGCTTCCCACTTCTCACCAAGTTCTGTACCGTTATCAGCCCAGAAAAATGGATCAACTAAAAAGTATTTTTTAGTGTTTGCAGGAGCAGTTGGCATTTGTGGCATCATTTCAGTTTTACCATCTTTGTACCAAGGCTCATTTGCTTTGATAATTTCTAAAGATGATAATCTGTATGGAGCATATGCAATATATTTAGCACTTCCAGCTAACATTTCAGTGTTAGTCATCATTGCTAAAGCTTTTTTAGCATTTGCTTCATCTGGTCCACCTTTAACAAGTGCGAAATATTCATAGTCAAGACCTTGTCCATCCCATACTTGTTTAATTGGAGCACCTTCACCGATTTCAGCATTAAAGAATCTTCCATTCCAACCAGTTGCCATAACAACTTCACCAGATACTAATAATTCTGGTGGTTGAGCACCTGCAGACCAGAATACACATCCACCATTTGGATCTGTACAAAGCTCTTTAATTTTATTCATAGCTCTATTAACACCAGCTTCAGTTTCTAGTAATTTGTAGATCTCTGATCCACCTTTACCCATATAAACACCGTCACCAGCTAATGCTATTTCTAGGTTTGTTAGAGCAGATTTGTAAATAGCTCTTTTTCCTGGAAATTTTTTAGTGTTAAAGAAATCTTTTATAGTCGATGGTGTACCGTCAACGTTGTTTACGTTGTAAGCATAGTTCCAAGAATATAAAATGTTTCCTACAGCACATTTACTCGGCATTGGAGCAAAGAAATCTTCACTTGCAGGAGTTCCATCTGGAGCTGCAGGGAAGTCTTTGTCAAAATCGAATTCGACAAAAATTCCTTCGTCACATCCGTTGATAGTATCAAATGCGAATACATCGATAATATCCCAAGTAATTGCACCTGCTTCTTTTTGAGCTTTAATCTCAGATAATCCACCTGAATAGTCTACCCAGTTGATATCAACACCAAGAGCTTTTGCAGTTGGATCACCATACCCTAGCTTTTGAGACTCTGTATAAGCTCCACCCCAAGATGCTACTGTAACCGCAAATGCTGATGAAGTTATTGAAAGAGCAAAAGAAAGAGCAAGTAATAATTTACTTAATTTTTTCATTTATCCTCCGTTTAAACGTTTAATATAAATTAATTTATATAAGCGAAGTACAACAAAAACGATATTCAGAGTCAACAGGCCATTTTGTTATAGGAATACTGGGATATTTAAGAAATTATTTAGGATCTAGAGCTCTTGCGTCTTGACTGTTCCATCCTACTTTAATCTCATTACCTAATTTTAAATCTAACTCGTTTGAACTATTTGGAACTTTTAAAATAAATTCTTTATTACCTAAAAGATCTAATCTTACTCTAGTGTGATCACCATGGTAAATAACTTCTTCGATTTTTCCCGTTTGATTATTATCCATTTTATCTTTTGGATTTATCAATGCCCTCTCAGGTCTTATTGAAACTGTTGTTTTATCACCTTTGGAAGTTACTGAAACTGGATTAGCTAAAATTTCTCCATTTTGTAGTTTAACTTTACAAACATCTTTTGAAATGTCAGTTACTTCTCCTCCAAATGTATTATTTTCACCTATAAACTCTGCAACAAAAGAATTAACTGGTTCTTCGTACAATTTATCAGGACTTGATAATTGTTGAACTTTACCATCATTAAAAACTGCGATCCTATTTGACATTGTTAATGCTTCTCCTTGATCGTGTGTAACGTAAACTACAGTAACACCAATATTTTCATGAATATGTTTAATTTCGTATTGCATACTTTCTCTTAAGTTTTTATCTAAAGCTCCAAGAGGTTCATCCATTAGAACTACTGCTGGATCAAATACTAGAGCTCTTGCAACAGCTACCCTTTGTTGCTGACCACCAGATAATTGCGCTGGCATTCTACTTTCAAATCCTGATAAAGAAACCATTGATAAAGCTTTGTCTACTTTTTTATCAATCTCATCTTTTTGAACTTTTCTAACTCTTAAAGGAAAAGCTAAATTTTCATAAACTGTCATATGAGGAAACAATGCATAATTTTGAAAAACCATTCCAATTCCTCTTTTGTGCGGTGGAATATTTGAAATAGGATTAGAATCTAAATAGATTTCACCATTGGTTGGTGTTTCAAATCCAGCCAACATCATCAGACAAGTTGTTTTTCCTGAACCAGATGGACCAAGCATAGTAATGAACTCGCCCTCTGAGATATTAAGATTTAAATCTTTTACTACTAAGACTTTACCATCGTAACTTTTGTCAACTTTATCGAACTTAACGAATTCTGTATTTTTAGACATCTAGTGTTTAAAACATTTAAGAAGTTAATTATCAATAGCTAATAGTTCTTAATATGTAGCTCTTTTGGAAATTTACAGAATAATTCACAACCTTTGTCGGTAACTCGGATTGCTTCAGATGCTTCTACTCCCCAATCACCAAACTGCATTACTGCAATCATATGAAAACAAACATTTGGTTCAAGTACTGTCATATCGCCTTTATAAATATTTAAAGTATGCTCTCCCCAATCTGGTGGATATCCAATACCTATTGAGTAACCCGTTCTTGATTTCTTCTCGATACCATATTTATCTAAAATTTTCCAAAAGGCTTGGGCAACATCATTTGCTGTGTTTCCGGGTTTTGTAGCATTAATTCCAGCTTGTAAAGCTTCTATAGTTTTATTCATTGTATCTATTTTTAATTGATCAGGTTTACCTAATAAAATTGTTCGAGCCATAGGTGCGTGATATCTTTTATAAACACCTGAAAGTTCAATTATAGTTGCTTCACCTTCAATAAATTTATCTTGGGTTGCTGTTAAATGTGAAGCAGATGTACCTTTTCCAGTTGGAAGAAGCGTTGCGATACTAGAATATTCACCTCCAAATTCTTCTGTGCCATAAAATAAAGACTTTTGAATTTCTCCAACAGCATCGCATTGTCTTGTACCAGGTTTAATTACTTCCATGGCAGTTTGCATTCCTTTTTGAGAAATTAAAGCAGCAGACTTCATATAATTTATCTCTGCATTAGATTTAATTAATCTAGCCCAATTAACTAGTCGATCAGAATCGATAATGTTTGCATTTGGCAACCCCTGTTTAATCTTTTCATAACAAAAAGCTGTAAAATAATGAGCATCCATTTCAACTCCAATAGATAGTTTATCCCATTTTTTTTCTTTAATTACTTTGGTCAAGTAATCATAGGGATGTTTTGGCCAAGTATGAATATAACTCTCATCATAAACAATAATATTGTCTTTATTTAAATAGGTCTTTATGTACGCCCCACCTGCATCCTGATCTCTAACAAAGCAAATTGGCTCTTTTGAATCAACGTGCACTAATACACATTGTGCATAATAAAAAGACCAAGCATCGTAGCCTGTAAGATAATTCATATTATTTGTGTCGTGAGAAATGATTAAATCAATTTTTTTCTCTCTCATCAGAGATTGAACTTTTAATAGTCTTTGTTTGTATTCTTCTTTTGAAAAGGACATAAATTAATCAAAAAGTCTTCCAAATCCTTTTACAGATTTATTTTCACCTATGTTTTCTAAAGATTCCCAGATTAAAGCCTGATTGCTTGAAAGAACTGGTATTCCAAGTTTATCTTCTAATTTTTGTATTAGAGGAAGAACTGGTAAAGCGGTGCAAGATACAAATAAAGCATCTGCCTCACTTACATCTAAATTTATTAGCACATCAAACAGATAATTTTGATCTACTTTACCAATCTCCATGTCAGAATGAATATCAAAGTATGAATTTGAGGTGATTTCAAAACCAGATGATTTAAAATAATCAACAACATCATCGTTAACTTTTTTACTATAAGGTGTGAATATAGAAAGTTTTTTAATATTTAATTTTTTCAATGCTTTCAAAGCTGCTGTACTTGGTGTTGAAAGTTTTGCCTCAGGTTTTGCTGCTTGTATTTTATTTTTAATATTATCGTACCCTGCTGCAATAGTTCCTGATGTACAAGCATATACAACACAGTCTAATTTTTGCTCCGGCAAGATATCTCTTGTTACTTGAGTAATATTCTCTGACATTTTGATCAAATTCTCTTTGGTTAAGGGATTATAACATTCTATTCTATTTACAAAAAAATCTATTTTTTTATCTTTAATTACACTTATAAAATCTTTTTCAATCACTAGATCGGTTGCTAAAGCGATAAGTCCAATGCGTGGATTTTGGTTATTTTCAAACTTTGGTTCTATTTTTTGTGATTTCATAAATACAATATACCACCACATATTGATTAATCATTAAAATTTAAAAACTGTATCTAATTTCTTGAATGGTTATAGTAAATAAACGTATAATAAGAAAAATTAATTTTGAAATATAAATGCTCGATAAAAAAAAATTTTATATCAATGGCAAATGGGTTGAGCCAGTAAACAAGAATGAATGTGAAGTTATTAATCCATCAACAGAAGAAGTTTGTGCAATTATAAATCTTGGAAGTTCTGATGATACAAATGCTGCAGTCAAAGCAGCAAAATCTGCATTTGAGACTTGGAAAGAAACTTCAAAAGAAGAAAGGTTAAATTTATTAGAAAAATTATTAAAAATTTATAATTCTAGATGGGATGATATGACAGATGCTATTACTACTGAACTAGGTTGTCCTAAAGATTGGTGTTCAGCTAATCAAACATCTTCTGGCGCAGGTCATATCGAAGACTTTATAAAAAGATTAAAAGATTTCGAATTCGAGCCAGGTTTTGATAAAGGATCTACTAATCATATTGTATATGAACCAATTGGAGTTTGCGGATTAATTACACCTTGGAATTGGCCTATAAATCAAATTGCTTTAAAAGTAATTCCAGCTTTTGCTACTGGATGTACAATGGTACTTAAGCCATCTGAAATTGCACCATTGTCGGGAATGCTTTTTGCAGAGATGATAGATGAGGCTGGATTTCCAGCTGGAGTATTTAATTTGGTAAATGGTGATGGGCCTGGTGTTGGAACTGACCTGTCAGGACATCCTGATGTTGATATGGTCTCATTTACAGGATCTACTAGAGCTGGAAAATTAATTACAAAGAATGCTGCTGAAACTATAAAAAGAGTTTGTCTTGAACTTGGTGGTAAAGGTGGAAATATTGTTTTTGCTGATGCATATCCTGATGCAGTCAGAGATGGTATTAGAAACGTAATGAGTAATTCAGGTCAATCCTGTGATGCCCCAACTAGAATGCTTGTTGAAAAATCAATTTATAAAAGAGCTGTTGAAGAAGCTGCAGATGAAGCAAATAAAATTAAAGTTGATCTTGCTTCAAAAGCTGGTGACCATATTGGACCTGTAATTTCAAAAACTCAATTTGATAAAATTCAAAGTTTAATAAATAGTGGAATTGAAGAAGGTGCTACTTTAGTAGCAGGTGGCCCTGATAAACCTGAAGACTTAAAGAAAGGTTATTTTATTAAGCCGACGGTATTCACCGATGTTAATAATAATATGAGAATTGCTAAAGAGGAAATATTTGGACCAGTATTGTCAATCATTCCTTTTGAAAATGAAGAGGAAGCTATCCAAATTACAAATGACACAGAATATGGATTAGGAAACTATTTACAAACAGAGGATAAAGAAAAGGCAAAAAGAGTCTCAAAAAAATTAAGATCCGGAATTGTGTATGTAAATCATAAAGCAGCTGACTCTGGGACTCCTTTTGGTGGGTATAGACAATCTGGAAATGGTCGTGAGGGTGGAACCTGGGGATTGCATGAATATCTAGAGGTAAAAACTATTACTGAATGGAAAAATTAAAATGCTTGGTTATGTAATGGTAGGAACCAATAACTTAGAAAAAGCGATAATTTTTTATGATGAAGTCTTAAAAGTTTTAAATCTAGAAAGAAATTATAAAGATGAAGTTTGCGCTGGTTACACAGAAAAAAATGGCGATGGAACAATAGAGTTTTATGTGACCAAACCTGTCAATATGAAAGAGGCAACAAATGGAAATGGAACGCAAGTTTCATTTATTACATCATCTAGAGATATAGTTGATAAGTTTCATGAGATTGGGCTTAAGGCAGGTGGAAAAAGTGAAGGAGCTGGAGGTGAAAGACCAGAAGGTTCTGGAGTTTACTATTCTTATATTCGAGATCTTGATAATAATAAAATTTGTGCTTTCACAAACAATTAATGTCTTACACTTTAATTCAAGAAAAAATCGATCAAGGAAAAATTATTTTACTTGATGGAGGTATAGGTGCTGAGCTTGAAAAAAAAGGAGCTAAAATGGATCAAAACCTCTGGTGTGGAAAATGTTCTGTAGATAGCCCAGAATTTCTAAAAGAAGTTCATGAAAATTATATTGATGCAGGTGCTGATGTTATTACAACAAATACTTATGCTACAACTCCAATTTCTCTTAGAAAACACGGATATGAAGACTCAATTGAATTATATAATAAACAAGCAGTTCAAATTGCAAAACAAGCAATTGATAATTCAAAAAAGGACGTCAGTTTAGCGGGAAGTGTTTCGAGTTATGGAAGTTTTCTTAAACTTGGAACAAAGAAGATGAAGCCATGTTTTAATGAACAAATTAAAATTTTATCAAACGAGGGTGTAGATTTAATAATTTTAGAAGCAATGACATCTCAAGCAGAAATCGTGGAGGCTATGCTTGAGTGTTCTTCAAATATAAAGTTACCTGTTTGGCTTTCTATTTCCTGTGTAATAGATCATAATACAAAAAATATTACACTTGGTTATGATGATGTGAAGAATAAAACTGAAATTTACGAGGATTTAGAAGTATCGTTGAAAAATTTTAGTAAATTGCATAAGGGGCCAATTTTAATTGCTCACTCAGATATTAAAACAACGAGTGCAGCTTTAGATACTGCATTAAAAAATTATAATGGAGTTATTGGTGCATATCCTAACAAAGGCTATTACGAAAAACCAAATTGGAAGTTTGTGGATGATTTTTCACCCAATGATTATTTGGAAGTTGCAAAAAAATGGGTTAGCAAAGGTGTTAAAATCATTGGTGGTTGTTGTGGTATAGGAGTTGAAGAGATAAAAGCTGTTTCAATTTTGAAGTAATAATATATTGTAAAATTATGAAAACTTTTATTGGTGGTATTGGTTGTTTTTGGGACGAAACTAAATACGATGGTATAAAAGGAATATTATCTACTGAATGTGGTTACTGCGGAGGTGATGATCCTAATGTTACTTACAAAGCAGTTTGTGGTGGAGATACAGGTCACATAGAAGTAGTTAAAGTTCAATATGATGAAAATATTTTAAGCTATGAAGACATGGTCAGATTATTTTTTAAACTCCATGACTCAACACAAAAGAATAGACAAGGAACTTATGTAGGAATTCAATATCGCTCTGAGATATTTTATAATAATGATAATGAAAAAAATACAGCAGAGAAAATTTTAAAAGAAATGAATGAGAAATTAGATGGAAAAGTTACTACAAAAATTTCCAAAGAAAAAAACTATTGTAAAGCAGAAGGCTATCATCAAAAGTACGAGAAAAATAAATCTCTTAAGTTTGGATAAAAAGTACTAATTTGAAAAAAATTATTTCAGAAAAAAATCCAGAATTAGTTACAAGAAAAGATAATAAAGCTCAATGGAATCTCCCAAATAAAAGGAGGTTGGGTTTTAGAAATTTATATAAAATTAATAGATATGGAATATACCTTAGATCAGATTTTGTTTTAAAATTAAAAAAAAAAATTAATAAGAGAATTGGTAAATTATCTTCTGTAAAAAAGGTAACTAAAAATAAAGCTTTTTGCTCTTTAATAGTTGGTAAAGATCAGGATATTTTATTCGAGCAGTACGCAAAGGACTTTTCTACAAATCAGCCTCAAACAATTATGTCAATTACAAAAATGTTTATACATTTATTTGTGGGAGAGCTGATAGACAGAAAACTAATAAACTTAAATAAGAAAATTTCATTTTACTTACCAAAAATTGGCAGTGGTTATGCAAATGCAAAAGTAAAAGACGTTTTAGACATGAACATTGTAAATTTATATAGCGAGGATTATACAAAAGCTTATTCGTCTTCGTTTTTACATGAGCCTGTGGGAGGATGGAGACTGCCGATTAAAGGCAAAAACATTCAAAGCCAGGAACAATATTTAAATTCAATTAAATCTTTAAAAAGCAGAGATTTAAAAAATTATACCGATCTGGCGCATTATAAATCAGCTAATACCGATGTTATTGGACTAATTGTAGAAAAAGTAAGTAAAAAAAGTTTAAGACAATGGCTGTTGGAAACAGTTGAAGCAACAGGATTTGAAGAAGGATTGTATATAGGAACAGATAGATTTGGAACACCGTGGATGTCTGGAGGTGGAAGTTTAATTACAAGAGATTTTTTAAGAATGGGTTTACTTTTTTCTAGGTTTGGAAAAGGTATAAATGGAAAAAATATTGGTTCTAAAACTTTTTTGAGTAAAACTATTAATAGTGAGGGACCCAAATACATTCAATTATCTAAAGATAAATTTGTCTGTTATGTTAATTCATTAATGAAATGCGGTAACTGGATTGGTCACTCTGGGTATGGGGGCCAATTTTTAGGAATAAATTTGAAAACAAAAGTTGTTGCTGCGTTTTTTTCTGTCTTAGAGACTAAATCTGCAACAAATGAAAAATATAAAAAAGATATGGTAAATATGATAGACCAAATAATTAGTAAAGATTACTAATTTAAGAAAATTTTGTTATCAAGGATTTTAAATGTTTATCTGTGACGCCACAACAACCCCCAATAATTTTTACCTGATCGTCTATTAACGCGGAACACTTATCAACAAATTCAATTTCATTTTCAGTTATTAATGCTTGCATAGTACTTGTGTCAAATTTATGAATTTCTGGATAGAACATAATTGGCCCATTCCAATTTGATTTTAAAACTTTCATTCCCTCTTTTGTATCAATAAACCAACTATGCATAATGCCATAAACATCTCCACCGATAGATTTGAGTGAATTAATTATTTCAGCGAAATTTATAATTTTATCTTCAGGAAGGAATTTTGGCTCATCAGGATATTTTAAAGGGTCATATATAATAGATCTCTCTTTTTCAGCTCTAAAATTTCTACCTACTACGGTTTCATCAAACTTACTTATGCAGCAACTTAATCCAACCCAGACAGGTAAACCTGTTTCCAAAGCTGCATTAAGCAAAATTTTAGCATGGTCAATATCTAAAAGCATTTCAAGAATAAGCACTTCGACTCCCTCTTCTTTTAATACCTTCGCTTGTTCTTTATAATTTTTTTCTTCTTTTGCAAATGATGGTACAAATTTTGTGTCAGGTCTAAATTCATTTTCAGCCAAAGCTAAATATGTTGACATGCTTCCAGCAATTTTAATTTTTTTTCCAGAATTTTTGACTGCTTGTCTTGCTAACTTAACTGTATCAATGTTAATTTTTATAGTCTGATCTCCTAAATTTGAAGGCTCAAGACAATGCCTTGCAGTTCCAAAAGTATTGGTTGTTATCATATCACATCCGGCGTTTATATGACTTTCGTGTACTTTGATTACTATTTCTGGTGAGAAAACATTTGCTAAACCAGAAAAAGCTGGTCCCATAGTTCCGCCAAGTCTCTGAATTTCTGAACCTGTTCCACCATCTAAGAAAACTTTTTTTTTTGATTTCAATAATTCATTAATATCCATTATGCTAATTTCTTCTCTGACTTTGGAACATATACAACTTCAATTACACCACCAAGAATTATTAGAATACTACCTATTGTTTCTCTCCAACCAAAAGGTTCATTTGTTAAAATACTAGCACTAACAACACCAACAATTATTTCAGCTAAAAATAAAATAGATGATAAGCCGGCTCCTAGTTTACTTGGAGCCCAAAAGATTATTACTCCTGTAGGAATAAAATAAAATATCGAGATAAGTAATAAAAAAGTGGACATTGACATGATAACCTCCACTGATGGAACTGGTCCTAAATAATCTACTAAGAATAACCCAATAGGTATACTGGCTAAACCTCCATAAAAAAAGAATGTGAATATAATTGGAAAGACTCCATCTGTTTTAATTATTTCCATTCTGATTAAACCAGCACCAAATAGTGCACCTCCAGCAAGAGCCAACCAATCCCCTGCATTTTGAGGTAATGGGATTATATTTTCTTGACTGAATACAATCCATAAACCTCCTAGTGCTAAACCTAATGTGATTACCCTCTTCCAACCAAATTTCTTTTTTAAAAATATAATTTCAAATATAGTTGTCCAAACAGGTATCATGTAAAACATGATTAATGCTTTAACTACATCAGTAAGAAGAAAGCTAAGAGCATAACAAACAAATCCACTTCCAACAAAAAAACCAGTGAGAGGAAATTCCAAGCCAATAGACTTTCCTTTTATAACTCTCCAAATTGCGACTGGTGATAATATTAATATTCCAACCGCCATTTGAGATATTGTTCCCCAGCCACCTGTCAAACCTCCATCTTCAAGTATTCTTTGAGGTAACCAATAAATTCCCCATGAACCAGCAGCAATAGCTAATGCAAATGAAATTTTAAAATGATGAGGGTGTCTGGTCATTATTATTGCATTAATTTCGGTTTAAATTTTGAAAAGTTAAAAATTTCTTCATAAGATTTGGCAAAGTTAATTACTTTATTATCTTCTTTAACGTTTGCTATAATCTGCATTCCCATTGGTAGCCCTTTATTATTAAAACCTACTGGAATAGATATAGTTGGCAAACCAAGCAAACTTGATAATGTATAGACTTCCATATATCTATGATAAGTGTCAATTTTATTATTATTGATAAATTCTGGATTATTTAGGCTCTTTTCAAACGGAAATAATTGAGCGGAAGGTAATGCTAAAAAATCATAATGTTTAAATAGGTTTTGAATTTTATTCATATATTTATTTCTTATTTCTATTGCTTTTAAAACATCGTTTGTTTCGATGCTTTTACCTTTTTCATATTCCCAATATGCTTGGGAAGGTAATTCATTTAAATTTTTTAAATTATATAACAAAAAGTTTTCATATAATGTTTTGGCTCTTAATGTTATCCAAGAATACCATAATTCTCCTGAGTTAATTTCAGTTTTTAAATTTTCAACATTTAAACTATTTGATTGTAATTTTTTTAAAATATTTTCACATAAGTCTATAATTCCATCTTCATACTTATATTGTTCGTTTAGATCAATGCACCATCCAATTTTTAAATCTGAAAGTTTTTTATTATTTATATCTTTAAGATCGAAAGATAATTTATCCTTTACATTTTTCCCTTTTATATAGTTAAATAAAAATTCCATGTCATTAGGAGTCCTAGCAAAACATCCAGTTGTAGATATTAAAGGAAAATCTTTTAAATTTTTAATTTCAAATCTATCTTCTGCAATCGCACCAGGTGTTGGTCTCAATCCATAAATATTTGCAAATGCTGCAGGATTTCTACAGGATCCCATCATGTCTGTACCATCTGCAAAAGGAATTAAATTTGCTGCAACAGCTGCTGCTGCACCACCAGAAGACCCTCCCGCTGACTTACTATAATCATAAACATTGGAGGTGGCTCCATAAACTCTGTTAGTAGTATGACAACCAACAGCAAATTCAGAGAGATTTGTTTTACCAATTAAAATTGTGTTTTTTCTATAATTATCTACTAATAAAGAGTTCTGTTTTGGGATGTTTTTTATTAACTCTTTATATCCATAGCATGTTACCTCATTTTTAATATCAAATAGTTCTTTAACAGCAATTGGAAGACCGTAAATATCATCTTTGTCATTATTACTATTAAAATTTTCATCTTTTAATTTTGCTTCTTCAGTAATTTTTGTTTCATCTATATGTGAAATAATAGCATTTAATTTTGGGTTGAATTTTTTTATTCTATCTAAATAGAAATTTACTACCTCTGGTATTTTAATTTCTCTTTTCTTTATTTTTGAAATTATTTGATGGACAGAAAAATTCTCAAGCACTTAATTAAACCTATCTTGCTTGTCTAATGCTCTCTAAAACTAAAGTCTTGACCTCATCTAATGATGCCTTTTTAGGATTTTGTCCATAAGCTTGGTCTAACATTGATTTCTTTGCTATTCTCTCTTGGCAATCTTCTGGTACTCCTAATTCATTTAATCCTTTAGGGATTTTTAATCTATCTAGAATTATATTTAAGTTGTCTTGAAAACTTTCAATTGAATGGTTTTCAAATTGCATAGCCTCTGACATTCTTTTTACTTTTTCTTCTAATCCAGGTAAATTATATTTCATGACTGCAGGAAGTATAATTGCATTAGTCAATCCATGATGTGTATTATATTCAGCACCAACCATGTGCGAAATTGCATGAACTAAACCTAGGCCTTTTAAGAAAGCTATTCCACCCAAATAAGATCCAATAATCATTCCTCCTCTCGCTAAAAGATTATCAGGTTCTTCGACAGCTGCATAAAGTGATTTTGAAATTAAATTTAAACTTTCTAATGCAGAACCATCACAAAGTGGATGAAACATAGGAACACTATAACCTTCAATTGCATGTATCATTGCATCTATACCGGTCCAAGCAGTAAGATTTGCTGGTAATTTTAAAGTTAGCTCTGGATCTACTAAAGCTAAACATGGTCGGGCATCTGGATGCCATAAACAAAATTTCATTCCTTTTTCAAGATGAGTGACCATGGCAGTGACTTCTGTTTCAGCACCTGTTCCTGCTGTAGTTGGAATAGTAATTATTTTTGGAAAAGGATTTTCCATAGTTAGTTTTGGCGGCTCTTTTTCAAATTCAAAATCCCATAAAGGCACACCGCTATCAACTGTAAGAGAAATTGCTTTTCCTCCATCCATTGCACTTCCACCGCCTATTGCAATTATTGCATCATGATTGCCTTCACGAAATTTTTTACATCCAGAATCTATTTCATCATCTCTAGGATTTGGCGATATATTTGAATAAATATCTGATTTGATTTTTGAGTCATTAAGTAAATTTTGTAAATCACTTATAAATGGTAAATTTACACTACCACTATCAGTAACGATTAATGCATTATTTATTTTAAAATTTTTACAAAACTTTCCAATTTCTTTAAATCTTCCAGGTCCATAAGCTGTAAAAGTTGGGAATGTCCAATCTTGATTATTTAATAAAAATTCTTCATTAAGCTTAAAATTTTGCATAATATTTTAAAAACTTATACTAATTTCAATATTATTAAATGAAAATTTCATCTGAAAAAACAGATCTAAAAAAAACATATTTAGCAATTGCTACAATGCTCTTAGCAATTTTATGTATAGATCTTTACATGGTTATTATTAAATTTTTAGGTGATGAATACTCAATAATTCAATTAACTTTATTTAGAAATGTAGCAGCAATTATACCTTTGTTATTATTGATCTTATTCACAAATGAATTTTCAACAATATTCAAAAACTTAGGAAATAAGTTTTTGATATTGAGTTGCTTGAGAGGAATATGTTTTCTTTCTATGAATGTATTCATTTTTATCTCAGTAGTGAATCTGGAATTTGCAACAGCAATGACGCTAACCTTTTCGTCACCTTTCTTCATAGTAATACTATCAATAATTTTATTGAGTGAAAAAATTGGTATTTACAGATGGTCAGCAGTTATAATTGGTTTTGTTGGTGTGGTTATGATAATGAAACCAACAAGTGAAATTTTTAGTTTGTACTCAATTTTTCCAATTCTAACCGCTATAGCATGGGCTTTCACTGTCATAATTTTAAAATTCATTCAAGGCAATCATTCAACTGCAAAAATTCAGTTATACACATTAATATTTAATGTCATTGGTGGTTTACTTTTATTTTTTGTAACTACAGGACATGTTGAAATTAAAAATTTTAAAGATTTTATTTTGATGACAATGACTGGAGTTTTGGGTGGTACAGCAGCAATATTGTTTATTTATTCTTACCGTTTAATTTCAGCAAGTAAAATAGCTTCATTTGAGTATCTTGGTATACCGTCATCTTTTATTCTTGGTTGGATTTTCTTTAGTGAAGCTCCATGGAGCCAACTATTTCCTGGAGTAATAGTAATTATTTTTGCTGGTATGATTATTATATGGAGAGATAATATTAAAAAGAAATCAATAGAAGGTAATAAGCAAATTTATTGATTTGATCTCATAGATTTCATTACTATTACTCTATCTATCTCACCTAATAGCTTTCCACTTTCATTACAAACTACTGGATAAGTTTTATCATTATCAATTAGCCTATCTATTAAGTTTTCAATTTTAGAATTATCTAAAATATTATCTTTTCCATTCTCAAATAAATTTTTTGTTTCATTGCAGCACTCAGTTCTCATGACTTTGCCTGCACTTAATACTTTATATTTAGGAACATCTTCACAAAAATCTTTAACATATTGATCTTTCGGATTAGATACAATTTCTTCAGGTGTACCTACTTGAGAAACTTCTCCATCTTTCATAATTGCTATGTGGTCTCCCATTTTAATTGCCTCTAAAAAGTCGTGAGTTATAAATACCATAGTTTTTTGAAGCTTTTCTTGGATCTTTAAAAGCTCATCTTGCATCTCTCTTCTAATCAAAGGATCCAATGCTGAAAAAGGTTCATCAAAAATTAATATTTCAGGATCCACAGCTAGTGCTCTTGCAAGTCCTACCCTTTGCTGCATACCTCCAGATAATTCTCTTGGATAATTATTATGCCAACCATCTAAGCCAACCATTTTTAAAACTTCCATTGACTTTTCTGTTCTTATATCTTTTTTTGTTCCCCTTACTTCTAATCCATAACCAATATTTTCTAGTACTGTTCTATGAGGAAATAAACCAAAATGTTGGAAAACCATGCTCATTTTATTTCTTCTTAATTCTAATAATTCACTTGCACTCATTTTTGTAACTTCAACATCATCCATTTTCACTATGCCAGCTGTTGGTTCAATCAATCGCGAAATACATCTAACTAGTGTTGATTTTCCACTACCAGATAATCCCATTACTACAAATGTTTCACCTTTTTGAATTGAGAAACTGACATCTTTTACAGCAACAACGTGTCCTGTCTTTTCTTGAACTTCCTTAATACTTAAATTTTTATCAAGGTTTTTAATAATTCTTTTTTCGTCTGGTCCAAATAACTTCCATATATTTGTACAGGTGATTTTTTGTTCTACAGACATTTTTAATAAATAATACTACCCCAAAAATAGACAATATTTTACTTTAAATGTAAAATTATTTATTTTAATTTGCTAATATGGCTACTAGAACTGATTTAATAAATAAATCAAATCAATCGAAAAACATAATAACTTATGTAATTATTGGAGTTGTTTTTTTGGTAGCACTCTGGCTATCTACTCAAAGTGAAGGGCCTTCAAAATTTCCTAAAGAAGTCACTGATAAATTTACATTTACAGCTTGGGTGAACGATGGAGAAGATTATTTAAAAAAAAATTACAGATGGGTCACTAAAATTATAGCAAGCTATATAAAAGAAACTTACTATTTTTTAGAAGACTTTTTGCTAGAGTCTCCTTGGATTTTAATAGCAGCAATAATTGTAATACCTTGCATAATTGCGGGTGGTTTGCGATTGGGAATTTACTCTTCTTTTGTAGTTTATTTTTGGGGAGCTACAGGAATGTGGGAACCATCCTTACAAACAGTGGCATTGATGGGTCTGTCAGTTTTATTATGTGTATTTTTTGGATTTATACTGGGTGTCTTGTGTTCACAGAGTAATAGATTTGAAAATTTCATGAAGCCAGTACTAGATACTATGCAAGTAATGCCAGCATTTGTATATTTGTTCCCAGCATTATTTTTTTTTGGGATAGGAGGCGCGCCAGCAATATTGGCTACCATGATATATGCAATGCCTCCAATAATAAGATTGACAAACACTGGTATAAGACAAGTGCCAGCTCAAACTATTGAGTCTGCAACTTCCTTTGGTTCAAGTAAACTTCAATTGTTATTTAAAATTAAAATTCCATTATCTTTACCAAGTATAATGATGGGTATTAACCAAGTAATAATGATGGCATTGGCATTAGTGGTTCTTGCATGCTTTATAGGTGCCGAAGGTATTGGTGGCCAAGTTTGGCAAGCAATAAGAAGATTGGATGTTGGTTGGGCAATGGAAGGTGGGCTATGTATTTTATTTATGGCGATAATGTTTGATAGATTTAGTTTAGCGTTTAGTAAAGATGTAGAAAGACTTCCTTCAGATGTTCAAAGATTTTATTTACTTCCACAAAGTTGGGAAAAATATCAAATCGCAAAAATTTTAGAAATGCCGTTAAGTTTTGGAAATAAGATTTTAAAAATCATATGTCAAACAGTTACATCTACTATAGCAATAGTATTTAGAGTTTTGGTTTCAATTTTTAATAAATCTACAGCTGAAAACATCGGTGAATTTATTAGCAAAAGATATTATGTTATTCCCTATTTTTTAGTTTTATTTCTAATTGCATTTATAGATCATTACTTTTTAGAAATAGGAACATTTCCAAAAGAATGGAAATTATCAATAAGACAACCAATTACAAATGCAGTAGAAAGCCTGACTGTAAATCCAGGATTTATTTCTTTTGCAAAAGGTTTAAGAGCATTTGTTTATTTAAATTTGTTAAGACCTTTAGATGTTTTTCTAACTCAAATACCTTGGTGGTATACATTGGCAGTATTTTCGGCTTTAGGTTATGTAACTGTTGGAATAAGATTTGCAATAATTACTGCAGTACTTCTTCTATTCATTGGTGCATGTGGAATATGGACACAATCAATGATAACTTTATCCTCAGTACTTGTGTCTGTAGTGCTGTGTTTTGTTATAGGAGTTCCTCTTGGAATAATTGCATCTTACAATGAAAGATTTAGAAATATTCAGAACGTAGTGTTGGATGCAATGCAAACACTTCCTTATTTCTGTTATTTAATTCCTGTTCTAATGTTTTTTGGTGGTGGAACAGTGTCAGCTGTTCTTGCAACTGTAATATATTCAATTCCGCCAATAATTCGATTAACATCTCTAGGTTTAACACAGGTTTCTGGCACTTACTCTGAAGTATCGAGATCATTTGGTGGAACACTTATTCAAACATTAAATAAAGTTAAGTTCCCGTTAGCTATTCCAAGTTTAGTTATTGGATTTAATCAGACTGTAATTATGGCTTTTGCAATGCAAATAGTTACACCACTTATTGGTGGTAAGGGTTTAGGTTTAGAAGTATTTAATGGTCTTGCAAGATCTGATACTGGAAGAGGATTAGCAGCTGGTATCGGAATAGTATTACTGGCTATTATTATTGATAGAATTACACTTGCGTGGACTAAGAAACAAAGAGAAGCTTTAGGCTTAATAAGCTAAGACAAATAGTACTATTTGCGTGGTTTACATACCAATACATTTTGATCTAAAATGTGTTTTTAATTAATTAAAAAGAGAGGAAATAAATGAAGTTATCAAAAAAGATATCAGCACTAATTCTTTCTGTAGCTCTGTTAATTGGAAGCTTTGGTCAAGCCAATGCAGCCAAAAGACTTCACGCAGCTATAGCAGATTGGACTGGTGGGATAATTACGTGCGAAGTTGCCGTAGCAATTCTTGAAAGAGAAATGGGATACAAAATTAAACAAACTGTATTTCCTTCAGGAACAGGTTTATGGGAAGCAATCGCTGCAGGTGAGTTAGACTTCGCTTGCGAAAGTTGGCCAAGTTACGCTGAAGCTGACACTGTTATGTTAAAAGAGGACTTAATATACGAAGGTAAAGTCGTTGGTACATACAATGGTGATGGAAGTGTGGACTTACTTGGAACAGCAGGAATAATCGGTATGTCAGACTACTGGATACCAAGATATGCTGCTGAGGAACTAGGTATTAAAACTTGGAAAGACTTAAATAAACACAAAGCTAAATTTGCAACAATTGAAAGTGGTAAGAAAGGTAGACTTATTGGATGTCCAGTTGCAGGTTGGAACTGTCATGACCAAAAAAGACTTGATCTTTTAGGAATAGACTTCCAGGCTGATGAACTTGGAACAGAAGCTGCTGCTATCGCAGAAGCAAAAGCTGCTTACATGCGTAAAGAGCCATTCCTACTTTATCTATGGTCACCACATTGGTTCTTTGGTGAGTATGATATGGTTGGTGTACAACTTCCAGAACACAAAACTTGTGACAGCTTCACTGAAGCAAATAACTGGAAAGATTGCGGAACTGCTGCATGGCCAGCAACTGGTTGGGCTAAAGATTACACGATGAACTACGGTAACCCAGCTACTTTTGCTAGTGCAGAACATGCTGATGCTAAGAAGTTCTTTGAAAAAATGTCTTTACAAAATATTGACCAAGCTAAAATGTTAGTTGAAGTTGATATTAAGAAAAGAGATGTAAAAGAAGTTGTTAATGAGTGGTTAGACAATAATCCAGATAAATGGAAAAGTTGGCTTCCATAATAACTTTAAAATAAATTAGATAAAAAGGGCTTTGATTTTCAAAGCCCTTTTTTTTATTTCTTAAGATAATTTAATCTACCCACAATTTCATCTCTATCCATGTAATAACCTTGTAGGTGTCTGTGTCCAGAATTTGGATCAAATTCAGTTCTTCCATGAAGCACTCTTCTATTATTGAATGTATATATATCTCCTGGTCTTAGCCTAAATTTTATTTGAAATTTGTCATCGTGTAAAAGTTTTCCAAATTTATGATGAGATTTATAAACTTTATCCATTTGATCTGGATGACAATCTAAAGCGTCCATGGTTGCAGTGCTAAATCTAACATCATTATAATCACCATCTTTTGTTAAACTTATTGCAGTGCCATAAAAGCTTCTATGAGCTTCTTGTGTGTAATCTTTGTCTCTAAACTTTAAAGGTATTGTTGTTAGCGTATCAAAAGTATCTTTATCGTTTTTCTTTAAATATTCTGCTACAGCGAAAGCATCTACTGCAGATGAGTCACCACCTTTTGCTGAATTAACTAAACAATGTAAAAATTGATACCCAGGAGGATTTTCAAACCATGGTAAATCCATATGATTTTGAAGAGCATGAGCTGTATAAGCTGAGTTATTAGGTTTTGGTATATTTATAACTTCAAAAGGTGTTTTAAAAAATGTCTCTCTTGTATGACTAATTCTGTTTAAAACAGGGAACGCTGAATTTTTTTCTACTGGAGCATTATAAACTATTGCTATTCCTTTATAATGAAGAAGCTCTAACCATTTAACCAACCCCTCTTCAGAAGATATAATTTCATTGTGATCTATATATATACTATCAATATTTTTTTCTAAACTACTATCCCATAATTGATAAGGTGATTTGTATTCTTCGTTATTTTTAATTGTGTAACAATTTTCTCTAAGCCAACTAATATCATAATGGCTTACATGATTTCCCTCACTCCACTCTATTTCCAATTTACCATCGCTATTAAGATTATATTTTTTTGGGTTTATATTTTCTGATACATCTAAAATATTAAACATTCGATGCCTAGAATCTTTATCGTGTGCTGTAGGACAATTATCTCTAAGCCACATATAATTAAATTTACTCTCTTTTCCGTCATCCCAAATTACTTGAAGATAAGTGCCGTTTTTTGAGATTTTTGAAATTGAGTGCATAATCAATATCAATATAAAATAATTTAATGCTCAATTCAATTATTAGTTGACATATTAATAGTTGGAAGATTTGTTAGTTTGAATTATCTTTTAAAATTAAAAATGAGCATAACCTTAAAAAATAAAAAAATAATCATATCCGCAGGAGGTTCGGGTATTGGATGGAGTTCGGCAAAAATATTTTTAGATAAAGGTGCAACAGTATATCTTTGTGATACCAATTCAACTTTTCTGAATAAATGCAAGACGCACAAGCTCAATAATAAAAAATTATTTGTATTTCAGTGTGATGCTTCGGATGAGAACCAAGTAAGAAATTTTTTTAGCAAAATAATAAAAAAAACAAAAAAAATTGATGCTCTAATAAATAACGTTGGAATTGCTGGGCCGACAGGGACACTTGAAAAATTAAAAAGCAAGGATTGGGAAAATACATTAAAGGTAAACGTAATTAGCCATTTTTATTTTTCAAAATATTCAATTCCAATGCTAAAAAAAAATAAAGGTGGAGCTATAATAAATTTATCATCAACTGCAGGTATATTTGGATTTCCATTAAGATCTCCTTACTGTGCAAGTAAGTGGGCTGTTGTTGGTATAACCAAAACACTGGCAATGGAACTAGGAAAATTTAAAATTAGAGTAAACGCTATTTGTCCTGGAACAATAAAGGGAGATAGAATGGGTAGAGTAATAAGGGATAAATCGAAATTTTTAAATGTTTCAAAAAAATTAATAGAAAAAGAATTTGTTTCAATGACTTCGATGAATACATGGGTCTATGAGGAGGATATTGGAAGAATTTGTAGCTTTTTAATTTCGAATGATGCACCAAGGATATCAGGACAAGTAATTGCTGTAGACGGCAATACTTTAAGAATGCATTAGTATTTAAACTTTAATATTTTTTTCGCTTATTTCCATAAATGGAAAATGAGACTCTTTATAGTGTATGTTCTCTGCTTTATTTAAAAAACTAATATCGTCTAGTAAACCTGCATATAAATAGTATTTTTTATACTTTTCTACATAAGTTAAAATAGGAGCAGCACATTTCCCACAAAAATGTTTTTTAATTTTATTACCACTGCCACCTTCATGTTCATAAATTTTTAATTTAGACTTATCTATATCTATTGCTCCATCTCTAAGTAGTATAATTGTCATTATTCCTCCTATTTTTTTTCTGCAATCAATACAATGACAATTGAAAACTAAAGGGACTTCATCAAGCTTAACCTTAAAAGTTATATTTCCACAGATACATCCACCAGTTTTATTTATAAAAATTTTTTCTTTCATCAATTTCTAATTTTATTCTCATATTTTTTTCTAATTTTTAATACATCAACTAAATATTGGTCCCTAATATTTGAAAGCATATTAATTGATTTACCTTTAGCTTGTTTTTTTGTGCCTGATATAAGTTTATAAGATAATTTATTTGTTAACTTTGGAGCTTTTAATTTTGTCCAAGGCAATTTTAAGGCTGGACCAAATTGCTTTAACATATGTTTCATTCCTGCATTACCTCCAGCAAGATGAAAGGTTAAAAAGGTGCCCATTATTGAGTATCTAAGACCTGGTCCATCTTCTATTGCACGATCTAATTCCTGTGTTGTTGCATAATTTTCATTAATAATATGTAGACCCTCTCTCCACAATGCCTCTTGAAGTCTATCCGATAAATAACCTGGTAATTCTTTTTTGAGCATGATTGGCCTCATTGAGATTGATTTGTAATATTTGTTTGCATCTGAAAGAAACTTTCTTGTAGTTTTTTTTCCAGGAACTATTTCAACTGCTGGCAATAAATACGCTGGATTAAATGGATGTCCAATTATGCCTCTTTGAGGATTTTTACACTTAGAAAAAATTTTAGAGGGCAAAAGTCCTGACGAACTTGAAGAAATAATTACATTTGATTTTACATATTTAGAGATTTTTTGGATTAAATCAGTTTTAACTTTATAATTCTCTAATACACTTTCTTGAACAAAATTCACATTTGAAAGAGCCTTTTCCAAAGAATTAAAGAATTTTAAATTTTTAATTAAAATTTTTTTTCCAAAAAGTTTTTTTATACTTTTTGAAGTTCTTTTTATTTCTTTTAAAACATAGTTTTTGAGATTTTTGTTTTGATCATATGCATGAACAATTTTGTTGTGAGCTAAATTTCTTATTATCCAGCCAGTCCCTATGACACCAGTTCCAACTATTCCTACAGTTTTAATTTTTGACATTACTTGTGTTTTACAAGCTTTAATTTTTCTCTTGTTTCTGAAGGTGACATAATCTCTACACCAAGATCTGTGACGATCCTTATAGCTTTCTCAACTAATTGAGGATTTGTTGCCAATTTTCCTTTGGATAAATATAAATTATCCTCTAAACCAACTCTTGGGTTACCTCCCATTACTACAGTTTGAGCAACATATGGCATTTCGTTTTTAGATATTGCAAAACCTGACCATATACCTTCTTTAGGCATTATATCTTTCATCGCCTGCATAGCTAATGGTGTTGCCGGTGCACCCCATGGAATTCCTAAACACATTTGAAAAAGAGGTGGATCACTTAATAATCCCTCTTTATATAATTGAGCACCAAACCACATGTTTCCTAAATCAAAAGCTTCTATTTCAGGTTTAACTTTTATTTCTTGAAGTTTTTTTGCAGCTTTTCTTAAATCGTTAGGTGTGTTGACTGTGATAACTGAACTATCTCCAAAATTTAAGGTTCCGCAATCAAGTGTGCATATTTCTGGAAGAAATTGTTCTGCATTAGCAATTCTTTCCATTACATTTGCCATGTCTGTCATTGGACCAAAGTCTAAAGGGTTCTTGCCTTGGCCGATATCTAAATCACCACCCATGCCTGTCGTGAGATTAAGAATTACATCAGTTTCAGATGATCTCACTCTGTCAACCACTTCTTTATAAAGCTCGAGTCTTCTACTTGGAGTTCCATCTTCCTCTCTGACATGGATATGGGCAATTGCAGCACCAGCTTTAGCAGACTCTATTGCTGCTTTTGCAATTTGCTCTGGAGTTTTAGGTAAATCAGGATGTTTACTTGCTGTATCACCAGATCCTGTAACTGCACATGAGATGAAGACCTTATTGTTCATTTTTATTTCTAGTAAAATATAATATCATATCATTAACAATTATAAGAAATAAAAATTTAATGGACTTAAATAAACTAAGGGTTAGACGTAGTTTTATATTTACACCAGGTCTTCAACCAGAGATGTTTCCAAAAGCCTTGGCTTCAGGAGCTGATATGGTTTGTATAGAATTAGAAGATGGAATTGCCATGAAAGATAAAGACGAGGCAAGGAAAAATACTATTGAAGCATTAAAGTCACTAGAAGTAAAAAATGATGTTGAATTAGTTGTTAGATTAAATTGTCAAAGAACTAAAAATGGTCTTTTAGACTTAGAAGCTATTGCTTCAAATAAACTAAAGGTTAAAGCCATCATGTTGCCGAAAGTTAAAACACCTGATGAAATTACATTTATTGATGATATGCTTACTGATTGTGGTTTAGATACTGATCTTCATGTTATAATGGAAACTAATCAAGCTCTTGAAAGTATTTATGATATTGCACATTCTAGCGATAGAATAGTTGCTTTATATTTTGGTGGAGAGGATATGGCAGCAGAATTGAGAGTGGAAAACAAATTAGAGAATTTAGTTTATGCAAGATCAAGGTTAGTTCATGCTGGTGCAAGTAAAGGAGTTGATGTTATTGATGTTCCTTATTTAAATTTAGAAGATATGGAAGGAATGAAAAAAGAAGCACAGTTTGTTAAAAACTTAGGTTTCACTGGGAAAGGATCTATTCATCCAAAGCAAATAAGTATTTTAAATGAAATTTTTACTCCAACAGAGGAAGAAATAAGTAAAGCTAAAAGAATTATGGATCAATTTAAAAAAGCAAACACAGGTTTAGTTGTAATAGATGGTAAATTGATAGAAAGACCTGTTTTACGAGAGATGCAAAGAAAATTGTTAGTAGCAAATAAAATAAACAAAAGCTGATAAAATGTCATTTCATTTGGCTTCGAGAAAAATAATAAAAGATTGGACAGATTATAATGAGCATATGAACATGGCTTATTATGTTTTAATTTTTGATGAGGCATGGGAAACAATGCTTAATAAATTTGATATGGGCGGAGCTAAAGCACAAATAAATAAAAGAAGTACAATGGTGGTTGAAACAAGAACAACTTACGACAATGAAGTTAAAGAAAATGAAGAAGTTGATGTTTATTGCACTTTCTTTGATCATGATAAGAAAAGATTACATTTAAAATGTGAGATGATCGAAAAAAAAACAGGAAAACTTGCTGCAACTACAGAAAGTATATCTCTTTATATCGATCTTGAAAAAAGAAAAGTTACAGAATTTGAAGAAGATAAAATAAAAATTATGGATGATTTTATTAACGAAAATAAAAATAGTTTTAAATCAGATAAATTAGTACTTGCAGATAAACTTAAAAAGTAAATGAATTTTGACTACATAATTGTTGGAGCTGGTACAGCAGGATGTGTTCTTGCAAATAGATTAAGTGAAAATGGGAAATTTAATGTTGCCTTGTTTGAGGCAGGTGGATCTAGTGATATTTGGAAGGTTAATATGCCTTTGGCAATTTTGTATGCAATGCATGATCCAAAATATAATTATAAATATTATTCGGAACCAGAACCTAATTTAAATAATAGGAGATTATTTTGCCCAAGAGGAAAAATGATAGGTGGTTGTTCTGCACATAATGGGATGGTTTATGTTCGAGGAAATAAAAACGACTATGAGAGATGGGCCTCATTTGGCTTGAAATCATGGTCTTATGAAAATGTTTTACCATTTTTTAAAAAAATTGAGACGTGGTCCGAAGGAGAGAATGAATTCAGAGGTGGGAAAGGAATTTTACCAGTAAATCAATCCAAAAACAAAAATCCGTTGTTTAGTGCTTTTATTAATGCTTCAGTCGAAGCAGGGTATAAAAAAAATAAAGATATGAACGGAGAAGATCAAGAGGGATTTGGAATGTATGATATTACAATTCATAAAGGTCAAAGGGCTAGCGCTTCTAAATATTATCTAGAGCCAGCAAAAAAAAGAAAAAATTTAAAAGTTTTTACTAATTCTTTTGCTGAAAGGATTATTTTTGAGGGAAAAAAAGCAGTTGGAATAGAAGTAAATATTAAAAATAAAGTCACAAAGGTTTACGCTAAGAAAGAAGTTGTTTTAAGCGGGGGTTCAATCAATTCACCACAACTATTGATGTTATCAGGTGTAGGACCTGAAAAAGATTTAAAAGATAAAGGAATTAATGTTGTACACTCGTTAGAGGGAGTAGGTCAAAATTTACAAGACCATTTAGAAACCTACATTCAGCAAGAATGTAAAACTAAAGATACGCTCTATTCTTATGTTAACAAAATAAATATGCTTAAAATTGGTATTCAATGGTTTCTTTCAAAAAGTGGTCCATGTTCTACTTCATTTTTAGAAGCAGGTGGTTTCTGCAAATCTTCAGAAGACAAAAGCTATCCGAATATTCAATTTCATTTTTTTCCAGCATTTGTAATCGATCATGGATTAGTTGATCCTGACAGACATGGTTATCAATTACATGCAAGTTTGAACCAACCTAAAAGTAGAGGACATATTAAATTAAATAGCTCAAATCCATACGATTACCCAAAAATTCAATTTAATTATTTAAAAGATGAATATGATTTAAAAGAAACAATTAAGTGTGTTCGTGTAGCTAGAAAGATTTTAAGTCAAGATTCAATGAAACCTTACGCTGGAAAAGAAATAGGTCCAGGTGAAAGTGCAACTGATGATGAACAAATAACCGAGTATATTAGGTCAAAAGCCGAAACAGCTTATCATCCATCCTGTACATTAAAAATGGGAGTGGACAAAATGGCAGTAGTTGACGAAAAATTGAAAGTTCATGGTTTAGAAAATTTAAGAGTTGCAGATGCCTCGGTTATGCCAGAGATTACAAGTGGTAATTTAAATGCACCTACTTTAATGATAGGTGAAAGAGCAGCAGATTTTATCCTTAATTAGTCTCGAGATATTCTTTATATCTATCTAAACTTTCTTTAGGCCAAGCAATTTTTGGATCATACATTTCATCATAGCAAATATTTTTGTCTGCAATATCTATCCATGGATCCTTATCTTTTACAAATATATGTGCTTGAGGTGGAAAGTCTTTCGGTTTCAAAAGAGTCTTTGTTCTAACTGTTAATCTTCTAATTGCAAATTCATAATCGGCATAAATATAAACCCCACATTTTTTACAAAAGTAATGAGTACATTTTTTCCCACTACCTGCAATCAATTCAGCTTTTAAAAGTTTACCACTAATTTTAAAAGAATCTTCAAAAATGCTAGTATTAATTACATAAGATGATCCAGTTAATTTTTTACAATCTAAACAATGGCAGACCTGAGTAAAAAGAGGTTTACTATTTATTGAATACTTTACACTCCCACAAATACATCCACCATAAATTGGTTCAAAATCACTCATTTCTTTAAGAGTATCTTATTAATTATGAAGGTTAAAGTTTTTTTGATATAGGTGCGATATGCAAACAAACAATAATACAAAGGGTATTTTTTTTATTATGACTGGAATGGCCTTTTTTTCCATTCAAGACTCATTAATAAAGTTCATTTTTGAAGATATTGCATTATTTGAGTTATATTTGGGAAGAACTTTAATACAAGCGACTATTCTTATATCTTTTTTTTTAATAACAAAAAAAAAAATTACTCTTAAAACACATTATCCTTTTTTAACTTTAGTTAGAGTTGTTTGTTTCTTTTTTGGATTTGCTTTTTTTTATATTTCTTTAACCTTTATGTCTTTAGCGATGGTTAGTGCTTTGTTTTTCTCATGTCCTTTCTTTATGTCTATGTTTGCTAAATTTTTCTTAAAAGAACAAATTGGAATTAGAAGATGGAGTGCAATTGTTGTAGGTTTTATAGGAGTATTAATTGTTCTTAATCCAACACTTGAGGAATTTAATTTTTTCAAATTAGCACCTGTTGGATGTGCACTTTGTTATGCTTGCTCGATGACAATTACAAAATATACTTCCGATAAAGATAATATTTATACTCAAATGACTTTGCTTTATATTTTTGCGGTTATTGTAAGTTTAATTATTTATCTAGTTAGTGGAGATGGAAAATTTAATAATTTTTCTGATCCTACTTTAAAGTTTATCGTGAGAGAATGGTTTACTAACCCTTCGGCTTCATGGCCTTATGTTTTTGTAATGGGAGTGGTTGCTTCTATATCTTTCTTTTGTGTCTTTTCAGCTTATAGTATTGCTTCACCGTCAATTGTATCTTTGTTTGAATACTCTTATATAATTTTTGCGATGATTGCAGGATACATATTATTTAAAACAATACCTGAGCCAAGAACGTTTCTTGGAGCAGCTATTATTATTTCTGCTGGAGTATATATTTACTTTAGGGAAAAAGTGAGAGGTCAAATGATTGCGACAGACACTCCAAACAGATAATTGTTAAAATTATAAGTATTTGTTCGAAAATTGAGATAATTTTCTCATTGAAATAATAATTTAATAGGATTTAATTTTGATTGTATAAATTGTTAACAATTAAAGGGAAAATATGAAAAAATTACTAATAGGTATATTCGTGTTTATCTTAAGCTTTACTTCAAAAGCTTTTTCAGATGGGCATGGAATTAAAATGGGTATTATTTTAGGATTTACTGGTCCAATTGAAACCCTAACACCTGCAATGGCTGCTTCTGCTGAACTTGCTTTTAAAGAAGCTTCAGATTCTGGCTCATTACTTGGTGGAAAAAAAATATCTGTAGAAAGAGCTGACTCAACTTGTGTTGATTCTGCTGCTGCTACAACTGCTGCTGAAGGTTTAGTTTCAGGTGGTGTTGTTGCTATTATGGGTGCTGATTGTTCTGGTGTTACAGGTGCAATAGCAACTAATGTTGCCGTACCAAATGGTGTTGTTATGATTTCACCATCAGCTACATCTCCAGGATTAACTGATCTTAATGATAATGGTTATTTCTTTAGAACTGCTCCATCGGATGCTAGAGGAGGACAAGTCTTAGCGGATATTACAAAGGACAGAAAAGTTAAATCATTAGCTGTAACTCATACTAACAATGACTACGGAAAAGGTTTGGCTGATGTTTATGTAGCTGCAGTTAAAGCTCATGGTATTAAAGTAACAGCTGTTACAGCACACGAAGAAGGTAAAGGTGACTATGGTGCAGAAGTAGCTACACTTGCAGCAGCGGGTGGAGATGCTCTTGCTGTTTTAGGTTACTTAGATCAAGCTGGTGGTAGTATAATTCAAGGATCGTTAGACTCTGGATCATTTGATACCTTTGTTCTTTCAGATGGAATGATTGGTGACTCTCTTACTGACAGATTTGGAAAAGATTTAAATAAATCATTTGGATCTTTACCTGGATCAATGGGTAAAGGTGCTGGTATATTTAAAGAAGTTGCTAGTGCTGGTGGTATTGATTCATCAGGTCCTTACACAGGTGAAAGTTATGACGCGGCAGCCTTGATCACGCTTGCAATGCAAGCTGGTGGAAAAGCTGACAGAATGACTGTTCAAAAAAATGTAATGTCAGTAGCCAATGCTCCTGGAACAAAAATTTATCCAGGTGAATTAAAGAAAGCACTTGATTTATTAGCTAAAGGTAAAGCGGTAAACTATGAAGGTGCTACAGCTGTTGAATTTACAGATGTTGGTGAAGCTTTTGGATCTTTTATTGAAAAAGAAATAAAAGGTGGAAAGTTTAAAGACAAAAAGCAAAGATAATTAGAAATTAAAACCCCAGTTTCTTAACTGGGGTTTTAAAATAAATATTTGTCAGATAAATAAAATATTAATCCTAAAACAATACCTAATAAAATATAATACATTATTGTTTGATGATTTTTTCTGGAATAATTCCTTGTGGTCTATAACGCATTATTAAAAGTAAACCAATTCCAATAACCAAGAATCTAAAATATGGAGCACTTTCAATTAAGTGAACTCTAACTGCATTAGTTTCTGGTAGATGGGATGTAAACAAATTAATTAAAAATAATGCAATTGGAGCAGCTTCGACCCATAAAAACCAAACTACAAATCCCCCCAATATTGCTCCGAAATTATTTCCTGTTCCACCTACTATAACCATAACCCAAATTACAAAAGTATATCTCATAGGTCTGTAGCTACCTGGTGTAAACAAACCGTCATTTGTAACCATCATAGCTCCAGCTAAGCCAACAATTGCAGATCCCAAAATAAAAATAAGAAGATGCTCTTTAACAATATTTTTACCCATTGCACTTGCCGCCTCTTCATTATCTCTTATAGCTCTCATTTTTCTTCCCCAAGGTGAATAAAGGGCTTTCTGTGTCACAATTAACAAGATAATAACAACAGTAAGAAATAAACCTGTAAAACATAATTTCACATAGACCGATGAAGCATCAATAACCATTTGATTTAGAGCTTCTTGCTTATCAGAGATTGAATTAATCAAATTTAATTTTGATGAATTAAATTTTGTAACTAAATTTATAAACCATTCTGAAGTTTGTAGATCTATTTCGTATGGTGCTGGTCTTTTTAATCCTATTACATTTTTTACACCTCTTGCCAACCATTCCTCATGTTTAATAATTGAAACGATAATTTCTGCTATTAATAATGTTGCAATAGCTAAATAATCTGCACGAAGACCTAATGCGATCTTTCCTATGACAAATGCTAAACCGCCAGCCAAAAGCGCACCGAAAATCCAGGAAAATAAAACGGGTAATCCCATGCCACCGAGAAATCCTGTCTTTGCTGGATCAACTGACTCTATAGCTTCTATCCCTGGTGCAGCAGTTACTCTTAGTAAAATTATTCCACCCAAGATTACAGAAGCTACTGAGTAATTTCTTAATTTAGACTTATCAAATCTATTAAGTATAAATTTAACTACAAAGATAATTGCAACAATTATCCATATACAAGCTAAAATATTTAAACCTCCAACTTGCCAAGCTTTTTTGACTGGTTCAACCGAAACTAAAACTACAGCTAATCCTCCTAATGCTGTATATCCCATTATCCCAAAATTAATTAATCCAGCATAACCCCATTGTATATTTGCTCCAATTGTCATAACTGCAGAAATTAAACAATAATTTAAAATAGTTAATGCTATAGACCAGGATTGAAATATCCCAACCAAAATTATTAAAAATATCATGATTGAATATGCGGCAATGACATTTTTATAATTCCTCATATTACTTTTCCTTTAAAGATACCTGACGGCCTTATTAATAAAACAATTACTAAAATTGAGAATGAAACTGCAAACTTGTAATCTGTCGATAATAACTGGAGTAAAGAATCTGGCTCAAGATGTTCAGGTAATAGATATGAAATAAATCTTTTGTATGCGTAAGTTACAAATATTTCTGCAAAGGCTATAACGTATCCACCTAGGAAGGCTCCAAATGGATTTCCGATTCCCCCAACAATTGCTGCGGCGAATATTGGAAGCATATTATTAAAATAAACAAAAGGTCTATAACTTTTATCTAAACCGTATAATACTCCACCAATAGTGGCTAAAATTCCTGCGATGACCCATGTTATCAAAACAACTCTCTTAGGATCTATACCAGACAATAATGCTAAATCTTCATTGTCTGAATAAGCTCTCATACTTGTTCCAGTTTTAGTTTTATTTAAAAACCAAAACATTATTGAAACAACAATTAAGGTTACAATTATTGTTATTGCTTGTGTTGATTTTAAAGTTATACCTTCTGCAAGACCAGTCATTTCTTTAAATTCTGTTGCTTTAATTATAAATTTTTCACCATCTAAAAATCTTCTGTCGGATGGTCCAATGATTATTCTAATTAAGGCTTGAGTGACAAACATTACCCCTACACTAACCATTGCAAACTGAACTGGAGGACTTTTTTTTATCCTGTAATAACTGAAAACAAATTTGTCTATGATTAACATATATAAAATCATCATTAGGATGGCGAAAGGAATTGTTAAAAGTGCTGTTGGTAAAACACCTAATCCAAAACCTAAGGACTGAAAATAATATGTTAGAATAACTGCAAACATTGTTCCAAAAGACATCATGTCTCCGGTTGCAAAATTAGCAAATCTTAAAACTGCATAAATTAAAGTAACAAAAATAGCACCTAAAGCTAATTGTGAACCATAAGCTAACGCTGGTATTACTGTAAAATTAAAAAGTACAATTATTGCATTTAAGAAATCCATTATGCTCCCAAAAATGATCTACGAACTTCGGGATCTTCAAGTAAATCATTACCGGATCCCTCAAATTTATTTTGACCTGTTACCAATACATAGCCTCGATCTGAAATACTTAATGCTTGCTTTGCATTTTGCTCAACCATAATAACGGCAACATTTGTTTTTTTAACTTTTATAATATGTTCAAACAATTCATCCATTACAATTGGAGAAACTCCAGCTGTGGGCTCATCTAACATAAGAACTGACGGATCACTCATTAAAGCTCTTCCAAGCGCGACTTGCTGACGTTGTCCGCCAGATAATTGTCCGACGACTTGGGATTTTTTTTCACTCAAGATTGGAAATAAGCTATAAATACTCTCAATTTTATTTTCTAAACTACCTTCTGTCAAAAAGCCACCAATCTCTAAATTTTCTCTTACAGTCAACTCAGCAAATACATTTCTTGTTTGTGGAACAAATGAAATACCCTTTTTTACTCGATCTTGAGGATTAATTTTTGAAATATCTTCACCATTCAAAGTTACAGAACCTGATTTTAATTTTAATAATCCGAGCATCGCTTTCATGGCTGTTGATTTGCCAGCACCATTGGGACCTAAAATAGCTACTATCTCTCCCCTATTGGCAGTTATAGAACATGAACTAATAATATCAGGGCCCTCCCCATAACCTGCAGTCATTTTTGCTCCTTCAAAGTATGCCATTAATTTTCTTTTTTTGTTACGTTTGACTTTCCAAGATAGCTCTCAATTACTTTTTCATTTTTTTTGACTTCTTCAGATGTTCCTTCAAATAAAACTGAACCATCTGCCATTACTATTACCGGATCACACATTCTGCTTATAAAATCCATATCATGTTCAATCATACAAAAAGTGTAATTTTTTTCTTTATTCAATTTTAATATTGCAGTTCCTAGATCTTTTAAAAGTGTTCGATTAACTCCCGCTCCCACTTCATCAAGTAAAACCAATTTTGCATCAACCATCATAGTTCTTCCTAATTCTAATAATTTTTTTTGACCTCCTGAAAGATTTCCTGCCCTTTCATTTGCTAAATGTGATAAATTAAGAAAATCTACAACTTCATAGGCTTTTTCTCTAATAACTTTTTCCTCTTTTTTAACTAGTCCTGGTTTAATAAGTGCATTTAATAAATTTTCTCCGCTTTGATTTGAAGGCACCATCATTAAGTTTTCTAAAACTGTTAAGTTTGAAAATTCATGTGCAATCTGAAAGGTTCTTAATAATCCTCTGCCGAATAACTCATGTGATGGTACATCAGTAATATTTTCATCATTAAATATTACCTCTCCATCATTAGATTTTAAATTTCCAGCTATTAAATTAAATAATGTTGTTTTCCCTGAACCGTTTGGGCCAATTATTCCAGTTATTGAACCCGATCTAATATTTAATGAGCAATTTGATACTGCTGCTAGTCCTCCAAATAATTTTGTAAGATTATTTACCTGTAAGATATTGTCAGACATTTTACTTACTTTTTTTTAATCTATTCAAGACGCTATTTGCTGTTCTATTCAGAGATTTATAAAATCCAAGTTTTCTTAATTCTTTAACAGCTTGTTCATTTAAACCTTTTGGGGTTTGTGAATTTTTAACAAGGACTTTTAAATCTTTATTTGAATTAATTTTTGCATCTTCAGATAAAGCAATAAATAACGAGGTAATATACTTTTGAGAGTCTCTTCTATTAATTCCCTTTTTTACCAACCATTCACTCAGAGTTTGTAGTAATTCATAAAATGGTGCCATCATTGATGAAGTTGACCAAAAATTTAGTGATAGGTTTTCATTTTTTATTTCAACAGATGTGCCAAGCTTATTAAAAAAATTTCTAACTTGTTTATCTGGTGGAAAAATTGGTACCGGTCCTTTTCTAAGAGAAATTGGAGGTAAAGGAATTGCTCTAATAATCTTGGCTTTAACTTTAATATATTTTTTTAATTCAGTCATTTTTATAGTTGATATAAAACTTATTATCGTTTGACCTTTTTTAAATTTTAATTTTGGAAGAATAATTTTTCCAATCGTTGGTGTTACTGCTAAAAAAACCCAATTTGATTGATTTATAATATCCTGATTATCAGCAGATATTTTTATCTTTTTACTTTTTCCTCTAAGTTCACTTGAAATTTTTGAATTTCTCTTTGAAACAATTATTTTATTAATTTTTAATTTTGACCCCAGTATTCCGTTGATTACTGATTTCGAGATATGTCCTGTACCAATAAATCCGATTTTCATGATAAACTAAGTGATTATTATCACTAAAATTAATTAATTAGTAAAAAAAGAACCTCTAATTCTTAGTAATTCTCTTGATAATTTTTTATTTTCTACAAATGGTTTTCTACCATGAAGCCAGAAATAGTTATTTGCAACTACTGAAAAGCCAACTGGTAAAGGCATTACAATCTTTTTTTGACTTCCTTCTAAAGAGTCTGATAATTTTTGTAGAAATAATCCTTGTTCCATATTTTTGGGCTCAGGAAATTGGTCTATGTAAGAAATTTGTGGTTTTCCATTTTCGTCTTCTGAAAAAACAGGATGTTCCACCTTGTAATCAACATTTTTACTTTTAGGAGAACCCCATATAAAGTTTTGTTTTCCAACTTTATCATTAGTTAAGCTATCTAAATGTTCCCAATCATCAAGGTGTAACATTGCAGTTTCACCTCCTTGAACATTTTCTTCCTCCATTTTTAACATTAATAACCAATCAGTTTTTTCTTTGACGTAAGTTCCATCAGTATGAAGATCCATATTAGTATATGCTTTTCTAAGATATGAGTCGCTATTATCCTCATGTTTAACATGAAATCTCGCATAATATTTTCCAGCCATTGAATCAAAATTTGGATTACCTAGTAAGTGTGTTACAGCTGTTGATAGTTTAATAAGAAAATTGTTATCAATTTTTTTGGATTTATTTTTAGGTCCTATAACGAAACAACCTGTGTCTCTATCTCTTAATATAGAGTTTATAAATTTTCCCAGCTTTCCACCCGTTGAATCATCTAAAGATTTTGCAAGTGTAAATCTAGTAAAAGGTTTATATTCAAGAGCTGTAATATCAAATTTTTTAAAAGGAAATATTAGTTTATCTATAATTTCATCTTCAATTTTAATATTGATTATTCTTTTGGAATAATCACTAAATGAAATATCAAACCCTTGAATAGTATCTAAGCTATCCATTATAATTATTTGTTACAAACTCCAATTGAATTTGGTCCACATGTTTCACCATTAGTCCATGTTGCTCCAATTAAATTTGCTCCATCAAAATTAGCATTGGTCATATTTGATGAAGTAAAATTAGCTTCCATTAAATTTGCATTTTGAAAATTTGCTTCAATCAATGTTGAGCCCATAAAATCAACTCTTGTCATATTGGCTCCTGTAAAGTTAGCTTTTTCGAAATTTCCACCAACTAGAGTTGACTCATATAAGTTAGCTCTAACAAATGTTGACTCTGGAAAAGTTCCAAATGACAAGTTAGAAGTCATCATAATGCTTTTATCAAAATTTACTTGTATAAAACTTGCGAATGATAAGTTTGAGTTAGGCAAATAACTACCTTGCAAATCTTGTCCATCTGAAAATCTACAGTTAGTATAATCAACTCCATCAGTTAAAGGATCATCACATGCTGCTTGTGAAATACCTGGTATTAAAATTAAGAACAATAGTAAAATAATTTTTTTCATTTATATCGTAAAGCTACTTAATAAAAACATAATGATAGCAGAGAATAAAGTTGGGTAAACTAAATTATTTCTAGTTAATTTAAAAATTATTATTGCTAAAAGTACAACAATAAATCTGGAAAAGTAATTACTGTCAGAAAGTGCACCAGCTGGAAATATTATCATTCTAGAAATTAGAGCCGCCAATGTCGAATAGGCTAAATAATTAAACCACCTATATATTTTAGTATTTTCATCTATTATTTCAGAAGTAAAAGCTCCTAAAAACCTTGAGATATAAGTTGCTAAGGATGTAATAACTATTATTAAAACAATATTAGCTGACATTTTTCTCCCCTATTACAAAAGCAACAGTTCCAGCTACAAATCCACCAATCAAAACACACCAATCAGGACTAATAAAATAAAATAAAGGTCCTAAGATAGCTCCTAAAATTATTGAAACATTTAATTGTATAGACTTCATCACTCCTATCATTGTGCAAGTAAAATAAATTGGATTAATTATAGCTAATCCAATCATCATTTCTCTATTTAAGAAATCAGCAGAGTAATAACCTAAGATAGTTGAAAAAATTGCTATCAACCAAGTTGCAGTTCCAATTCCTATCCAAAAATCGACTCTATATTTTTTTTCAATATCTTTATAATTATTTTTAAGAATTAACCACGAAGATACCGCAACAAAATGACAGGATAAATAATACTTCCATCTTGGTTGACTTTGGTGCTTTAACAATGGCATTAAAGATACAGTCATCGGATACAATCTTGCATTAACTAACCAAACTGCAAAAAATAAATTAAGTAACGAAACGCCAATCAAAATTGATTCTGCCATCACAAGTGAGCCAGGTAATGCATAAGTTAAAAAAGTAGAAAAAATACTTTCTTGAATTGTAAAACCTAAATTTTTTAGTAATGCACCTATTGCTAAAAAGCTTAAACCTAAAGCAATTGCAGGGCTATCGAATTCTTTTGCACAAAGAATTCCTTTGAAAAAATATTTTGAATTAATCATCCGCCTAGAAATAGACGTCCAACATCATCATTTTTAAGTAAATCATCACCTCTTCCTGCTATAGCAGTTTGGCCGGATACTAATACATATCCAATATCAGAAAACTCTAAACCTTTTTTGGCGTTTTGCTCAACTAGAATAATTGTTTTTTTTTCATTTTTTTGTAAATCTCCCAAAATTTCAAATACCATATCAATATATCTCGGCTCTAATCCAATAGAAGGTTCATCAACTAAAAGAACTGAAGGCTTCATTACTAAAGCTCTAGATATTTCTAATAATCTTCTTTCACCACCTGACAAAACTTTTGCTGGTTGATTTCTTCTGTTCCTTAATCTTTCATATTTATCTAAAATCTTTTCTGCCTCTTGATATGATTCTTCCGTTTTATCTTTGATAAAACCACCCATTAACAAATTTTCTTCAACAGTCATATCTGGAAAAACTGAATTATCTTGCAGAATATAAGCTATACCAACTGACTTTAATTTTTCAGCTGGAGTTAAATTTGTTATTTCTTTTCCATCAATTTCAATTTTACCAGAAAAAATATTTGTAAATCCATATATAGAATGAAGTATTGTTGATTTACCTGCTCCATTAGGACCAATTAAACATAATGATTGTGCTTTGCTTACAAATAAATCAAAATTATGTAAAATCTCCATTTTACCATATCCAGCATTCAAATTTTTTATTGTTAAATGAATATCTTCTGAAGATAAATTTTTTAAATCTTCTGCACCAGGTGCTTTTCCTAAAACTTCATATTGATTAGACATTATTGAGCCCCCAAATATGCATCTACTACTCTTTTGTCATTTTTAATCTCTTCTGGAGTGCCATTTGCAAGCATTTTGCCATGAGCAAGACAAAATATGTCTTCAGCTAATTGCATAATTACTCTCATATTATGCTCAATAACAAGTAATGTTATTCCAAAATTCTGATTAACTTTGATTAGTCTATCAATAATTCCATTAATTAAAGTAGGATTAATACCTGCTGTTGGCTCATCTAATAGTAGCATTTCTGGTTCATTCATTAATGCCATTGCAAGTTCTAATAACTTTTGCTGACCAAAAGATAAGTCTCCTGCTCTAAGTTTTCTTTTTTGATACAAGCCAACAAAATTAAGTAAATTTTCTGCCTTTTCCGTAAGTTCTTTAGGAATTTTTGAGAAAATTTTAAACAAACTCTCATCACTACCTTTGTGACTGATAAGCATATTGTCTACACAATTTAATTTTCCATATATCCTTGTTTGCTGAAATGTTCTTAATAAACCAAGTTTAGCTATTACAGGGACAGGTAACTCTGATACTTCTTTTCCATTAAACTTAATTGAACCATTATCTATTGGATAGGTACCAACTATTGAATTAAATAAAGTAGTTTTTCCTGATCCATTAGGTCCTATAAGTCCTACTATCTTTCCTTTTTCAACTGACATCGAAATATCAACATTAGCTTTAACACCACCAAATGATTTACTTACGTTGTTTACTTCTAAAATACTCATTTTAATTCTACCTGTGCTTTTCGATCTGCTTCATCAACAACTTCACCAAATCTTTCTGGATATTTTTCTCTTAACCATCCCATTAATCCCTCTGGGAAATAAATTACTATAACTACAATTAAAACTCCTAATGCAACATACTGCCAACCAAGGAAGAATGTCCAAAAACCTTCTTTAAAAAAATG
>CACMYV010000007.1 GCA_902617975.1 uncultured Pelagibacteraceae bacterium
TTGGAAATGGCAGTGAAGATATAATTAAATATTGGAGCTCTTTAAAAAATATATTTTCTGAAATAAAGTTTACAATCGAACATGTTGCATCATTAGATGAAAAAAATAACAATCAAAAAGCTACAATCAGATGGTTTTTAAGTGGTAAGCACTCTAAAGACAGTGAAGAATTCGGGAAAAAGACTGACAAAGATTTATTTATAATGGGTATAAATCATGCAGAATTAAGAGATGATAATATAATAAGAGAATGGGTATTGTTTGATGAAGTGGCTATTTGGAAACAAATATTAATGTAAAAACTATGGATAAAATTAAAACCACACATGTTGGAAGTCTGCCAAGATCAAAAAAGCTATCTGAGATACTATTTAAAAAAGATAAAAATGAATTATTTGATCAAGGAGAGCTTGATAAGATAATTGAAGAAGATGTAAACAAAATTGTAAAAAAACAAATTAATATCGGAATTGACATTGTAAGTGATGGTGAAATGTCAAAAATCAGTTATGCTACTTATGTCAAGGATCGATTACATGGATTTAGTGGTGAAAGCGAGAGAAGAGCTCCTAAAGACTTAGATGATTTTCCATCATATAAAGAAAAAATTGCAAAATCAGGAGGCACACCTACTTATACAAGACCATGTTGTACTGCTGATTTAAAAATTAAAGATACTAAATCTTTAACTAAAGATATCAGTAATTTAAAATCTGCATTAAAAAAAAATAACCATTCTCAAGGATTTATAAACTCTGCATCACCAGGAGTAATTTCAAATTTCCTTCCAAACAAATTCTATAAGAATGACGATGATTATTTAGAAGCATTATCAAAAATGATGAAAACTGAATATGATGAAATAACAAAGAATGATTTATTTTTACAAATTGATTGCCCAGATCTAGCGCTAGCAAGACATATGACTTTTAAAAATGTATCAGATGAAGAATTTTTAGTAAGAGCTGAAAAACAAATCGAATGTCTTAATGAAGCAATCAAAGATATCGATGCCTCTAAGTTGAGAATGCATATCTGCTGGGGAAATTATGAAGGACCTCATATTCACGATATTGGATTAGAAAAAATATTACCTATTGCTTTAAAAGCAAATATCCAAACTTATTTAATTGAAGCCTCGAACCCAAGACATGCTCATGAATGGCAGGTTTTTGAGAATATTAGACTTCCTAATGATAAAGTAATAGCTCCTGGTGTAATAGACTCAACCTCAAACTTCATAGAGCATGAAGAGTTAGTAAAAAATAGAATAATTCAGTATTCAAAAGTAATTGATAAAGATCAATTGATGGCTGGAAGTGATTGTGGATTTAGTACTTTTGCAGGCTTTGGAAATGTTGATGAAAATATTGTTTACAAGAAATTTGAATCTTTGGTCGCAGGTGCAGAGCTTGCGTCAAATGCGATTTAAAAACTACTTTTAAATTCCCTAAGGAATATATATCCTTTCATCCATAAATTTAAATTTAATGAGGGAAACAAATATGAAAAAAATATTAATATCATTATTGTTTCTTCTTTTTGGAACTTCTGCTTACGCAGATTGTAACATTAAGAGTGGATCAATAAATATTTTAGCTAATGATTTTCCAGCTTTAAGAACTTTCGTGGAAACAGCTAAAGGATGTAAAGGAAGTGCGGATTTTAAAGTCACACACTCATCTGAGCACAATAAAATTGCTGTGCCAGCTCTAACTGCAAATCCATCAGAGTTTTCTGCAAGAATTGCAGCAAATAGCTCTATAGTTCCTTTAATGAACCAAGATTTAATTAGACCACTTGATGATCTTGTTAAGAAATATGGAAAAGGAATACAAGACTCTCAATTGATAACAATTGATGGAAAAATAATGGCAGTTGCTTTTATGGCAAACACTCAGCACTTATATTACAGAGAAGATGTTTTAAAAGAATTGGGTATCGCTGTTCCTAAAACATATGAGGAAGTAGTAGCGGCATCAGAAAAAATAAGAGCATCTGGTAAAATGCAATATCCTTACGCAGCAGCATACAAAGCTGGTTGGAATTTAGCAGAAGAATTCGTTAACATGTACATTGGACATGGAGGAGAATTCTTTAAAGCAGGAACTGCTCAACCAAGCATTAACAATGCAAAAGGTGTAGCAACATTAAATATGCTAAAAAAATTAGCAGGTTTAAGTAACCCAGATTATTTAACTCACGATAGTGAAGCTATTAAAGTTGAATGGGAATCTGGAAATGTTGCATTAATGACTCTTTGGGCATCAAGATCAGGAACATTGCTTGATGATGATGGTGATGCAAAAATTACAGCTGCAACTAAATTAACTGGACCAGCAACAGTTGCTGGAGGAAACATACCAGCGGCGACTTTATGGTGGGACGGTTTCACATTAGCAAAAAATAGATCTGACGCTGATGCTGAAGCAACATTTAGAGCTTTGGCACACGCAGCTGCTAACAAAAAGATGGTTGCAGATGCAGCGGATCAAGCTGTTTGGTTAATTGAAGGTTTTAAGCCTGGACCAAAATCAATTGGAGTTATCGAAGCTGTTAAAATGAAAGCTAAACCATATCCAATGTTACCACAAATGGGTTTAATGCATGGTGCATTAGGAAGTGAGATTGTTGAATTTTTACAAGGTAAAGAGTCAGCAGAACAAGCTTTAAAAGATGTGGAAGCAGCTTACATGAGTAAAGCAAAAGAACAAGGCTTTCTATAATCAATAAATTTTAAGTGGGGATGAAAATCCCCACTTATTACATTAATGCCTAACAAAACTTTTTTTTGGTTTTTCTTGCCAACTGGATTGGCAATGATTTTATTTATAGGTCTTCCTATTCTTTCAACAGGGATACAATCATTTTATGCGCAGCACGACCAAGTTGTTAAGGAAGTAAAAAAATGTGATCCTTTTGGATGCACAGTTTCTATAGTTGTTGACCAAGAGAAAACCTCCAAAATTCGAGAAGAAAAGCCTTTAGGAAAATTCAATGGGTTTGGGACTTATGTAGATAGAAATCATCTTGCAATAGAAGAAATTGCAAAATTTTGGAATGAAACAAATAGTTTTGGGGAATTTGTAGATCAAGTTACCAACCTGCCCTTTTACAAGGCTCTAATTTTTACTTTAACCTATTGCTTGTTTGTAACGCCTAACGTCTTACTTTTAGGTTTTATAATTGCTTTAAGTCTTAATGCAGTAACTAGAAGAATTAGAGGACCATTAATATTTGGAACCATATTGCCTATGATTGTAACTCCATTGGTGGGTTCTTTGGTTTTATTTTGGATGATAGATGCAGAAGGAATTATTGGCGCGAATTTGCAAATGTTAATGGATGATCCCTATTTATCTTTAAAATCCTCAAAAACTCTTACTTGGATAACTATAATAATATATGGAATTTGGCACCATTCACCATTTGCTTTTGTGGTATTTTATGCAGCTTTACAAACTGTTCCCCAAGAACCTGTTGAAGCAGCTATTATTGATGGAGCATCAAGATGGCAGAGAGTAAGACATATTGTTTTGCCTCATATTTATCCTGTAGTTACATTTGTTGCTCTCATTTCATTGATGGATAATTTTAGAGTTTTTGAGCCTATAATTGGTTTCAGTGCTGAAGGAAGTGCTCAATCTTTGTCTTGGTTAATTTATGATAACCTCGTTAATGAGGAAGTAATATTATTTGGTTCGGCCGCAGCAACCTCAATGATGACAATTGTTGGGATAGCCATACTTTTAGCACCAGTTTTAATAAGAACATGGAAGGAATTTAGGACAGCGAGATAAATGGAATACGGACTTGATAAAAGATCAAATGCTTTAAAAATTTTTAATACAACCTTTATAATAGTTTGGTTGTTGGTTGCATGCTTTCCCTTTATTTGGACTTTCTGGGGATCATTTAAAGTAAGAGCTGACTTTTTTTCAAGAGCTGACTGGTGGTATGCTATTACAGCATTCAATACGTTGTTAGAAACTGGAGGAAAGTTTACAACAGATGCTTATAGTCAAGCATGGACTGAAGGAGAGTTTTGGAAAGCATCTAGGAATACAGTTATAGTTACATTTTTTGTTGTAACCATTTCATTGTTCCTCGGGACCTTAGGAGCTTACGCTTTATCTAGGTCTACAAGAAATTATGCATTTTGGATTTTAATTGCAGCATTAATTTTTAGAGCAATGCCTCATATTACATTAGTCTCTGGTTATTTATTTCCTTTTTTTCAATTACAAATTTGGGGAATACTACCGACGACCATCGTTGTTCTTGTTGCAATAAATCAACCATTTACTCTGTGGTTATTGTATTCATTTTTTAAAACTGTTCCTAAAGAACTTGATGAAAGTGCTTTAATTGATGGCTGCTCTTATTTTCAAGCATTTAGACATATCATTATGCCAGTTATGTGGCCTGGAGTAATAACAGCTGGATTATTTAGTTTAATGCTTGCGTATAATGATTTTACAGTGACAGCTCTTTTATTAAATCAGGAAAATCATACTATGGTACCTAAAATCCAAAGTTATCTTGGAACAAATCAACATGAAGGTAATTTGATGTGGGCCGTTTCAGCAGTTGTTTCAGCTACTGCTCCTTTATTTATGTTAGTTATGTTTTTCCAAAGACAAGTAATCAGTGGATTAACAGCTGGTGCTGTGAAGGGATAATGAGTTACAAAGCTGTTTTATTTGGTTCTATTGGAACTTTAGCTGAGACATCAGATCTTCAAAGAGATGCATTTAATGAAGCTTTTAAAATAAGTGGATTAGACTGGTTTTGGGATGAAGATATATACAGAAAACTATTGTCAAAATCTGGTGGAACTACGAGAATCAATGATTACGCAAAAGATACTAGTGTTGAAATAGACGGAAAAAAAATAAGAAATTTAAAAACCAAAATTTTTAATGAATATTTAAACAAACACAAAGTTGAACCTAGAGACGGTGTAAAAGAAATAATTCAATTTTGCAAAAAGAACAAAATAAAAATTGGGCTTGCTAGCTCAACAACGAGTAACAATATCAATTCTATTTTTAACTCGTTAAGAGGAAGAATTGAAAAAAAAGATTTTGATTTTATCGGCAATAATGAATTCATATTAAGAGAAAAACCATATCCCGATATTTATAATTATGCTTTAAAATACTTGAATATTAACTCAGACGAATGTGTGGCAATTGAAGATACAGAAGAAAGTTTAAATTCTGCTTTAAGTGCAGACATAAAATGTGTTGCATTTCCTGGAAAATATCACACTCAATACGGATTTGATGGGAACCATTTAAAGGTTAATAAATTATCAAAAAAAATCTTTAGTAAATAATATCTCTAATAATGTAAAAAACTATACCTGACATAAATATTATAATAAAAATATTTATGTATTTCCAAAAGCTTCTATTATTTAATTTGTTTGAAAAAATCTTAGATAAGTATCCTAAAGAAAAGAAAAATAAAAAAGAAGCTATAGAAGCGCCTATTCCAAAGTAAATTTTGTTTTCAATATTAAAGGATTTTGAGAAATTTCCTAAAAAAAATACGGTATCAGAATATACGTGAGGATTTAAATATGTAAAACCTAAGGTCTTAATAAAGATATTAAATGAGCTCTGTGCTATGACATTATTTTTAAATTCTAAAGATCTAAATTTAAATATTTCTTTAATTTTTCCATAAATAAAAAAAGATAAAAAAATAATTAAAAGGATATTCAAAATCAGCTCGACTACATTATTAAAATAATTAGAAAAATAATTAAATAAAAAGATACCTAAGAAAATTAAAATCAAATCAGATAATGCACAGACTAAGCAAACTAAAAATATATATTGTTTCTTTAGTCCTTGCTCTATTACAAAAACATTTTGAGGTCCTATTGCAAAAATTAATGTTAAGCCCGTCAAAAAACCTAAAAAAAGGAAAGACATGTTTAAGAAACTGATTTTTTATCAGCAACAAAACTTACTAAAATAATTAATATTAAAAAAGGTATACAAATAAAATTCATCATTTTCCATCCAATAGAATTTAGTAAAATTCCAGCAGATAAACTGGCCAAAGCCATAGTTGAAAAAACAATTAAATCATTTATCCCTTGTACTTTAAATTTTTCTTCTTTGTTATAAGTCAAAACTACTAAGCTGGTACCTGATATAAATAAAAAATTCCAACCGAGACCTAAAAAAATTAATGAGAGCATATAATTAAGATATGTCTGTTCAAATAAACTTAAAAGAACTGTAATAAAAAAAAATAAAACTCCACCATAAATTATTACACTGTGTCCATATTTTTTTATTAAATTACCTGTTATTAACGACGGTAAAAACATTGCAACTACATGAAATTGTAATACTAACCCAGTTTCTTTTAAGCTCATATTTTCCATAACATGCATACTTAAAGGTGTTGCTGTCATTAAAAATGACATTACTGCATAAGCAAAAGCAGCTGCAGTAATTGCTTGTAAAAATCTTGGTTGTAATACTATAGATTTTAGATTTCTTACATTTCCTTCCTTTAGACTATCCTCCTGAACATTTTCTACATTTTTAAAAAAAAATAAAAAAACTCCAGGCATAAAAGATAGGAAAGATAGCAAAAGATAAGAACCAACATACAATTGATCTTGAATTAAATCTTTAGTGTAATTTGCAAGAGTTATACCTAAAAATGCAGAAACAATTCCTGCTAACAAGAGAGTAGAAACTGCTTTTGGTATTTTGTCTTTTTCAACACTTTCAGCTGCTGCAAATCTATATTGATGGTTAAATGCAGCGCCCATTCCAAGAATTAAGCAAGATAGACAAAATAAATTAAAACTTTTCTGACTAATTGCAAAAGCAGCAAGTAGTGCTGAACAAGAACTTCCGATAGCCGCAAATACAAAACCATTTCTTCTTCCAATTTTACTCATAATATTTGCCGCTAAGACAGTAAAACTTGCAGTTCCAACTACGAATAAAGCAGTTGGTAAGGTAGATAAAGATTGATTTGAGCTAATTTGGGAACCAACTATTCCACTTAGAAATACTGTTATTGTTGCAGTGGTAAAACCAAATATCTGACTTAACGTAAGTAAGGATAAATTTCTGTTCATATTTAGCGATAATATATTTCTGCTGTTATTTAAATATCTATATAGATGTTTTGAATTTTAATATAGAAGATATTATTTAAATTATGATTGGAATATTAGGTGGCATGGGAACTCAAGCGGGCTTAGACTTTTGTGATAAGCTTGCAAAATTAAACAGAGGAAAATTAGATCAAAAATATCCGATGTTTGTCCTCTATAATAAATCAAATACACCACGAAGAGCAGAGAATTTAAAGCAATACAAAAATGTTTTAAAAGAATTAATTGCTGGTTGTCGAATGCTTGAAAAAAATAAATGCAAGTTTATTGTAATGCCTTGTAACACAGCACATTACTGGTATGAAGATATTCAAAAAAAAATATCAGTGCCATTTCTTAGTATGCCAAAAGAGGTATATTTAAACACAAAAAAAAAATTTAAGAAAAATTCAACTATAGGATTATTATGTACTGAAGCTACTTTAGACACAAAAATCTACCATAAGTATTTTGAAAAAAATTATAATTTGATAAGTCCGAGTGAAAGGTTACAAAAGAGTTCAGTAAATACTGCAATTAAATATGTGAAAAAAGGTAAAGTAAAAGATGCTGAAAAAGCTTTAAGACCAGCAGTTAAATTTTTAATGAAAAAAAAATGTAAAAAAATAATTCTTGGTTGTACAGAACTACCAATAGCTATTTTTTCATACAAATCTTTTAAAAAAGCAAAAGATTCAAAATTATTTATAGACCCAAATCTTTTGTTAGCTCAAGTTTGCATGAAAAAATACAAAAATTTAAAGTAAATTCAATTTTTTTTATTACAAATAAAATATAATTTTCTTGGAAATGATCCTTCTTCAAAATACTCAATATTTAAGTTTTTAAATCCATTTGTTAAATTCAGTATTTTATCTTTAGAAAAAAAATGAATAATAAAACCATCTATTTCGTATAGATCTTCTCCTATATGAATTCCTTTTTTATAGTCTCCATCATCAGTATTTCTGACTGTGTAAATATTTAATCCTCCAGGTTTTAAAATTCTATGAATTTCGCTATTAAGTTTGTCCAAATCTTTCTGGGTTAAAGCCATGCAATAAAGCATATGTGAATAACAAGCGTCAACTGAATTAGTTTCAAATGGTAAGTCTTCTCTTATATCAAATTTTAATGTTGAAATTGAAGATGTTAAATTTTCTTTTTTTATTTTTTCATTGATAATTTTAATTCCATTTTCACTATAGTCTAATGCTGTCACATTTATCGAATTCTTTCCAAAGTAAATGCTATCTCTTCCTAGACCTGCTCCTAGCTCAACAATTTTAGAATAATTATTTTCTTTGAAAATATTTAAAGCTTTTTTTGCAGGTAAACTTGGTTCTAAACCAAACATCTCAGGCTTATTTGAGAAATTAGTTTCCCAATGCTGAGATTGTCGGTTTAAAATATTTTTATCCAATTTACTTAGAAGGATCTGGAACCTTTCTTAGATAAGGTTTTACAGTTTCCCATCCATCTGGATATATTTTTTTAGCTTCATCATCTTTAATCGCTGGCAAAATAACAACATCCTCTCCCTTTTTCCAATTAGCAGGAGTAGCTACTTTATGTTTAGCTGTTAGCTGCATAGAGTCTATTGCACGCAAAATCTCTAAAAAGTTTCTTCCAGTTGCCATAGGATATGTAAGATATAATCCAATTCTCTTATCAGGTCTGATTACAAAAATAGTTCTTACAGTTTCATTATCAACTGCAGTTCTACCCATTGAGGTTGTTCCAGCATCTGCTTCCAACATATTAAACAATTTTGCTACTTTTAAATCTTCATCAGCAATAATTGGATAATTTGGTTTTGTACCAGATACATCTTTAATATCATCTAGCCATTTTTTATGATCCTCTACCCCATCAACGCTTAAACCAATTACTTTGACATTTCTTTTATCGAATTCATCTTTCATTAATCCTAAAGCACCAAGTTCTGTAGTACAAACTGGTGTAAAATCTTTAGGGTGTGAAAAAATAACTCCCCAACTATCACCTAACCATTCGTGAAAAGAAATATCTCCTTCAGTTGTTTTAGCTTGAAAATCAGGACACATACTATTTATTTTTAACATTGTCTCCTCCTTATAAAAAAAAATATTATATGAAAGATTGTTTTACTAAGCAAACTTTTATAAAGTTAAGTATTTATGATATTTGAACAACTTTTCGATCAAAAATCTTCTACATACACTTATATAATTGCAAGTGGTGAAGGTAGAGAAGCATTAATAATTGATCCAGTCATTGAACATTCTGATGAGTATTCAACTATATTAAATAATTTAGATCTTAAACTTGTAAAAGTAATTGATACTCACATTCATGCTGATCACATCTCAGCATTAAATGAATTAAATAAAAGAACAAACTGTATAAGAGTTATGGGAGAAAAATCTAAATCAGAAGTGATAGATCTAAGAATTAAAGATGGTGAAAAAATTAAAGTTGAAGAAGTTGAACTTCAAGCAATTTATACTCCTGGTCATACTGACTGCTCTTATAGTTTTTTGATGAATGATAGAGTTTTTACTGGAGATACACTTTTAATAAATGGAAGTGGTAGAACAGATTTTCAAAATGGTAATGCTTACGATGCTTATGATTCTATATTTAATAAATTATTAAAATTACCCGAAAAAACTCTCGTATTTCCAGCTCATGATTATAATGGCAAGAAATTTTCCACTATTGAAAATGAAAAAAATAATAATCCAAGATTACAAGTGAGTTCAAAGGAAGAATACGCGGATATAATGAATAATCTAAATCTTGCAAATCCAAAAATGATGGATGTCGCAGTGCCAGCTAATGTAAAAGGGCTTACTTTAGACAATATTAATTAACTTTAAATTCCAACATTAATAACTATATAGGCAGTCTATGAATGACTATTTGCAATCAATTATTGATAGGGATCCAGCGGCAAGATCTAAGTTAAGTGTAATATTAACGTACCCTGGCGTTAAGGCTGTATTTTTTCACAGAATTGCAAATTTTTTTGCTACTGCAAAATTCGATCTTATCGCAAGAATAATTTCTCAATTTTCAAGATTTTTAACTGGTATTGAAATTCATCCAAGAGCTAAGATAGGTAAAAATTTATTTATTGATCACGGTATGGGCGTCGTTATAGGTGAAACATCTGACATTGCAGATAACGTAACAATTTATCATATGGTTACTTTAGGTGGAATATCTCCAAGCATAAATTCCAATGATCAAAGAGAAATTAAAAGACACCCTACTCTTCATGATAATGTTGTTGTTGGTTCAGGGGCACAAATTTTGGGGCCTGTAGTTGTAGGGAAAAATGCAAGAATTGGTGCTAATGCAGTTGTAACAAAAAATGTTCCTGAAAATGCCGTTATGGTAGGAATACCTGCTAAGAATGTTGGAACAGCAACTGAAGAATTTAAACCTTATGCTGTTACAAATGGCAATGAGGAAAAAGAATAATGAAAAATTACAAGGATGATTTTATCCAATCAATTGGAAATACTCCTTTAATAAAACTGAAAGCTGCATCTGAAATAACTGGCTGTAACATTTATGGTAAAGCCGAATATTTAAATCCAGGAGGATCTGTAAAAGACAGAGCAGCACTTGCTTTAATAAGGGATGCTGAACAAAAAAAATTAATATCTAAAGGTGGAATAATTGTAGAAGGAACTGCAGGAAACACTGGCATTGGTTTATGCCTTATTGGAAATTCACTTGGTTACAAAACGATTATTGTAATGAATGATAATCAAACTCAAGAAAAAAAAGATACATTAAGAAATATTGGTGCAGATTTAAAATTAGTTCCACCAAAACCTTATAAAGATGAAAATAACTTTGTTAAAGTTGCTGCTAGAATGGCTGAAGACCTAAAAAGTTCAAATAATCACGGAGTTGTTTGGGCAAATCAATTTGATAATACAGCAAACTCAAAAGGTCACTATAATACAACGGGTCCTGAGATATGGGAACAAACTGAAGGTAAAGTTGATGGATTTGTATGTTCTTCTGGAACTGGAGGAACAATTGGTGGAGTAAGTAGTTTTTTAAAAAAAAAAAATAAAGATATAAAAATTTATCTATCAGATCCAAAGGGATCCTCTCTTTACAATCACATTGAAAACGGTGAGTTAAAAGCTGAAGGTGGATCAATAACTGAAGGCATTGGATCCAGCAGAGTAACTGCTAATTTTGCAGAAGCAAAAATAGATGGAGCCTTTTCAATTGAAGATAAAGAGTCTTTGCCAATACTATATGATTTAATCAAAAATGAAGGTTTAAGTCTTGGAACAAGTTGTGGAGTAAATATTGCAGGCGCAATAAGATTGGGTAAAAAATTAGGACCAGGAAAAACTATTGTCACTATTCTTTGCGACAAATCAGACAGATACAACTCAAAGATGTTTAATAAACCTTTTTTAATTGAAAAAGGTTTACCTTATCCCGATTGGATATAATAACGCATATCAGCACTGTAATAAAACCATTACATTTTTAACTTACAATAAATAATAATAATTAAAAAATTAAGGTAATTTTATGGACGCAAAAGAAGTAGTTAAAAAAGGATATGAACTTTTTGGCAAAGGAGATATGGAGGGATTTATGGAAATGGTACATGATGATATCACTTGGATTTATCCTGGGGATAAGCATCCAATGTCAGGAACTCATAAAGGCAAAGAGGCATATATGAAAACCATGATGCAAGTTCCAAATCTTTGGAGTAATTTTTCAGTAACCCCTGATATGATGATTAGTGAGGGGAATAAAGTGTTTGTTAAAGCAACTGCTAAGGCTGATGGCATGGATACTATTTTTGGTCATTATTTTGAAGTAGGCGATGATGGTAAACTGACATTATTTATTGCGTTTGATGACACACTAAGCATGTTCAATGCAATTAAGAAGTAAGAGTTTATGAAAAAATTATATTTTATTTTAATTTTCGTATTTATGTCGAGTACAGCTTTTGCTGAGCAAGGACAAATTAAACAAACTGGTTTTTTCTCTGGCACTTCTAAAGTTATAGGTGATGATAAAGGCAATTTTTCGATAATATATGAAGGAACTATTGGTAATAAAGCTATTGAGGGAACAACTTTTGGTGACAGATCTTCATCATATTGTGTTGGATCAATTGTTGGACTTAAAGGAAAAGGTTTTGAGACAGGCGTTTGTATAAACAAATTTGAAGATGGTAGTACTACAACAACACATTACGAAGGCGTAATGGGAAAAATATTAAGATGGAAGTTTGTAAGTGGAACAGGGAAATATGAGAATATTTCTGGAGGTGGAACAACATCTTATGCGCAAATTGATTCAGCTAAAGATGGAGTTGTACAATCTTACAATCAAATCGTTGGTACTTATAATTTGAACTAACTGAAAGAAAAAAATGAAAAAAACAATTTTAGTATTAATTTTAAGTTTATTTACAGCTAATGTTTACGCAGATAGCCATGTAAAGAGAATTTTATCAACAAGTCAAACAGGAATGGGAAATGATATTGTATACCCTACAGGAAAAGCAAAAATAACAGCTTTTGAATTTACTGTACCTGTAGGAGCTCCAGTAACTCCTCATACGCACTCATTTCCAGTTCTAATTATGATTCAGCAAGGTGAAATTGAATTAATTCATGAAGGAAAAACCCAAGTATTCAAAGCTGGTGATGCATTTGTTGAAGATGTTGGAATTGTACACGAGTCGAAAAATATTGGAAATGTTCCAGTTAAAGCGATTGTAGTTGCAATTGGTGTCGAAGGACAGAAAATTATGACACCGATAAAATAAAAAGGAAAAAGAAATGATCATAAAAATAGAAGAAAATATAAAATCATTTTCATCTTGGATGAATATGGTAAAGGCGAATGCTGAAAAAATTAAAGGATTTGGTGCTACGATTATTTTTGCAGGTGTATCAAAAGAAGATCCTACAAAATTTACTGTAATCGTTAAGTATGCAACCATGGAAGGTTTTGAAGCATTTAAAAATGACAAAGAACTTCATGCAGCAAGAGCTGAAGCAGGCGTGGATTTAGATTCAGCAAAGGTTACACCGATGCATGAAGATTTTATGGAAAATTTTAGTGGATAAACAATCAATATAAAGAAAGGATAAAATATGGAAACAGAAACACTAGTAGTAGCTCATTTAAAAGAAGGTATGTTAGAAAAATTTATGGGCTTTATGCAATCAGATGCTGGTATGGCAGAAAGATCGAAAGTTGCAAATGTATCAAAAACAATTGGAACAGTTGCACCTGACAAAAAAACAGTAATGTTTAAAATTTTTGTGACCGATAAAGCTGCTCTTAAAGCTTTTATAGATGGAAGCAATCCAGTATCAGCTCCAGTTATGAAAGAAGTTATGGAAAGTTACAGTGTCTACGAATTAAATAAAGTAGATATGTAATAATTTTTGTAATAAGGTTTGTAATGCCTTCAGGATATATCATATTAAATATTAATGTGTTAAATCCTGAAAATTACAAAGAGTATTTGGAAAAAGCTCCTCCAACTGCTCAAATGTTTGGCGGCGAGTACATAATAAGAGGTGGCGAAAATGAAGTCATTGAAGGTGAGTGGAAATATCCAAGAACTGTTGTAATTAAATTCCCATCTTATGAAAAAGTTTTTGAGTGGTACAATTCAGAAATATATAAACCTATCAGACAAATTAGATTAGATAATACAGTATCAAATACATTAATAATTAAAGGAGCATAAAGGAGAAAAAAATGTCAATATTAGAAAAATATAGTGCTGCAATTAAAAATAAAGATGAAGCAGCAATGAATGAACTTTTGCATGATGATTTTAAATTCACAATGCATAAATCAGGGAGTGTTTTAACTAAAAGTGATGTTATCAAATGGGCAATGAGTGGTGACATTAAGCAAGATAAAACTAGAATTGTTTATGAAAATGATGAAGTTGGTGTTCACCATGCGTTCGTAACATTTGATGATGGTAATGTAGAAGCAGTTATGGCAGTCTACAAATACAAAGATGGCAAAATGATTAGTTTAGAAACTGGCGCAACGCCAATGCCAAAATAAGTGAACAACATAGATTTTTATTTTTCTATTGGAAGTACTTATACTTATCTTTCGGTTACTCGAGCACTAGAAGCAGAAAAACAACATCAAATTAAGTTTAACTGGACTCCTTTTAGTGTGAGAGCAATAATGAAAGAAATGAACAATGTTCCCTTTCCTAAAGAAAAAAAAAATAAAGTAGATTACATGTGGAGAGACATAGAAAGACGAGCAAAAAATTATGGATTTTTTGCTAAAACACCAGTCCCTTACCCTTTAACAGAATTTGATTTAGCTAATAAAATTGCAATATTAGGTTTAAAAAATAATTGGGGTGTAGATTACGTTCAGCTTACGTATAAACGATGGTTTCAAGAAGGAAAAGAGCCTGCTGTTGAACCAAACTTGAGTGAAATCTGCGAAAAACTAAGCTTAGATAAAGAAAAGATTGTTTCAGAGGCAAGCTCTGAGGAAATAAATAATATTTATTTATCAAATACAGAAAAAGCTAGAAAAAATAAAATATTTGGAAGTCCGTCATTTGTTGTAAAAAATGAAATATTCTGGGGAGATGATAGAATGGAAGATGCAATCAAATGGTCGAAGGCAAATGAATAATATAACTGCTTATATAATTTTATTAATCGCAGTAATTCTTGGAACAGCATCTAACAGTTTTGCTAAAAGTGCTCAAGGTTTTACATTATTAATACCTAGTATAATCACAGCAGTAACAATTGTTGGATGCATGTATACTTTATCTTTAGTTATGAAAAGTATACCAGTTGGAATAACATATGCCTCTTTTGCAGGCTTATGTATAATTGCAACAGCTGCCATTGGTGTTATAAAATTTAATCAAGTACCAAATTTTTATACAATAATTGGATTGATTTTAATTATCTCGGGTGTCTTAATAGTTAACTTATTAGGAACAAATAAGTGAAACCGTTATCTGGTTACATTTATTTAGTATTAGCTATATCAACAGGAATTGCCGCAAATAGTTTTGCTAAAATTTCAGATGGATTTTCAAAATTAACTCCAACGATATTATCAATAGCTTTTATGTGTATAACTATGTATGGACTTGCAAAAGCTATGTCTATGATACCAGTAGGTTTTACTTATGCCACTTATAGTGGGATAACAGTGGCTGCTATTTTAGTCTTCGGGATGATTAAATATAATCAGATACCAAATATATACGGTTTAATTGGAATTTTTTTAATTATTATTGGTGTTGTAATGGTTAATTATCTTGGAAGAATTAATTAGCTCTTATTAAGTAATAAAATTAGTACACCTATTACAAATATAATTATCCCTAAAATTTCTGTAATTTTAACTTTTTCTTTAAACATATACTTTGAAGACACATAGCTAAATAATAATTCTATTTGGCCGATAGCTCTAACAAATGAAGACTGTATTAAGGTAAAAGCATAAAACCAAGATAATGTTGCGAGAAATCCAGCTAACCCAGCTGTCAAGCATTCATACTTGTTTTCATATAATTTTTTAAACTGTGACTTTTCAAATATAATTAAATAAATAGTAACTAATGTTGTTTGTATAACTAGACCAAAAAATAGTGTTGCTATAGCTTTTTCAAAGTTATTACTAAAATTTTCCAATGTTAATGCTGCTGCTCTAAAATATACAACGCTTAAACCTAGGAATAGTCCTGCGGATAAACCAATTAAAGTTGTTTTTGAAAATAAGTTTTTTAGAAATAAACTTAAATCTTTAATCGATAGTATAATTACTCCAATTGTAGATACAATAATTCCTGTTATTCCAAATTTATTTAATTTGTCCCCTATTATCAAATATTCAAAAATCGCAACCTGAATAACTTCAGTCTTACTTAATGAAGTTCCAACTACAAAATTAGCAAATCTAAATAAATAGAGTAAAACAAATGTAAAAATTATTTGGAAAATTGAACCTAATAATACGTTAAATATAAATTTTTTTTGACTAAGGATTTCAGGAATTACATTTAAGTCTTGAAAATACAAAAAAAATAAAATTGTCCCAAATGGTAATGCAAAAGCAAATCTTACATAGGTAGATGCAATAGTTGATACTTTTTGATTAAGTTTTTTCTGTAAAGTTGATCTAAGATTTTGAAAAAAAGCCCCAGAAATAGCTACAATTATCCAATTCATTGATGATTATTAATATTGTATTTAATTTTAAAGTCGACTTAAATAGTCTCATTTAACAAAAAAGAGGGAAATAACATGAAAATCTTTAAAAGAATAATATTTTCTCTAATTTTCGTTTCTTTTGCCAGTGCAAGTTTGGCAGAAACAAAAATGAGAATTACACTTCAATTACCATTAAAGGCTCACTTAGGTCAGAACCTTTTGGTATTTAAAAAAGAATTAGAATCAAGATCAGACATTAAAGTAGAGATTTACGACTCCGCACAACTTTACAAAGATAAAGAGGTTCCGCAAGCTGTAGGTTCAGGAGCGATCGAAGCTGGTGTTGCATCTATAACAAGATTTGCAGGAACTAATCCTGAAGTTGATGTTTTCTATCTTCCATTCTTATTTGACTCAGAACAAAAAGTAAGAAAAGCAACTCAAGCTGGATCTGAGATAAGAGCTATCCTTGATCCTGCAATAGCAAAGACTGGAGCAGTTCCACTTTATTATCAAGCTTATGGATCAGCAATAATGTTATCTAATGGTGGTCCGATGAAAACTCCGGCTGACTTTAAAGATAAAAAAATTAGAGTATTTGGAAAAACACTTGGAGCTTTTGTGAGTTCTTTAGGTGGTAAACCAGCATTAATATCTGGATCTGAGCAATATTTAGCTTACCAAAGAAATACAGTTGATGCAGGTATGACTGGTGTATCTGGTGTAAAATCTAGAAAATTATATCAAGTAATGGATACTTTAACAGTTACAAATCATGGCGATATCGAATTCGTTGTTGTTGCTAATGATAAATGGCTAAGCTCATTAACTCAAAAACAAAGAGACGCTATAGCTGAAGCATCAAAAGTAGCTGAAAAAGCTGTTAGAGATGACATGGCTAACATCGAGGCTGGCGCTTACAAAGAAGCAAAAGCAAATGGAATGAACATTGTAAACCTAAGTAGTTCTGAAGTTTCTGCTCTTAAAAAAGCATCGTCATCTGTTATTGATGATTACATTTCTAGAACAGGTGGAGCTGGTGGAGTTGGTGATCAACTTGTAAAAGCTGCAAACAAACTTTAAATCGTATAAATACCCCGCGCTTAAGTGCGGGGTTTTCAAATGAATACCTACGACAAAATTGTAAAATATTCTGGCTATTTAGCTTCAGCATTATTTATTATGATAGGCTTTATAGTTTCTTATGAAGTTATCATGAGATACATATTTAATTCACCTACTATTTGGGTAAACGAAATTTCTCGATTTTTACAAATTTGGGCTACTTATTTAGCTTTAACTTATACTTTTCATAAAAATGATTTTATCAGAATAACAGTTATATATGACAAAGTAGGAGATAAAGGAAAAAAGATATTAGATTTAATAAGTGCAATATTCATTTTAATTTTTAGTGGATTTGTACTTTATTATGGATGGTTAATTGCTTACGACTCTCTTAAAGTTGGAAGAACAAGCTCTACAATTTTAGATGTTCCATCCTTTCTTACAGAATTTGCGATACCATTATGTTTTGCATTTTTGGTATTAAGAGTGCTTTTCGAAGTACCTAAATACATCAAAGATATAATTAAATGACAGTAGCAATAATCTTATTTTTGTTATTTTTTGTACTTTTTTTAGGAGTACCAATAGCATTTGGCTTAGGTTCTATAGGATTGGGTTTAATGTTATTTGGAGATATTTCTCCTTTAATGATCCCACAAACTTTTTACAGTGTGGCAGATAATTTTATTTTGTTAGCTGTTCCGATGTTTTTGATGATGTCTAATATATTATTAAAAGCAGGTGTTGGAGAAGATCTTTTTAATTTTGCTCAAAGCTGGGTTGGAAATTTTCCAGGCGGTTTAGCAATAGCAACTATAGTTTCTTGCAGTATTTTTGCTGCTATATCTGGATCATCAGTGGCTACTGCAGCAACAATCTCAACTGTAGCATTTCCTGCAATGATTAATAGAGGTTATCACAGAAACTTTACTTTAGGTATTTTGGCAGCGGGCGGAACTTTGGGGATTTTAATTCCTCCATCAATTCCAATGATTGTTTATGCATTTGTTGTTGAAGAGTCTGTACTAAGTATGTTTCTTGCAGGAATTGGGCCAGGAATAGTTTTAGCATTATTTTTTATTATCTTTTCAGTTTTTTACGTAAAATTTTTTAATAAAGAAGTTCAAAATGTATCCAGCACTTTAGAAGAAAAAATTAAGTACACAAAAAGAGGTTTACCAATATTATTAATGGCCTTCATCATGCTGGGTGGAATTTATGCTGGAATTTATACACCAACAGAAGCTGGTGGTATTGGTTTTTTAATATCATTTATCTATGTAGTGGCTAAAAAAAGATTAGATTTTAAAGGTTTTATCGAAGCTGGTTTGGAGACAATGAAAACTACAGTTACAATATTTATAATTATTGCAGGAGCAAAAGTTTTTGGTAAAGCAATCTCTCTTTATAGAATTCCTCAAGATTTATCATCTTTCATAGTTACTAATATTAATGAGACTGGTTTATTTATACTTGTTGTTTGTATTACTTTGTTAATCTTAGGATTTATAATGGAAACCCTTTCATTAATTTTAATCATGATGCCTATATTTTCGATTTCAATCGCTGCAATGAATATTGATTTAATTTGGTTTGGAATAATTTTTACACTAATGATTGAGTGTGCATTAATTACACCACCCGTTGGACTAAATATTTATGTTCTCCAAGCAATTGGTAAAGCAAAAATGTCAGAAATAGCTAAAGGTGTGATACCTTTTGTCATTATAATGTTATTCACAGTATTTGTTATTTACTTATTCCCTGACCTAGCATTATATATACCTTTTAAATTATAATTATGTTTTCAAAAATAAAATCAAAAGATAAGGCAGAACAACTAAGGCAGTTATTAAATGGACCAGAAATAATTGTAATGCCTGGATGCTTTGATGCATTATCAGCAAAATTAATTGAAAGAGAAGGTTTGAAAGTTGGTTTTATGTCTGGCTTCAGTGTTTCATCTACAAAGCTTGGTATGCCGGACACGGGTTTAATTTCTTTTTCTGAAATGGCAGAACAAGTAAGAAATATATGCAATGCTACATCAATTCCAATAATATTTGATGGGGATACTGGATATGGAAATTCAGTGAACGTATTTAGAACTGTAAGAGGATATGCGGATGCAGGAGCAGCTGGTGTGATGATTGAAGACCAAAAGTGGCCAAAAAAATGTGGTCACACAAAGGGTAAAGATGTTGTCGATCTTGATGAAGCTAACTCAAGAATTAAAGCTGCAGTGGATGCAAGAGAATATGGAAATAAAGATATCTTAATAATGGCAAGAACTGATGCCATAGCAACTAGAGGATTAGATGATGCAATTAAAAGAATGCAATCATTTTCAAAACTTGGTGTTGATATTTTATTTATTGAAGCTGTTAAAAATAAAGAAGATATGAAAAGAATTATTAAAGAAGTTCCAGGTCATCATATGTTAAATTTGATCGAAGATGGTGAAACCCCATTATTACAAATTAATGAAATAGAGGAAATTGGTTATAAAATTGCTGTAATGCCTCTAACCCTAATGAGTGCATCAGTAAAAACGATGAAAGAATGTTTGAATAATATGAAAAATAAAGTTTATAATAAAAATGTTTCTAAATTTTCAGACTTAAGAGATATAGTTGGCTTCAACGAATATTACGATATTGAAGACAAATATAAATAATGTTTCCAAAAAAATTTTCTAAAATTCTTTTCGTTTTTTTTATGGGTTTAGGAATGAGTTTGTTAATGACCCTAATTATTACATTTATAAATACAGGTTATGATGAATTTTATTATAAAAGATTTTTCAAAGCTTGGTCCATAAGTTTGCCAGTTGCATTAGTTGCAACGACTTTTGTTGCACCATTGGTTAATAAATTAGTGGAAAAAATTACTAAATAGAGAGGATGTCATATGAGTGAAAATATAGCTTTTATAGGAGTTGGTAATATGGGAAACCCAATGGCCTGTAATTTAAAGAATGCTGGTAAAAAAGTTAAGGTTTTTGATGTTTCTAAAGAAATGATTGGTAAAGCCATTGAAAATAATCTTGATGTTGAGAAGGATTTTGGAAGACTAATCAATAGTGAAACATCTGTTGTAATCACTATGCTGCCTGAAGGCAAACATTCGAAAGAAGTGTATTTAAAAGAAAATGGTGTTCTAGATAAAGTTTCTAAAAATTGTCTACTAATAGATTGTTCAACAATCGATATAGATACTTCTAAAGAAATAGGAAAGAAAGCAAATGAAAAAGGTATTAAGATGATTGATGCACCAGTAAGTGGTGGAGTGATGGGTGCACAAAAAGCAACTTTAAATATTATGGTTGGTGGATCAAATGATGCATTTAATCAAGCTTTACCTATTTTAAAATTAATGGGTAAAAATATTTATCATGCTGGAGAGATAGGAAGCGGAAACGGTGCAAAGATTTGTAACAACATGTCTCTTGGAATAACAATGATTGCTGCTTCAGAGTCATTAATGTTAGCAAGAAGATTGAATATAGATATAAAGAAAGTTCATGAAATTATGAAAAATGCTTCCGGAAATAGTTGGCCTATTTCAGTTTATCCACCTTTACCTGGATTAATTGAAGGAACTCCATCTAACAATAAATATAAGCCAGGCTTTTCTGCAGGTATGATGAACAAAGATTTAAAACTTGCAAATGAATGTGCTAAAAATGCAAATGCATCTACTCCATTAGGAAAGATGGCATTAGAAATATATTCAAAGTTTTGTGAGGATGGAAACGATTCGAAAGATTTTTCCGCTATATCAAAGGTTATTGGTGGAGATGCTTGGGATTATCCAATAGAATAATTACCACGAGGAATTTGGACTTTCCAAAAATTTTAACTCATCTGGTGTAGATTTTCTTCCCATAACTTTATTTCGATGAGGATATCTATGAAATCTTTTAATTGCAGCTGTATGATCTTTCCAAAATTTTTTTATATCATTGTAGTTTGGATGGTTAGATAAATAGTTATCCAACAATTTATATGCTCTATCATGATCTATAACTTCTTCGCTGTGAATGTATGGCAGTAGCATGAAAAAACGTTGATATTCATCCATTTGATCAAGATAGCCGTTATAAACTGCATCATTTACTATCAGTCTTGCTTTATGGTCAAACTCGAAAGCTTTTTTATCGTCTCTATATAAATTTCTTGAAAATTGATCCAATAAAATAACTAAAGCTAGAGTGCTTAATGGTTCATCTTGCCAATCATCATATTCATTTAAAGTAGCTTTTTCATGATCATCTTTGAATTTGTCTCTAATCAATTGATCAAAATTATCATCTCTTTTAAATCGCTTTTCAACGACCATATCATCAAACCAAAAATCTAATATTGCTTTGGCTCTATCATTCATAAACTTTATCAACTTTTACCTGATATGACTCAACAAGTCTGTTGGTTTCATTTGCCATTGCAACGACTGCTATAAGTTCACTTAACATCTCAGTAGTAGCACCTTTAGATTTAGCAGCGATACTGTGAGATTTAATACAATACTCACAACTATTTGTCATTGAAACTGCAACATAAATAAGCTCTTTTGTCATTTCATCTAAAGCACCTTTTTTCATCACTTGCTGTATAGAATTCCAAGTTCTCTCTAAAGTTTCTGGGTTGTTGGCTAACATTTTCCAAAAATTGTTTATGTAGTCTGTATTTCTCTTCTTTTTTATATCTTCAAATACCTCTTTCACCTTTCCTGTAGCATCAGCTTCTTCAATCATATTAAAAACTGCCATTTCACCTCCTTAATTGTAAATTGTTTCTATTTTAGGCATTAATCTTAATAATTCCTTAGTATATTCATGATTTGGATTTTTAAACAACTCTTCTGTCTCAGAAACCTCGCATAGTTTTCCATTCCTTAAAACTCCAATGTCATCACACATTTGTCGTACAACTGGTAGATCATGACTTATAAAAAGTATAGTTAAATTAAGTTGTTCTTGTAAATCTTTAAGTAAATTTAGTATTTGAGCCTGAATACTCACATCCAAAGCAGATGTTGGTTCATCACAAACTAATAATCTTGGTTTTGTTGCTAACGCTCTTGCAATAGAAATTCTTTGTCTTTGTCCTCCCGAAAACTCATGCGGATATCTTTCAGCTGAAGACTTAGATAACTCTACCGAGTCTAAGAGATCATTTATATACTCATTTAATTCATTAGAGCTAATATTTGCATCATGTAACTTTATAGGCTCAGCAATGATATCTTTAACCTTAAGCCTACCATTCAACGAAGAGTATGGATCTTGAAATATCATTTGAATTTGTTTTCTGAATTTAAGTAATTCTTTGTTACTTTTTATATTATTAATACATACATCATCGAAATATATTTCACCTGAGGTGGGTTTAAATAAATTAACAATCATTTTTGCAATTGTAGTCTTTCCACTGCCACTTTCACCAACAAGTCCAAAAGATTTTCCTTCTTGTATATTAAATGAAACAGTATCAACTGCTAATACATTACTTTGAGATTTTTCTGTAAAAAAACCTTCATTAAAAGTTTTAGAAAGATTTTTTATTTGAACTAAATCTTTTTTTAAAATTTCTCTTTTATTCCATCTGTTTAAAATTTTTAAATTAATGTTTTCCTGGTTATTGCTTTCTTTCTCTATAATTTTAAATCTGGATATTTTTTTATTTGTTGGAGGAACAGAACTAACTAAACTTTTCGTATAAGTTTCTTTTGGTTCTGTTAATATTTGCTTTGTTGTTCCCAATTCTACCAAATTACCATTTTTCATTACAGCAACTCTATTGGTGGTCTCTGCTATAACCCCCATATCATGTGTGATTAATATAACTGCTAAATTTCTCTCTTTAGTCAGCTTTTTGATAAGTTCTAATATTTGTGATTGTATTGATACATCAAGTGCAGTTGTGGGCTCATCTGCAATTAACAACTCTGGTTCACAACATAGAGAAAGTGATATAACAACCCTTTGTCTCATACCTCCTGAAAATTGATGAGGATAATCATTAAATCTTTTTTCAGCATCTTTTATGCCTACTTCTTTTAAAAGATTTATTGCTTTTTCTTTTGCTTTTGAGTTACTGAGGTTTAGATGAGTTTGGATTGTTTCAATAAGTTGTTGTCCAATTGTTAAGATAGGATTTAAAGATGTCTGAGGATCTTGAAAAATAAATCCAATTTTTTTTCCTCTTAAACTTAGAATATTTTTTTTATTTTCATTAATATTTATGTCGCTTAAATAAATTGATCCTTCAGATACTTTCCCTGGTTCGTCAATTAAATCAATTATTGCATTTGCTACAGTACTTTTTCCAGACCCAGACTCTCCTACTAATCCTACGATTTCTCCTTTTTTTATCTCAATATTAATATCTTTTGCAGCATGAACTGTCTCTTTTCTCAATTTATAATCTACACTTAAATTTTGTATTTTTAAAAAACTCATTTTTTCAATTTAGGATTAAGAGTGTCTCTCATCCAGTCTCCTAATAGATTAATGGAAAAAGCCAAAACAACTAAGAATATTGCTGGAAAAAAAGTTATCCACCATTCACCAGAAAATAAAAAGTCATTTCCAAGTCTAATCAGAGTTCCTAAAGAAGGAGTAGTTGGAGGAACGCCAACACCTAGAAAACTCAATGTGGCTTCTGCAATGATTGCTAATGCAAGACCTATGGTTCCAATAACAAGCACCGGTCTCATTATATTTGGAAGAATATGTTTAAACATTACTATAAAATTAGAAACTCCAATAATTGTTGAGGCTGAAACATAATCTTTATTTTTTTCAACTAAAGTTGCTGCTCTTGATACTCTTGCAAACTGTGGCCACTCTGAAATACCAATTGCAAAAATTAAAACATATATTGCCATCTCGTCATGAAGTTCACGCGAAATTATACCTCTCGCAATACCATCAACCAGAAGAGCCATCAAAATACTTGGAACTGTTAACTGAACATCAGTTAATCTCATAACAATCATTTCATACTTGCCACCAAAAAAACCAGCAGTAAGACCTAATCCAACTCCTAAAATTAAACTAAATAAAATTGCTGAGAAACCAACAATCAAAGATATTCTAGATCCATAAAGAATAGTCGATAACATATCTCTTCCTTGTCCATCAGTACCAAGTAAAAATTCTACTTTTCCTTCGCTAGTCCAAGATGGTGGGGTGAATGCATCCATTAAAGATAAAGAAGATGGGTCGAATGGATTATAAGGTGTAATAAATTCTACAAAAAATGAACAGAAAAATATTATTGCTAATAAAATCGATGAAACTATTGCTGTAGGAGATTTTATAAAACTAAAATAAATTTCACTATCTTTTATTTTATCCCAAGTTGTTAAAGCTTTATTATCCACTAGCTGAATCTCCTTTAACTCTAATTCTTGGATCTATAAAGTAATACAAGATATCGACTATAAAATTTATCATTACAAAAACGAATGCTATAAATACTAAATATGCTGACATAATTGGAATATCTACAAACTGAACAGCTTGAATAAAAAGAAATCCCATACCTGGCCATTGAAATACTGTTTCCGTAATTATTGAAAAAGCAATTAATGTTCCAATATTTATTCCAGCAATAGTTATTACTGGAATTAGTCCATTTTTAAGTGCGTGCTTATAATTAATGCTTTTTTCATTAATGCCTCTGGCTCTTGCAAATTTTATGTAATCAGTCTGAAGTATTTCCATCATTTCAGCTCTAACGAGTCTTATTATGTATGTCATTTGAAAAAGGCTTAAAGTAACTGATGGTAATATAATTGCTTTTAAACCTGATATGGTTAAAAAGCCTGTCGACCAAAATCCTAGATCTACCACCTCGCCTCTTCCAAACGATGGTAGAACGCCCAATATAACTGCAAAAAGATAAATAAATAAAATACCAATTACAAAAGTTGGAAGAGAAACACCTAATAAAGAAACTGCTAAGATAAAATCACTCAAAAAACCTTTTCTTTTTATGCCTGTATATACTCCCAATAAAGTACCTGAAACCAATGCAATTAAAGCAGATATTAAAACTAATTCAATTGTTGCCGGTAATCTTTCAATGATTAATTCTGATACAGGTCTTCTTAATTGATAAGATATTCCAAATTCTCCTTTTGAGGCATTAATTATAAACCTAGTAAATTGTACATGAATTGGGTCCATTAAACCCAAAGTTTCTCTTAACTCAGCTCTTTCTTCATCTGATGTTTCCTCACCTACCATGTTATTTATTGGGTCTCCTACAAAATTAAAAAGAGAGAATGATACAAAAGCTACGACAAGCATAACCATTGCAGATTGAAACAATCGTTTAAAAAAATACTTTATCAAATTATGAAATTTTATTTTTATACAAGCCCTTTAATTAAAAAGGGCTTGTAATAAATTATTTAGTCAAAGCTCGCAAAACGGAATAACGGTTCGTTATTCGGTCTTATCGGAACATTAACATCTTTTTTTGCAGCCCAAGATATAACTTGGTGATGTAAAGGAAGATAAGAAATATCATCTTTTACTATTTTCCAAGCTTTAGCTATCGCAGCATTTCTCTTATCTAGGTTAACTTCACCTTCCATAACTCTTATCGCAGCATCTACATCAGAGTTACTAAAGTTAACTCTGTTCCAGCTTGCTCCACTTTCATATAAGTAATGGAAAACATAATGACTATCTAAAGTTGGAACTCCCCAACCTAACATATAAAAGTCACCTTGATTATCTTTTAGTTCTTTAAAGTGCTTACTTTTTGTTTGGGCAAATAAATTTACTTTAACACCGATTTTACCTAACATACCAACAACAGCTGTGCATATAGCTTCATCATTTACATATCTGTCATTTGGACATCTAAGCTCAACTTCAAATCCATTCGGATATCCAGCATCAGCTAGAAGTTTTTTTGCAGCAGCTACATCATAAGGAAGTCTTTTATCAAGTTCTTCTGTGTATCCGTTAACACCTGGAAAAGTAATTATTCCTGCAGGTTCACTTAAACCTCTCATTACTTTTTTCTTAATAGCCTCAATATCTATTGCTTGATAAAGAGCTTGTCTAACTGCTTTCTTTTTGAATGGATTATCACCTGTATTACCTGTTCTAAGTTTATCTGCTCCCTGATCCATACCAAGGAATATAGTTCTCATTTGAGCAGTGCTTTCAACTTTGTGAGCAGGTGAATTTTTAATTCTAGCTAAATCTTGCACAGGTGCATCAGTAACAACATCAATTTCACCAGATAAAAGAGCTGCAACTCTAGTAGCTGCATTTTTTATAGGTAGTAGATGAATTTCTGTTACTTTGTCATCCTTCATAGTACCCCACCATTTTTTATTACGTTTGAAAACTGTTTTAGTATTTGGTTCTCTTAATGTAATTTTAAATGGTCCAGTTCCCATAGCATTTGTAGCTGAAAATGTTTCTTGTCCAGCATCCCAGTTCTGCGCCATGACTGCAAAATTCTTTTCACTCCATTTTTTTGACATTATAAAAATGTTTGAAAGTTGGTTTAAAAGAATTGGATTTGGTTTACTTGTTGTAATTTCTACTGTGTAGTCATTAACTGCTTTTACACCTGATACTGTACTAATATATTCTTTAAAATCAGATGTTCTTTGTTTTGCTCTTAAAATACTAAATACAACATCTTCAGATGTAAATGGAGTTCCATCAGAAAATTTAACATCTTCTCTTAATTTAAAGATCCAAGTATTAGGACCTTGAGTTCTCCACTCTGTTGCTAGTTGAGGTCCAATTTTCATATCTAATCCTCTGGTAACTAGAGCTTCGTATACTTGTCTAGATACTTGAGTGGTAGGACCTTCGTTTTGAGCATGAGGATCAAGTGTTAAACTATCACCCTGCATTGACCATTTAATAGTTTTTGCAAACGCTTGTGTTGGAGCAAAAGCTAGAAAAAAAGCCAATAAAATTTTTATAAAATACCCATACTTCATTTCTCTCTCCTATATTATTAAAATAAAAATCTAACTTATTAATTATGTAAACTAAAGTGATTTAATTCACTATTTTTTTGAAGTTTTCGTAAAGAATTTTAGAATATTTGTTCATAGATTGAATGTTGTCTTTCGCATCACTATCAAATTTATCAAGAGCTCCTTGTCCTAACTGACTCTCTAAAGCAGACTTATATTCAGGCACACATCCCCATTCTCCTACAGTGGTATCTTTTATCTCTATGTGAAATTGAATACCGTAAGCATGTTTTTTGTATTTAAAAATTTGGTATTTCGTTTCAGGAGATGATGCTAAAAGAGTTATATCATTATTATTTTCAAGATTTTGAACTTCATATGAATGCCATTGGAGTGATTTAATAATATCAGGATATTCTTTAAATAATAAATCGTCCTTTTTACTGTTTAAAAAATTAATGTCTAAAATACCTATCTCTGGATTTTTTGATTTAACTACTTTACCTCCAACTACCTCTCCTAATAATTGACAACCTAAACAAAAACCTAAATATGGTTTATTTAAGTCTACTACAAATTCTTTGATTTTTTTTTTCTCTTCTATTAACCAAGGGTAATCTTTTTCCATCCAAGTATCCATTGGTCCGCCCATACAAAACATTGCATCAAATCCAGTTAAATCATCAGGTATTTTTTCTCCTTCGTCAAGTTCTACAGTTTTAATATGAACTTTATCCTTTAACATTAAATCTTTAATATAACCAGGATCCTCAATTTTAATGTGTTGAAGAACAATTATATTTTTCATGTAGCTGGCTTGAGTAATTTTAAAATTTTTTTATGATTTGATAAATTATTTGAAACAATTATGTTTCCACCTAATGAAGCATCTTTATTATCCCATGTAGTAATTATTCCACCTGATGCTTTAATAATTGGTATTATCGGATGTATATCCCAAATTTTGTTTGCACATTGAGCTACAATATCTAGTCTTCCCTCTGCTAATTGGCAATATGTTAGTGCATCGAAACATGGAAACTGCATTCTCTTGATAAATTTCATTATTTTTTTTTGTTTTTGAAAAGATAAAGTTCCGTGAAAAGCAGCAGCTAATTTCAAATAATCAAATTTTATTTTTTTGTTTACTTTTAATTTTCTTTTTTTTCCGTTTTCAAATACAAAAGCAGATTTATCATCTTGATTTAAATAGTATCTTTTCATTCTTGGAAAATTTGCTAAACCAACTATAGGGGCATCGTTATAATTTAGAGAAATTAAATTGCTCCATGTAGGATTTCCAGCGACAAATGATCTTGTCCCATCAATTGGGTCAATTATCCATGAAAATAGACTTTTTGTTTTTTTTGCACCAAACTCTTCACCGATAATTTGATGATCTGGGAACTTATCATTAATCTTTTTTCTTATAAATTTTTCAAAAGCTTTATCAGCACTGGTAACGGGATCATAACCTTTACCTTTTAACTTGTTATTAATTGTAAAAGTTTTGTTAAGTTTAGTATAATAAAAATTAGTTAAATCCTTAGCAAGCTTATTCAAAAAGTTGTAATAAATCTTGAAATCTTTTGTTTTTTTGAAGGTCATTTATCTGATGAGTAATAGTTAAAATATACAACTAGTTCAAATAAAATATCTTGAAAATTTTAGAATTTGATAGAAGAATCCAGATAGATGAAAATAGAAATCGATTCTAAAAAAGTATTTATAAATAGTGGGAATAATAAAGAAGAAATACATCCATTTTGGCTTAGAGAAAGAATAAATAACGAAGATGCTCTGGATAAAGGAAATCAACAAAGATTATTTGATCCAAATTCTATAAATACTAACATTGATATAGAAAAAATTGAGAATGAAGATGGATTACTTAATTTATTTTTCAATGATGGAACCAATTATAAAATAAAAGAAGATCAAATATTAAATGAGTATAAATCGCAAAATCTTGATCCTATTTCAATTGATAAAATTAAATGGGATTCAAATTTTAATAATTTTCAAAAATTTAAATTTGAAAATGATATTTTTGAAAAAAAAATCATGTATGATTTATTAGTATCATTCTATAAATATGGTTTTGTAGTTTTAACTAATGTACCAACTGAAGATAATTTTATTATTAAATTTGCAAATTCAATTGGCAGTGTAAGAAGAACTAATTTTGGGGAATTTTTTAATGTAAGATCTGTGCCTAATCCAAATGATTTAGCTTATACATCATTAGCATTATCTCCACATACAGATAATCCGTATAGAAAACCAGTTCCTTGTGTTCAATTATTGCATTGTATTACAAATAATGTGAGTGGAGGAAATTCTACCTTGGTTGATGGCTACACTGTAAGTGAAAAAATCAAAGAGGATTATCCAGAATATTATGAAATTTTATCTTCAGTTAAAGTAAAATTTAAATTTATAGACAATACAGTTGTTTTAGAAGATATGTCTGAGTTAATTAAATTGGATGAAAAAAATAATTTTAAACAAGTTAGATTTAGTCCAAGATTAGATTATGCTCCGATATTAGAAAAATCAAAATTGGATTTATTCTATAAAGCTAGAAATAAAATTTCTGAATTATACAACTCTGGTAAATATAAAGTTGAATTTAAATTAGAAACTGGAGATTTATTAATAATGGACAATCATAGATTGCTTCATGGAAGAACAAAGTATGATGTTAACGAAGGTGATAGATATTTACAAGGATGCTACATTGATTTCGACAGTACAGAAGGTAAACTTAGACATTTAAAAAGAAAATTTAATCTTTGAATAATTCTTTTATTTTTTCTTCAGCGTTTTTTATCGACTTTTCATAATCTAAAGCCATTTGATCTGCTGCAACTATATCGATTTTTTTGATACCAAAAAAATTTAACATATGTATCAACCACGGAGTTAAAAAGTCTTCTTCACCTTGTATTTTTGTTCCGCCAGAAGTAATTACTAAATATACCTGCTTATCTTCTAATAAACCTTTTCTTCTTCCATCATCCCCATATTTAAATGTCAATTTTACTCTGGCTGCAAGATCAGCCCAAGCTTTAAGGGTTGCTGGTGGGCCAAAATTATAAATTGGCACTGATATAATAATTACATCACATTCTTTTAACTCCGATACTAACTTATCAGATAATTCAAACATTTTTTTATGTTCATCTGTTTGCTCATTCTCTGGAATTTTCATTCCAGACTCAGTTAGGCCAGATATAAAAAGCATTTCGTCATCTAGGTCTCTATAAATGACCTCATCATTATCTTTTTTAACTTTATCAAGTATTTTTTTTGCAAGCATCCTTGAGGTAGAACCTTCTTTTCTAGCACTGCAATCAATTTGATATATTTTCATTTTTATCCAAGTTTTTGAAGTATAGGAAAATACTTTAATATGTAAAATCCTAAAGCTTGCAACTGGTTTGTAATCATTAATATTCCTGTTATCAATAATAATCCTCCACCAACTCTTGAAATAGTTATCATTTTTGATTTTAGATTTTTTGTAACAACCATAAAACGTTGAATCAAATAACCTGATGCAATAAAAGGCAGTGCTAAACCAAGTGAATAGAACACAAGTAACAATATACCTCGGTTCAAACTTTGCTCAATTGAAGCTAGAGCTAATATTGATCCTAAAATAGGTCCAATACATGGAGTCCATCCAAATCCAAATGCCATACCAACTAATATTGAGCTAAAATTTCCTGATTTAATCTCAGTATTAATTCTTTTTTCATAATTTAAAAACTTAATATTAATTAATCCCATAATATGAAGGGAGAAAATAATTATAATACTTCCTGCAATAATTCTTAGTTCAAAAGAGTTACTTAAAATTAAAGAACCTAAAAAAGTTGCGGTAGCTCCAAAGCTTATAAAAACAATTGAAAAACCAAAAGTAAATAAAACTATAGGGAATATATTAATCGTTTTTTTTTCTAATAATTCATTTAAAGAGCTTCCAGAAATATAAGATATATATCCAGGTATTAATGGAAGTACACATGGAGACAAAAAGCTTATCAATCCAGCTCCAAATGCAACAAATAATTCTATCATTTAACCAGTATTTTTCATTGCAGCTGAAATACCTGCAATAGATGTTAATAATGCATCATTAAGATCATTTTTTTTATCTGAATTTAATTTTTTGTTTTTAATTTTATTCATAACTACTGCTTGAATTATATTTAAAACCTCTGTGTAAATATTTCTTACAATAACTCCTGATCTAAATTTTTTTCTTTCATTTATAATTTCTTTTGGCGTAATCTTTTTATTTAATTTCTTAATAACTTCGAATTGGAACCTAAGTTTTTTTCCAACTCTTTTTAAATCTTTGTCTGCTAAATACTCCTCATATATTTTTGAAATATCTGGGTCCACTTTTGAAATTACCATATCCAAGATATCCATCATTGAATTGAAGAAAGGCCAATTTTTTTCCATATCTATTAGTGTTTTCTCAAATTTTTCTATCGATGAATATCTTAATGCTTCTGCACTTCCAAGCCATGCTGGGAGCATTAGTCTTATTTGTGTCCATGCAAATACCCAGGGTATTGCTCTTAAACCTTTGATATTATCAATATTCTTTCTTTTAGACGGTCTTGATCCAATTGAAAGTTTTCCTAAAGACACATGTGGCGTAACGGTTTTGAAATATTTAATAAAATCCGAACTTTGATTAATATTTTTTCTATATGAACTTTTTGAAATATCAGACATTTTTTCAATTAGATTTCTCCAATCTTTTTTAGGGACTGGCGGTGGGGTTAATGTTGCCTCCATTACCGCTCCTATATAGCTACATAAATTGTAAATTGCTAAAGGTTGATATCCATATTTCTGTTGAATTACTTCTCCTTGATCGGTTATTCTAATTTTTCCATTAACTGTATTTGGCGGCTGAGATTTTAAAGTAGCTTGAATTGGGCCTCCACCTCTACCTGCTGAACCACCTCTTCCATGAAAGAAGGTAACATCTATTTTATATTTTTTAGCAATTTTAATAATTTCTTCTTGAGCCTTATATTGATGCCAACTTGCACAAATTTTTCCAGCATCTTTGCTTGAGTCTGAATATCCAATCATGACTTCTTGTTTATTTTTTATTAAATCTCTGTACCACTTTAATGAAAACAAACTGGCCATTATTGATTTTGCATTAATTAAGTCATCTAATGTTTCAAATAATGGGACAACTCTTAATCTATTCTTAATATTTGCTTCTTTTTGCAAATATAAAACGGAGAGAATGTCAGATGCAGATGATGTCATTGAAATAACATAAGCCCCTAAACATTCAGGCGGCTCTTCAGATAAAATTTTAAATGTTGACCAAACTTCTTTATTTTCTTTATTTTTAAAATTAAAATTTTTTATGAAATTTGATTTTTTTTTCATCTTAGATGATAAAAATTTAATTTTTTCCTCCTCACTCCATTTTAAATAATTAAGTTTATTTTTTTTCTTAATAAGTTCATTAATTAACTGTGAGTGTCTAGATGACTCTTGTCTAATATCTAGTTTTGCCAGATTAATTCCAAAACATTTTGCTCTTCTCATTAAATCTAATAATTCACCACTTGCTATATTTTCACTTTGATTTTCTTCTAAGGACTCACGGACAATTCTAAGAGGTTTTAAAATTTCCTCTTTTGAGCTTAGCAATTTTTTGTAGTCCAAAGGTTTTTTATTCACTATGAACTGTTCAATTGCTCGGTGAGTAAATCGCATTTTATCCCTTAGAGGTCTTAAGAAAACTCTGTAAGGCTCAAATGATTTTCCTGTTAGTTTCTGAATTTTTTTTGAACATTTTCTCATTGAATACGATCTAATTAATTTAGTGAGTTCTTTTTCATACAATTTTGCTGCTTCCCATCTTGATAATAACAAAACTTCTTTAGTTACTTTTGAAGTTACATTTGGATTTCCATCTCTATCACCACCCATCCATGATCCAAACTCAATAGGATTAAAATTTTTTGGCAAACCTTTACCCATATTTTTCAAAAATATATCATTGAGTCTTCTGTAGACTTTTGGAATAGTTTCCCAAAGACTATCCTCTATTATTGCAAGACCCCATCGCGCTTCATCGGCTGGAGATGGTTTTGATCTTTTTAAGTCATCTGTATTCCAGATAATGGTAAATTCATCATGAATTTTTTTATTTAAAGATTTTATTTTTGAAGAGTGATCTTTAAATAACTCTCTATCCTCAAGTATTTCTGTAATTTTATGGTATTTTTGAATTAAAGTTCTTCTTTTGACCTCTGTTGGATGGGCTGTCAAAACTATTCCAATATTTAAATTTTTTGCAAAACTATATATTTTATTATTATTAATTTTTTTATTTTTAAATAATTTCTCAAAAATTTCTTCTATAAAAATATTTTTTTGATTTTTGCCGTCTCTTTTATTTTCATATTGGTTTAGTTGTCTAGATGCATCAATAGACTCAGCTAGATTTATAAAATTCATAAAATGATTAAATGCTCTTGCAAGCTTGTAAGTATTTTTAGGATTAATACTTTTTATTTCACTAGAAATTTTTTTATATGATTTTTTTTGGATTTTATTTGCTTTTGATAACTTTCTAATTTTCTCAACAAGATTATAAAAGCTTTTACCTTCTTGTTCTTTAATTACATTTCCTAATGAATTTCCTAAAAACCTAACATCCTCTCTTAATGATTTTGTAGGAATTCTTTCGTAGTATAGGTCTCTTTTGATCACAATTTATTATATCAAAAAAGAGATTATATTTGGATTAAATTGCTACTACTTTTGATTTTTGTTCACCAAGAAGTTCAATTGAAAGCCTCATTTCATCACCTGCTTTTAAAAATTTTTGTGGCTTCATTCCCATTCCAACTCCTGGGGGTGTTCCTGTGGTAATGATATCTCCAGGTTGAAGAGACATATATCTGCTAACATATGAAACAATATGATCTACATTAAAAATCATTGTTTTTGTATTACCCGTTTGCATTCGTTCACCATTTAAATCTAATTCCATATTTAGGTTGTTTACATCATTAATCTCATCTTTGGTCACAAGATATGGACCAACAGGACCAAATGTATCGTGCGACTTTCCTTTTACCCACTGTCCCATTTTTTCTATTTGCCACTCCCTCTCACTTACATCATTCACTAAACAATAGCCTAAGATATAATCTTGTGAATTTTTCTCTGGAATATTTTTAGCATTTTTTCCAATAACTAAACCTAGCTCAACTTCCCAATCTAGTTTGTTTGAATAGCTTGTAATTTCAATATCATCATTTGGTCCATTGATTGAACTAGTGGCTTTCATAAATACAATTGGTTCTGTTGGTGGTTTTGCTCCAGTTTCCGCTGCATGGTCAGAAAAATTTAATCCAATTGCAATAAATTTTCCTGGTTTAGTTATGCATGAACCAATTCTTGTATTATTTGAAATCTCGGGCTGTGATGATAAATCAATTTGTTTAATTTTTTCAAATGTTTCAAAATTTAAATGAGTTGGATCTAAATCAATTATATGTTTGGATATATCTCTCAACTTTCCATCTTTATCTAATATAGCTGGCTTTTCTTTATTTTTTTCTCCTACTCTTAGTAATTTCATTTCATCTCCAATAATTATTTATAGCTTTTGTATAACGAACTATGATCATAATTACCTAAACCCTTTTTAACAAGTTTATTATACATTTTTTTTACTATTTTAGATAAAGGTAATTCTAACTTTTTATTTTTTGCACAATCAAGGATGTTATTCATATCTTTTAATTGCGAAAAATTTTTTCCTCTTGGTTTAAAATCATTTTTGATCATTCTTAGTCCGTGAGTTTGTAATACTTTACTGTCAGCCCATCCTCCTTTCAATGCTTTGAGAATATTAATTGGATTTACGTTATTTTTTTGTGATAGTTTAATTGCTTCTGAAACAGATCCTATTGTAATTCCAACTATTATTTGATTAGCTAATTTTGCTATTTGACCTGCGGAATTTTTTCCAACTAAAACAGGATTGCCTAATTTCTTAAGTACATTTAAATTTTTAGAAAAAACTTTCTTATCTCCACCAACCATTATGGCCAGCTGAGCATTCTCTGCACCATTTGTGCCTCCAGAAACTGGCGCGTCCAAAAAATTAACTTTATATTTTTTTAATAATTTTGATAAATTAATTGCTGTTTTAGGATTTGCAGAACTCATGTCTATAACTGTAGATCCTGCTTTTAAATTTTTTAAAAATTCTAAGTTAGAATATATTTTTTTTATAGCCTTATCATCAGATAACATAGTAATTATTAAATCCTGGTCAGAAACAACTTCCTTTAATGAATTACATACTTTTGCGCCATAATTTTTTAATTTATCAGCTTTTTTTTTAGTTCTATTAAAAACTTTGACTTGATATTTAGATTTTAGAAGATTTTTTGCCATAGGAGCACCCATTAATCCAATTCCTATAAAACCGATTTTTGTCATATTAATAATTCAACCGTGCCGCTCCTCTTACTCCACTTGCATCTCCATACTTAGCCTTTAAAAATTTCGTATTTATATGTTTAATTTCCATATTTTTTGCAACCATTTTCTTTAATTCATTTAATGAAGAGATTTCATTAGATAATCCACCTCCAAATACAAATACATCAGGATCAATTGTATAAATTAAGTTAACAAGTGCTCTAGCCAACCGTATTTTAAAATGTTTAATAAAAATTGATTTTGTAAACTTATCAGATTTATTAAATATTTCTCTAGCAGTAATTTTTTTATGATAAAGTTTTTCCAAACCTTTTCCTGAGGTAAACTTTTGTATTTGCATAAGTGATATCTTTTTTTTAATATATTTTTTATCGTTTAGATTTCCAAAAATTGGTAGAGGAAGATGTCCCCACTCTCCAGAAATATAATTTGCACCTTTTAAGATTTTCTTATTAATAACTATTCCACCTCCAGTGCCTGATCCAATAATTATTCCGAAAACAACATTATAATTTTTTGCAGCTCCATCCATTGCTTCAGATAATGCAAAACAATTTGCATCATTTTCACATTTTATATTTCTTTTTAAAGCTTTTGATAAATCTATGTTTAATTTTTTATTATTTAATTGTTTGGCATTTACTGAATTTTTAAGTAGTCCAGTTTTATAATCTATAGATCCGGGATGACACACGCCTACTTGAAATTTTTTTTTATACTTCCGATCTAGTGAAAAAACTATTTTACTAACATCTTTTATTATTTTTTTATAACTCTTTGGGCAAGGGATCCTTGATCTCTCAATTTCATCACCATTTTTTTTTAAGATGACGCTTTCAATTTTTGTTGCCCCAATATCTATTCCAATTTTCATTTTAGTAAGAGCTTGATTCTTTCCAAATATTTATATCCCCTTCTTTAGCGGTTTTATTAATTATTCTCATTTCAGAAGGTGTAAAATTAAGTTTGTTTAGACTTTCTATATTTTCTTTTAACTGGTTAATATTTCTAACTCCGATTAGAGCAGATGTTACATAATTATTTGACAAGACCCAAGAAATTGCCATTTGAGATAAAGATTGCCCTCTTTTAATTGCAATCTTATTTAAATCAGAAACAATCTTTAAGTTTTTTTTTGTTATTAAAGATTTATCTAAGTATGATGTAATATCACTTGCTCTTGAAACTTTAGGTATCTTTTTTAAATATTTATCTGATAGCATTCCTTGAGCAAGAGGAGAAAAGGCAATACATCCAATTTTAAGTTTTTTTATAGTTTTAGTTAAATCTTTTTCAATCCATCTATTAATTAAAGAATATGAAGGCTGGTGAATAAACAATTTAATATTTCTTGATTTTAAAATTTTGTAGATTTGATTTGTCTTTTTGGAGGAATAAGATGAAATGCCAATATATAAAGCTTTACCAGATTTATAAATAGTTTCTAAAGCATCTGCTGTCTCTTCTAAAGGTGTATTTGGGTCAAATCTATGTGAATAAAATATGTCAAAATAATCAACTTTCATTCTTTTTAAACTTTGATCACAACTCGCGATAATATGTTTTTTTGATCCCCATTCTCCATAAGGTCCTTCCCACATATCATAACCAGCTTTAGATGATATGATGAGTTCGTCTCTATATTTTTTTAAGTCTTTACTTATTATTTTTCCAAAATTACTTTCTGTGCTACCATATGGTGGGCCATAATTATTCGCCAAATCAAAATGAGTAACACCTCTATCAAAAGCGTAAAATAGGATTTTTTTAATATTTGAAAGTGGGATTTTGGCACCAAAATTATGCCAAAGACCCAAGCTGATTAAAGGTAATTTTACACCGCTGTTACCGCAAGTCCTATATAACATATTTGAGTATCTATTTTTAGATGCAGAGTATTTCATAAAAAAAATATTAAATTAAATACATTAATAAGTAGCTCTTCCCCCACTTAGATCAAACACTGCAGCAGTCGCAAAAGAGTTTTCTTCACTAGCTAAATAAGTTACTAAAGAAGCCAATTCATTAACTTTTGCAAACTTATTTCTTGGAATCTTTGAAAGCATGTAATTTATATGTTCTTCGGTCATTTGATCAAATATTCTTGTTTTTGCAGCTGCCGGTGTTACACAATTTACTGCTATATTTTTTAATGCTAACTCTTTTCCTAGAGATTTTGTTAAACCAATAACCCCTGCTTTTGATGTGCTATAAGCTCCAGCGTTAGGATTGCCTTCTTTTCCAGCAATTGATGCAATATTAACTATTCTTCCATAATTATTTTTTTCCAAATAAGGAACAACTGCTTTGCAACAGTAAAATACTGCATTTAAATTTAATTGAATAACTTTTTCCCACTCTTCAATAGGATATTCTGCAACTGTTTTATTCATGCCTGTTATCCCAGCATTGTTTACAAAAATATCTATTTTATTATGTTCAGTCTCAATATCTTTTAAGCTTTTAGAAATCTCTTCAAAGTTACATACATTTACAATTTTATAACTTATGTTTTCTGAATTTATTTTTTCAACGGCTTTCTTTGCTTCTTGTTCATCAATATCCCATATAACAACTTTTGCACCTGATTGAATGAATCTTTCCGCTATTGCAAATCCAAAACCCTGAGCACCACCTGTTATAACCGCAACCCTATTACTTAAATCAAACTTTATCATTTTTTTTCTTTCTCTTTATTAATGGAAAACTTAGAGCAATTAAAGATAAAACAAAAAATGTTAATGCAATAGGTCTTTGAAGAAACATTAACCAGTTTCCATCGAAAATAACAAGCGATTGTCTTAAAGTTCCTTCTACCAATTCACCCAAAATTAAACCTATAATTACAGGTACAACTGAAAATCCATATCTTCTCATAAAGAAACCAATAACTCCAAATAATAGCATCAACCAAACATCAATAATTGACTGATTTAAAGAATATGTTCCGCAAACAGAAACCGCAAAAATCATCGGCCATAATAATTTATTCGGAACTAAAGTTATTCTTGCAAATATTTTAGCTCCAAAAAATCCTAATACGAAGAATAAAATATTTGCAATTAGCATTGATCCAAATATTCCATAAAGAAACTCAGGTTGCTCTCTAAATAAATCTGGACCCGGTCTTACACCATGTATGATTAATCCTGTAAGTATTACTGCTGTAGTCGCACTACCAGGAATGCCTAAAGCTAGCGTTGGAACCATGGCTCCTCCAGTAGCAGCATTATTTGCTGCTTCAGCTCCAGCTATTCCTTCAATTGATCCTTTTCCAAAATCCTCAGGTTTTTTTGACCATCTTTTTGCTTCAGCATATCCTATTAAAGATGCAACAGTTCCTCCCTCTGCTGGCAAAACACCAATAAATGATCCTATCCCACTAGATCTTATAATTGTTTTCCAAGTTTTTTTATAATCATCGATTGATGGAAGTTTAACTGCCTTTAAAGCTACTCTATTAAATATTTGATTTATTAAAGTAGATTGAGTTAACATTTCACTAATAGCAAACAAACCTACTACTACTGGAATAAAACCAATACCTTCAGTCAATTCATTAATTCCAAATGTAAACCTATCTATAGATGTCATAAAATCTTTACCAACAGTTGAAATTAGAATTCCAAAAGCACCAGCAATTAAATTTTTAATAGGACTGCCTTCACCAATTGATGCAAGCATAGTTAATCCAAAAATTGCTAGCGCAAAATATTCAGGTTGACCGAATTCGTAAGCTAAATTTGCAAGTAAAGGAGCAAAAAATATAAGAACTATAACACTAGCAATTCCACCAATTACGCTTGAAACAGTAGCCATACCTAAAGCTCTTCCAGCTTCTCCTTTTTGTGCTAAAGGGTAACCATCTAAACATGTGGCTGCTGCTGCAGGGGTTCCAGGGGTATTTATTAAAATTGCAGTAATTGCACCTCCATAAGTTCCTGCACAATAAATTGCAGTTAGTAATACAATTGCAGATAGTGGATCTAGTGTCATCGTAAAAGGTAATATTAAAGCACCGCCTGTTGTTGGCCCTAGTCCAGGAAGAACTCCAAGAATTAATCCAAAAATTGTTCCAAAAAATAAAACAATTAATAATTTATAACTAAATAAAGGAGCAAAGATTAAACCTAAATTTTCCATTTTATCCGTAATAAAGGTTTGTGATAATTCCAGGTGGAAATCGTAATCCTAAAATTGTTTCAAAAAATACAAAAACAATTAAAGGAAATATAATTGATACGATTATTAAATAGGCAACTCTTCTTTCTCCCCAAAAGTAAGAAACTATGATTGAAAGTAATGCTATGCCTAAAAAGAAATCTAAAAATTTTGAAACAGTTATAAAAACAACAAATGAAAGCAAAGTGATGTAAAATGAATTAGGTAATTTTTTTTCATTTTTCCAGGGATTTTTAAGAGAAATAAAATAAGTTAATAAAGTTAGCGCAATAATTAAAATTAATAGGGCCTTTGGAAACGTTGCTGGCTGTATACCTCTATTTAATATAGGAGGCACTATGTCAAAAGTAAACGTAAAGTATAATAGAATTGAAGAAATTAATATTATTACAGCTGAAACAATGAATGAACTTTTAAAAAAAAGGGACAAACTTTTGTTTGTCCCTTTTTCGTTATGTACATCATTCATTTAAATGTACAAAATTTATTAATTAATGTAACCCAATGCTTTGAGTTGAGCTGTCATTTCAGCAAGCATTTCTTCCATTTGCTTGCCCCATTCATCTGCGCCTACAACACTAGATTCATCAAGACCAATTTCTGTTAGGAAATTTTTATAGTAGTTGTGGCTCATAGCTTTCATCATTCCAGCTTCTAATTGTTTAACTCTGTCTGCTGGAGCACCTTTTTTAGTTACGAAACCTCTAACAGTAGATAAAGAAACAGGTATTCCTAATTCTTTTGCCGTTGGAGAGTCTCCTATTTTAGCCATTCTATTATTTGCTAATACAACTGAAACACAAAGTTTGCCTTCATTAATTTCAGTTAGGGCCTCACCTAAATTTAAAACTCCTACATCAATATCTCCCTTGATTAGGTTGGTTTTAATTGGCGCAACACCTTTGTAAGCAACAATAGTTGGATCTTTTAATCCACCTTTTTTAGTAAATGCAATTGCACTAACATCATCAATTCCACCAGTGTGAGTTGTTCCATATTTTAGTGATTTTGATTTTTGAGTGCTAATAAATTTCTTAGCATCTTTGATGTCATTATTACAATTAACAACAAATAGTTGAGGATCATCAGTTCCTCTAGCTAGCGGTTGCATATCGCTTATTTTGACTTTTGTTTTACCTAAAGCCATTGATACTGCGTGACCAGTAGTCCAAGTCAAAGTGTGATTACCGTCAGCAGGAAGTGTCATCATGTAGTCCATAGATGCAGCTCCACCACCACCTTTTTTATTAACTAATTGCATGTCTTGTTTTAAAACTCTTCTTGCTCTTAACAACATCATTCTCGTAGTAACATCTGTTCCACCACCAAAACCAGCATGAGTAATTGCTTGTATTGGATGACCATCTGCTTTTGCAGATGTAATCATAAGTGGAAGTGCTACAACAAAAAATTCAGTTACTAAAAAAGCAGCAGCTAAAAATAGTTTAAAGCTTTTTTTCATTATTTCCCTCTTAAGTTAATTTATATTTAAATATTTAATCATAATCTGTTAGAAACAGTAAGAAAAAAGATGACAAATAAGAAAAAAAATATTGCTTTATTGCTTGGAGATCCATCAGGTATTGGACCAGAACTTATATCAAAACTTTTGACCCAAAACGAACTATCGAATGCAAACATTACTATAATTGGTGAAAAAAATATTTTAAATGCTGGAGATAAAATTTCAGGAAATAATTCAAACCTAGAAATTGTTACTGATTTTGATGAAATAAATTTTGATAAAAAAAGTAAGTATTTTTTAGATATCTCTAAGGGTAAAAACAAAGATTATAATTTATCAGAGTGCTCTGCCGAATCTGGAGAAACTGTTTTAAATGCATTAAATTTAGCACTAGAACTTGCGAAAGAGAAAAAAATTGATGCTATTAATTTTGGTCCTTTTAATAAGACAAGCTTAAAATTAGGTGGATGTAAATTTGATGACGAATTACATCATATGGCTGATAAATTAAATGTAAAAAGTTTTTTTTGTGAATTTAATGTAGTAGATAATTTTTGGACTGCACGAGTGACATCTCATATACCTATCAAAGAAGTTCCAGAACATATTAAGAAAGATAAAATAATGAAGCCAATAAAATTGATTAATGAAGCAATGAAATTAAACGGTATAGAAAATCCAAGAGTTGCGGTTCAAGCTCTTAACCCTCATGCAGAGTTTGGTAATGAAGAAAAAGATGAGATAATACCAGCAATAGAGGAAGCAAAAAAACTTGGTATTAATGCTGATGGTCCTTTGCCATGTGATACTTCTTTCATTACAGCATTTAAAAATAAAAATCATGATTGCATTGTTGGAATGTATCATGATGCTCTTCAATCTGGACTAAAGGCTTTTGGATTTGATAGAGGGGTAACAGTTCAAGGTGGTCTTCCAATTCCAATAACAACACCTGCGCATGGAACTGCGTTTGATATTGCTGGAAAAAATCAGGCAAATTTGGAGCCAACATTGCAATCGTTTAAAATTGCACTAAGAATGGCTCAAAATTTAAATTAAATGTCTAAAATTAAAGATATAAGAACAAAAGTATATCAATGGAATGGTAAAACAGTTCCTCCACAAAATAATTTTTGCACAAATGCATCAGATTTACTTTTTGAAAAATCAGATGCCATGGGTTCTTTCAGATTTCATGAATGGTTAATTTGTGAAATTGAAACTGATGATGGTCATATTGGAATTGGTAATGCAGCTCTTGCACCTCAGTTAGTAAAAAAAACTATTGATGAGTATCTTAAACCATTAGTTATAGGAGAAGATCCTTTTGATTACGCTTACATCTGGGAAAAAATGTATAGAAGAACTCATGCATGGGGAAGAAGAGGTTTGGGTATGGTTGCAATATCTGCAATTGATATTGCTATTTGGGATATATTAGGAAAGTTAACTAACAAACCCGTATTTAAATTGTTAGGGGGTAGAACAAAAGAAAAGATACCTGTTTATGCATCAAAACTTTATAGCCAACCTATCAAAGATTTACAAAATGAAGCTGAAAAATATAAAAAACAAGGCTTTAAAATGTTTAAAATGAGATTTGGTTGGGGGCCAAAAGACGGTCCTGAAGGTATGAGAAAAAACATTGAACTTGTAGAAGCTGTAAGAGAAGTAATCGGGGATGATACTGACTTAATGTTAGAATGTTATATGGGTTGGAACCTAGATTATTCTAAAAGAATGATACCTAAATTGGTAAAATTTAATCCAAGATGGTTAGAAGAACCAGTTATTGCTGATGATATTCATGGGTATGCGGAACTGAATAATATGAACGCTATACCAATTTCTGGGGGAGAACATGAATTTAATCTATTTGGTTTTAAACAATTGTTAGACCTCAAAGCAGTTAGCTACATTCAATATGATAATAATAGAGTTGGTGGATTTACAATCGCTCAGAAAATAAATGCTCTTGCAGAGGCTTATCAAGTTCCAGTAATTCCACATGCAGGTCAAATGCATAACTATCATTTAACAATGTCGAATTTTAATTGTCCTATCTCAGAGTTTTTTCCAGTTCATGATGTAGAAATTGGTAACGAACTATTTTATTATATTTTTGAAGGTGATCCTGCTCCAATAGATGGAATGATAGATCTAGATGATAATGTTC
>CACMYV010000008.1 GCA_902617975.1 uncultured Pelagibacteraceae bacterium
TTTTTGAAAATGAACTAGCTTATGCAACTACTGATACTTACCCTGTATCAAAATTTCATTCTCTTATAATTCCAAAGCGGTGTGTTAAAAATTATTTTGATCTAACCTCAAAAGAAATCTTAGCGTGCGATAGATTAATAAAGAAACTAAAAAAAAAAATTGAAATGAACGATAAATCTGTAAAAGGTTTTAATATTGGTACCAATTCAGGCAAGGTTGCTGGACAATCTATTAATCATTGTCATATTCATCTGATTCCAAGACGAAAAAATGATGTTAAAAATCCTCAAGGCGGTGTTCGAGCTGTAATTTCTGCTAAACAGCATTATGTAAGGAAAAAGTAACTTTTATTAACATTTTTTTATTGAGATGAGATTATTAGTCAGTTGAACTAATATTTTTTATAGATTAAGAGCTTAGATTAGTATTATATTTAGCGGAGATAATAATATGTTTACAACAAATCCATTTGCTGTACTTTCTTCAACAGTTCCTTCAATTGCTTTGCAAGCATTTGTTTTGTTGATGTTGGCATTAGTAGTGATTGGAACACTGATGGATATTATCCATAAGAAGAATGTAAAATATTTTTTTAATAATGCTAAAAAAGCAAAAAAAGCAGCAAGTAGAGAATTAAGTCTTGGTGAGAAAACAGCGATAATTTCTAAAACTGTAGTTCATGATATTGGAACTACATCTGAATTAGGATTGGGTAAAAGAAGGTTTGCACATGTATTAGGAATGTATGGAACAATATTATTTTGGATCGGGTCAGGTGTTATGATATTTGGATATTCTTCTCCTAATGTTGTAACCCCATCTATCTGGCCAATCATTTGGCATGCTGGTGCAATTTTAACTTGCCTTGGAGCTTATTGGTTTTGGTTTTTTTTAAGAGTAGATGTATCTGCTGAAGCTCACTCGGTTTTTAGAATCATAAAAGCAGATTTATTTGTTTTAGCTTTAGTATTATCATCTACGTTTGGTTTAGCTTGGTCGTATTTCCAATATTCAGGATCTACTGGTTTAAGTATTTTATTTTTAATTTTGTTTGCTGTAGCTAACATAGTTTTATTTGGAGGAGTTTACTGGTCTAAATTTGCACATATGTTTTACAAACCAGGTGCTGCAATCCAAAAAAATTTAGCAGAAGCAGATGGATCTAGAGATAATTTACCTCCACCTGCAGATGCTCCGGAGCAATTTGGACTTGGAATTAAACGTGAGGCACCAAAGCACTATTAATATGATTGATAAAATTTTAAAGAAAGGTATTAAGTAGATATGTCAACTTTTGTATACATGACGAGATGTGATGGTTGTGGTCACTGTGTAGATATATGTCCATCGGATATCATGCACATAGACGAAACTATTAGAAGAGCAAAAAATATAGAACCAAATTTTTGTTGGGAATGTTATTCATGCGTTAAGGCATGTCCTAATCATGCAATTGATGTAAGAGGATATGCTGACTTTGCTCCAATGGGTCATAGTGTTAGAGTTAGAAGAGAAGAAGAAAAAGGAACTATTTCTTGGAGAATTAAATTTAGAAATGGTACAGAGAAAAATTTTGTATCACCAATAACAACAAAACCTTGGGGAAAATTCATACCAAAATTAGCAGAAGCTGATACTCCTAATCAAGGAGAGATTAATTCACAAATTTTATATAATGAGCCACATGGTTTAAATACTGAAAAAGATTTACCAACTTTAGACAAGAATTCATTTAAGCAAGGCGTTTATTATTAATGGCTAAGCACAAAACAATCATTGAAGAATGTGATGTACTAGTTGTCGGTGGAGGTATGGCTGGAACAGGTGCTACCTTTGAGGCAAGACACTGGGGAAGAGATTTAAAAATAATTTGTGTTGAAAAAGCAAACATAGATAGAAGTGGTGCCGTTGCACAAGGTCTTTACGCTATTAACTGTTATATGGGAATGCAGTGGGGCGAGAATATGCCAGAGGATCATGTAAGGTACGCTAGAAATGATTTGATGGGTCTTGTTAGAGAAGATTTAGGTTATGACATGGCACGTCACGTAGACTCAACTGTTCATATGTTTGATGAATGGGGTCTTCCAATGATGAAAAATAAAGAAACTGGAAGATATCAAAGAGAAGGTAAGTGGCAAATAATGATACATGGCGAAAGTTACAAACCAATTGTAGCCGAAGCTGCAAAAAAATCTGCTGATAAAATTTATAATAGAATAATGATTACTCATCTTTTAAAAGATGAAAAAAATCCAAATCGAATAGCTGGTGCAGTTGGTTTTAATGTTAGAACCGGAAATTTTCACGTATTTAAATCTAGAACAGTAGTTGTTTCTGCTGGAGGAGCATCGCACATATTTAAACCAAGAGCAGTTGGTGAAGGTATGGGTAGAACATGGTATGCACCTTGGAGTAATGGATCTGCTTATGCACTACCTATTCAAGCAGGTGCAAAAATGACTCAAATGGAAAATAGAATTGTACTTTGTCGATTTAAAGATGGTTATGGTCCAGTAGGAGCATATTTCCTTCATTTAAAAACTTATACTCAAAATGCAAATGGCGAAAATTATGAGAAGAAATGGTATGAAGCTACTAAAGAATTAGTAGGTGAATATATAGACCATCATCCAACACCAACATGTTTGAGAAATCATGCATTTATTCAAGAAACAGCTGCAGGCGGTGGACCAATCCATATGGTCACAAAAGAAGCATTCCAAGATCCACATTTAGAAACTGTTGGATGGGAAAATTTCTTAGGAATGACAGTTGGACAAGCAGTAGTTTGGGCGTCTCAAAATATTGATCCAAAATACACAAATCCAGAATTAACAACTTCAGAGCCATATGTAATGGGATCTCATGCTACATGTTCTGGAGCATGGGTTAGTGGACCAGAGGATATAGCACCTGATGAATACTTCTGGGGATACAATAGAATGATGACTATTGATGGATTATTTGGAGCAGGAGATGCAGTTGGTGGAAGTGCTCACAAGTTTTCATCTGGCTCATTCACAGAAGGAAGATTAGCATCTAAAGCTGCTGTTAAATATATTCAAGATAAAAAAGCTGATGATATCGAAGTTTCTGATGCACAATTAGAGAAGCTTAAAGAAGAAATATTTAAACCAATTGAGAATTATACAGTGGGCAGAAATGAAATTACTGGAGGAACCGTTTCTCCAAGCTATATTTTACCCATACAAGGGTTACAAAGACTTCAAAAAATTATGGATGAATATTGTGGTGGTTTAACAAATAATTACATGACAAACGATAATCTGCTTAAAAAAGGCTTAGAACAGCTACAATTACTTCAAGAAGACTTAGATCATGTCGGAGCTGAAGATTATCACCAATTGATGAGAGCATGGGAACTTAAGCATAGAGCTGTAACATCAGAATGTGTTGCTCATCATACGTTATTTAGAGAAGAAACGCGTTGGCCAGGGTACTATTATAGAGGCGATCATATGAAGCTTGATGATGAAAACTGGCATTGTTTAACTGTTTCTAGAAGAGATCCTGAAACTGGAAAATTTGAAATGGAGAAAAAGCCTGTTTATCATATCGTTGATGATAAAGAGAAGAAGCAAGCTTCCTAACCATTTTAGATGAGTATTGTCGACAAATCAGACGAAGAAATCATTAAAATTGCTGATCCTATCTGGGATAACATGGTTAGATGTTCCAACATGAAAGATTACGGTGGTTTTACAAGAGATTTATCATCACAAATGCTTTACGGGGCTAACGAAGTAGAGCTTGGTAAGCAATGGGCAAGCAATAAGCTGATCTCAAGCCTTAAAGAGGGGTGTAAGGCTATAGGCTGTCTAAGAAGAGGCTTGTACGTAACTGTTATCTATAAACAAAACAGTACAGAGATACCAGGAGACTTTTTAGGTCGGCTGGTACTTGGAGAAGAGGGAGATGAGGTCAAAGTCTTCGGAGCAACTATTTTTTAAATTTAATTAAATATTATTTGCATTTAATAAAACTTGTGGTATTTCGCGAGTATGCTTCAAGCTTTTAATCAAAATATTAAGAAAATCCCTTTATTAGTTTCAAATCAGCTTTCAAAAATAATTAAATCTTTTCTATATCTTTTTATATTTTTTACTTGGGCAATTATAATCTTAGGAACATTTCAAAATTTTATTTAATTTATTCTTATAATCATTGACTTTAGATTATGAGAGGAATAGTTAGATTATATGGAATATTTTCTTCCAATAGCTCAAGTCGAGATTAACATACTCTTTATATTTGGTTTAAGTTTAGCAGTTGGTATTCTTTCAGGATTATTTGGTGTAGGCGGAGGATTTTTAATGACACCGTTTTTAATATTTTTAGGTATTCCACCTGCTTATGCAGTTCCAAATGAAGCAAGCAATATTTTAGGTACATCGGTATCTGGTTCAACTACTCATTATTTAAAAGGCACATTAGATTATAAAATGGGATTGATGATTGTAGTCGGAGGAACTATTGGAACTTTACTTGGGATCTTAACTTTTTCTTATTTTCAAGATATTGGAAAAATAAACATCGTTATCTCTTTAGCCTACATGTACATCTTAGCTATACTTGGAACTTTAATGCTTATTCAAGGAGTATCTGAAATTGATAAGGCAAGAAAAAAAATTGTTGTTAGAAAAAAATTACATACTCATTATTGGATACATGGACTACCTTTTAGAATGCGTTTTAAAAAATCAAAAGTTTATGAAAGTGTATTTACTCCAATTATTATTGGTTTAATTGTTGGATATATAGCAGCAATTATGGGAGTAGGTGGTGCATTTATATTGGTTCCTGCAATGATTTATATTATTGGAATGCCAACCAAACTAATTCCTGGCACATCTTTGTTTGTTACAATTTTTGTAAGTGCAATTGTAACTGTTCTTCATGCTTTTAATTACGGAACAATTGATCTTGTTTTAGTTTTTGTACTTATACTTGGCTCAATTATTGGTGTTCAGTTTGGTCAAAAAATTGGTGAAAAAGTTGATAGCTCAGAATTTAAAACAATCTTGGCAGTACTTTTATTATTAGTTGGAATTGCAATTGCTTATGACACTTTTATTAAAGAAGACATAATCGTTGAAACAGTAGCAAATGGAACTAGAAACCTTGGTAATATAGCACAGTTTATTTTAGATTATTCTAAAGACCTTCCAGTTTTTTATGGACTTACATCAGTTGTATTAGCAGTAGTTCTTGGAATTGGAGCTGCAATTTTAAGAAATTATATTTCTAAGTGGAACAAAGCAAGAGAAGCTAAGCTTAAAGCTTAAGCACTTCTGTATAATTTAGTCATCACAAATTCTCTATGACCAAGTGCTTCAGCACAAGTTAACCTTCCGTTTGCAACTCTTATTGTAGCTTTAATTAATTCATCACCAGCTTCATCTAAATTCATTTCTCTTGATAAGATTTTAGAAACATCAACATCAATATGCTCACTCATGGTTCTAGCAGTTAAAGGATTAGCAGTTAGTTTTACTACTGGTTCAATTGGGTTTCCAATTATATTTCCTTGTCCGGTTGGAAATAGGTGAAGATTGAATCCTCCTGCAGCTTGTAAAGTAACACATTCAGCAGCAGCTGATGAGGTATCCATAAAGTATAAGCCTGGACCTTTAGTTGGTTCTTCTGCTGGTTCTAGTACATCAATAAATTTGCATCCCCCAATTTTTTGAAAGTTTCCAAATGCTTTTTCTTCGATTGTAGTAAGTCCACCTGCTATATTTCCAGCTGTTGGTTGACTTTCAGAAAGATCGTCAGTTGCTTCTTTTAAGATGAAATCATTATACGAACTCCAAGTTTTTCTAAACTTCTCTTGAGCCTCAGGAGTTTTTCCTCTTTTTTCACACACAGTTTCAGCACCTGTTAGCTCAGATGTTTCACCAAAACATAAATGAACACCCAAGGGCTCTAATTTATCCATTAAATTTCCAACTGTCGGATTTGATGCTAATCCTGATGTTGTATCAGACTCTCCACATTTAACTGATATCCATAAATCACTTATAGGACGCTCTTCTCTTTGTTTCTCAGATGCCCAAATTGAAAATTCTTGAGCTTTCTTTGAAACTTTTGCGATAGTATCTATATCTCCTACACCTTCTATACTAAAACCCTCAACTGGTTTTCCAGTTGTTGCAATTGCATCAACAATTCTTTTTGTCCATTTAGGCTCAATACCAATTACTATAACTGCTGCAACATTTGGATTTTTTCCTGTTCCAATCATTGTTCTAAAATGAAGCTCTAAGTCTGCTCCAAATTGTAATCTTCCATAAGAATGTGGGAGTGCAATCGTGCCTTTAATATTATTAGCTACAGCTTCAGCGCAAGCATTTGAAATATCATCAACAGGAAGAATTATTACGTGATTTCTTGTACCTGTTCTTCCATCTTCTCTTTTATATCCTAAAAACGTTTTTGGAATTTCCATTTTACCACTTTTTAGTTTTAACGTTGTGAACATGTACATGCTCACCTTTTTTAATTGATTTTACTACTTTGCCAATATCATGTCCGTATTTTAATATTGTATCTCCCTCGTTAAGATCTGTCATAGCAATTTTATGACCCAAAGGTATTTCATCCATCGATTGAATTTTTACTGATTTATCATTTTCCATAATCCAGCAATCACAGTCTTGTTTAGGAGTAATTTTTTCAATAACTACAACACCTACATTGTCTTTTTCATCGTGGATTATAATATCTGTGCCAGCCATTGTGACGATTTCTTTGTTTGAAATTCGATCCAATTTATATATGAATTGGGCACTTTGACAATTAAAAAATAGAATTAAGAAGGATTTGATATGGCTAAAATGACAACTGAAGAAGCTTTTGTAAAAGTTTTACAAATGCATGGTATCGAACATTCGTTTGGTATTATCGGTTCTGCATTCATGCCTATTTCTGATCTTTTCCCAGAAGCTGGAATAACTTTTTGGGACGTTGCTCATGAAACAAATGGTGGATTGATTGCTGATGGTTACACTAGAGCAACCGGAAAAATGTCAATGGTGATTGCTCAAAATGGTCCAGGTATTACAGGACTTGTTACACCAATAAAAACTGCTTACTGGAATCATACTCCGTTACTATTAGTTACACCACAAGCAGCAAACAAAACTATGGGCCAAGGTGGTTTTCAAGAAGTAGAGCAAATGAATTTATTTAAAGACATGGTGTGTTATCAAGAAGAAGTTAGAGACCCATCAAGAATGGCAGAAGTTTTAAACAGAGTAATAGAAAAAGCATTTAGAGGGTCAGCGCCCGCGCAAATAAATGTACCAAGAGATTTTTGGACACAAGTTATAGATATAGAATTACCTCCAATTGTAAGATTTGAAAGACAAGGTGGTGGAAAAGATGCAGTTGATAGAGCTGCGAAATTATTATCGGAAGCAAAATTCCCAGTAATTTTGTCTGGGGCGGGAGTTGTTATAGGTGATGCGATTGATGATTGTAAAAAATTAGCAGAAAAGCTTGATGCACCTGTATGTAATGGTTATCAACATAATGATAGCTTTCCGGGAAGCCATCCACTAGCTGTTGGTCCATTAGGTTACAACGGATCTAAAGCTGCAATGGAATTAATTTCAAAAGCTGACGTAGTTTTAGCATTAGGAACAAGATTAAATCCATTTTCAACATTACCAGGATATGGAATTGATTACTGGCCAAAAGATGCAACAATTATTCAAGTAGATATGAACCCTGATCGTATTGGTTTAACCAAGAAAGTTACAGTTGGTATTTGCGGTGATGCTAAAATGGTAGCTCAACAAATATTAGAAAAACTTTCATCAAATGCTGGAGATAATGGTAGAGAAGTTAGAAAAAATCTAATTCATCAAACAAAATCTGCATGGTTGCAAACTCTTACAAGTTTAGATCATGAGGATGATGATCCAGGAACTGTTTGGAACAAAGAAGCAAGAGAAAGAGATAAAGATAGAATGTCTCCAAGACAAGCATGGAGAGCTATTCAAGCTGGGATGCCAGAAGATGTTATAATTTCAAGTGATATTGGAAATAATTGTGCAATTGGTAACGCTTACCCAACATTTGAAAAACCAAGAAAATATTTGGCTCCAGGTTTATTTGGACCATGTGGATATGGATTTCCATCTATTCTTGGAGCAAAAATTGGATGCCCAGATACTCCAGTTATAGGTTTTGCTGGTGACGGAGCATTTGGAATAAGTATGAATGAAATGAGTTCGTGTGCAAGAGAAGAGTGGCCAGCAATAACAATGGTAATTTTTAGAAATTATCAATGGGGCGCTGAAAAAAGAAATTCAATATTATGGTTTGATGATAACTTTGTTGGAACAGAGTTAGATCCAGAATTAAGTTATGCAAAAGTTGCTAATGCATGTGGTTTAAAAGGTGTAATTGCAAATACAATGGAAGAAACCACTAAAGCTATTAAACAATCATGTGAAGATCAGAAAAAAGGTATTACTACATTTATTGAAATAATTCTAAATCAAGAATTAGGTGAGCCGTTCAGAAGAGATGCTATGAAAAAACCAGTTAAAGTAGCTGGTATAAGCAAGAGTGATATGAAGCCTCAAAAGTCTCTTGTTAGTTGAGATTAGTAAAATTTCATTATAAAAATAATTATTGGATTTAATAAACAACAATTTCTGTGGATGGACAAGACAACTTCCTGAGAGAAGTAATTTTAAATTACTAGATCAAGACATTTACTGTGATTATTTAATTGTAGGAGCTGGGTATACAGGATTATCAGCTGCTAGAAAACTTTCAGATATAATGAAAGATAAAAAAATTATTCTCATTGATGCACAGTTAGCGGGTGAGGGTGGAAGTTCAAGAAATTCAGGCTATCTAGTTGATACTACATTAAATGATGGTTTTAAATCTAACAGCGATGAAGAGAATTATGTAAAAAAAACAAAAATATATCACTTGGGTATAGAAGCTGTTAGAAAATTTATAAAAGAATATCAGGTTGATTGTGATTGGAATGAATGTGGAAAATATTTTGCTTCCTCTAAAGAGCAAGATGAGACAAAAGCTCAATCGTTCAGCAAATTATTAAATAGTCTTGGTTTTAAAAATAAAATTTTATTTAATAAAGAGTTAACTGAAAAATTGGGAACGCCTTTTTATAAAATTGGAGTTTTTACCTCAGGAGGAATTCTTTTAAACCCTGGTAAATTAGCTAGAGCAATGGTTGATACATTGCCAGATAATGTAAAATTATATGAAAATTCTCAAATTTATAATTGGAAAAAGATTAATAACAAAATTGAATGTTTTACAAAAAAGCACAAAATAACTACTAAAAAAATTATTTTTTGCACAAACGGTTTTTTGAAATATTTGAATGTAAAAAAAAATTATAGTTTCCCAATCACATTAACTGCTAGTCTCACGAGAAAACTCACAGATAAAGAATTTAAAGATATAGGTTCTCCAAAAGAGTGGGGTGTTCTTCCTATAAGACCAATGGGTGCTACGATAAGAATGACTAAAGATAGGAGAATACTTATAAGAAATACTGTAGAGTTAAGAAACCCTTTTTCAATGAATAGAAATGAATTAAATAAAAGAGCTGCAATTCATAAAGAAGGCATCAAGAAAAGATTTAAACAATTACCTGATAATATAATAGAGAGCAGTTGGTCGGGAATTGTATGTAGAAGTGGTAATAGCTCTCAAATATTTGAAAAAATTGATGATAATATTTTTAGCGCAGGCTGTTACAATGGATCTGGCATTGGAGTAGGAACACTATTCGGTGAACAAATAGCCTTAATGGCCTCTAATCAACAATCTAATGAAATAGAAGTAATACAACAAAGAAAAAAACCAAACTGGTTACCACCACAACCCTTTTTAAATTTGGGAATTTACACTAGATTAGCTTACGAAAGGATAAAAGCTCAAACTGAAATTTAATGAAAAAAAATTTAAAGCTTATAGTTTTTTTAGTATTAGGAATTATAGCTCTTTACATCTCAACTAATTATTATAACGATTTTAATAGAAGCAAAACTATTAAAGCATGTATAATTGGAAAAGCTGAATTAGATTCTAAAAAAACTAAAGAGGACAGATTATCAAACGAACAAATTAAAAAATTTTGTGAAGATCAAATAAAATGATGAAAAAATCAAAAAGATCAGATGTTGATCCATTTATAGTAATGGATGTAATGGAATCTGCTAGAATTGCAGAGGAAAAAGGTAAAGATATAATTCATATGGAGGTAGGGCAGCCAGGAACACCGGCACCTAAGATTGCTAAAGATTATATTACTAATGAGATAAACAAAAACAATCTAGGTTACACAGTATCGCTAGGTCTACCTGATCTAAGAACAAAAATTTCAAAGTTATATGGAGATTGGTACAATTTAGATTTAAATCCAAATAGAATAGTAGTTACAACAGGGTCTTCCGGAGCCTTTATATTATCGTTTTCGGCATTGTTTGATAGTGGAGACAGAGTTGGAATTGGATCTCCAAGTTATCCTAGCTATAGACAAATACTAAAAACACTAAGTTTGGAAACTGTAGATATTCAAACTAAACTTCAAAATAGATTTCAACCTGTTCCAGAAGATATTACAAATAATAATTTAAATGGAATTCTTGTTGCATCGCCTGCAAATCCAACTGGTTCTATGCTGGATAAACAATCTTTAGAGAATTTAATTAATACTGCAAATGAAAACAATGTAAGCTTTATTAGTGATGAGATTTATCACGGAATACAATATGAAAATAATCCAACTTCAGCTTTAGAGATTACAGATAATTGCTATGTAATTAATTCTTTTTCAAAATACTTTTCTATGACTGGTTGGCGAATAGGATGGATGGTTGTACCAGAAGATCATGTCAGACAAGTAGAAAGACTCTCGCAAAATTTATTTGTCTGTCCTCCACACGCAAGTCAAGTTACAGCTCTTGCTTCATTGGATGCAAATGAAGAGTTACAATCAAATGTAGAAGTATATAAAAAAAATAGAGAGATACTATTAGAGGAATTACCTAAGGCAGGATTAAAAAAGTTTTCACCACCTGATGGAGCTTTTTACATTTATGTTGATATATCTGAATATTCAAATGATAGCTTAGCTTTTTGTAAAAAAGTTTTAGATGAAGCAAATGTTGCAATAACACCAGGAATTGATTTTGATCAAAAAAGAGGAAATTCTACTATACGATTCTCATACGCAAGAAGCACAAAAGATATAATTGAAGGTGCTAAGAGAATTAAAGATTTTATGTCTAAAAATTATTAAAAGGGGTCAGCTCAATTGGTTATTACCAAAAGAGCTCCCCTTTTTTATGCCATTTTGGCCAAATCCATCAAATGGATTTAGTTTGTGTTATTTTTAATATGTGATATCTCACCAGCTAAGTGTCAGGTGGCGTTATTCTAAGCATTTGCACCTCCTTCACTTATAAAAATAAGTTTTAGGTAGGTTGTATTCAACAAATTTATTTCTATTTTTTATAAATATATTATTTGAATACAACCTGTCTCTTTAGTAGATTCTCGATATCAAAATAATCTAAATATTCCCAAACTCTTAAATGAAACTTATGTCACAGAGACAGATAATAAATATATTTGTAATTAAAATCTCATGAAAACTATATTTGTCATTGGATCAAAAAAACATACTCTAAAATACACAAGAAAAATGCCTGAGGGTGAAGTTAAGAAAATGAAATCTTTTGTTACAAACAAAGGGCAAAAACTTGAAAAAACTTCAAAATTTAAAATTTTAAAAGTATCAGACGACAAAACTTCAAGAACTTTCAAAATCAGTCTTTAATTATTTAAAATGAACAAAATCGTATGGTTTAGGAACGATCTACGTGTATCTAATAATGATGCATTTAACGAAGCTGCAAAATCAGGAAAGATTTTACCAATTTACATATTTGATAAAGAATATCACAAATTACCTACATCAAGCTCATTCCATCTAGATTTTTTAAAATCATCATTAGAAGATTTGAAAAAAACACTAAGTGAAAAATATAATTCTAAACTTAACATATATTACGGAGATACATTAGAAATTTTAAGTCATTTAACTAATAAATTTAAAATAAATGAGGTTTATTCAAATATAATATTCAAGAACATGTACATAACTAACTTAGACAAAGAAGTTAGTTTTTTATTTAAAGAAAAAAATATTAATTGGAAAATATCAAATCAATTTGGCGTTCAACTAAACCATAGAATTAGAAATAAATGGTCGTATAATTGGAATAAATTTATAGATAGTGAAAGCATTAATTCAAATTTAAATTGTGAGTTTATTTCAGATAATTATGTAGAAGATTTATCGAAAGTAGAAACAAACAACTTAGAAAACGGAAAAACTCAAATTGGTGGAAGACAAAACGCACTTCAACTTTTAGATTCTTTCCTTAATGATAGATCAGAAAATTACCAAAAAGAAATGTCTTCGCCGATAACTGGAGAAACTTCCTGTTCTAGATTAAGCCCTCATATTGCATTTGGAAATATTTCTATTAAAGAAATTTTTAAAAAAACTAATGATAAGTTAAAATCCAATTTATCTTTTACAAAAAAGAAATCCTTAATTGCTTTTAAAAGCAGGTTAGCCTGGCACTGTCATTTTATTCAAAAGTTATATGATGAACCAGAAATTGAATTTAGAAATATGAATAGCGCTTATAATGGAATAAGAGAAAATGATTTTAATGAAGATTATCATTTAGCGTGGAAAAATGGAACTACTGGTTATCCGTTTGTTGATGCATGCATGAGGTACCTCAGAACTAATGGATGGATTAATTTTAGAATGAGAGCAATGTTAGTTTCATTTGCGTCTTATCAATTATGGCTTGATTGGAAAAAAACATCAAAACATTTAGCAAAATTATTTACCGATTATGAGCCAGGTATTCATTATTCACAATTTCAAATGCAATCAGGAACAACAGGAATAAATTCAATAAGAATTTACAATCCAATTAAACAATCAATTGATCAAGATCCCACTGGAGATTTTATAAAAAAATGGGTTCCAGAATTAAAAAATGTTCCAGGAAAATTAATTCATGAACCATGGAAATTAACATTCATTGAACAAAAAGGAATTAATTTAGAAATTGGTAAAGATTATCCATCACCAATAGTTGATAATAAAATATCGACTAAAATTGCTAAGGAAAAAATCTGGAATGTTAAGAAAACAACAGAAGCAAAAATTATTTCAGCTGAAGTATTAAGTAAACACGCTAGTTTATCTCAAAGAAGATAAAATTTAATTACCGTAAGGTATTCCAACTAATTTTCCATTTTCATTATAAAAATAAAAATAGTTTGGATTTATTACCTTTGGCTTTTTTGATAGCGTTTTAGATTTAATTATTGATTTATTTTTTTTTGATTTATTTTTCACAGTTTATAGTTACTAAAAAAAATTAGGTAAACTATTGATAACTTTTCAACCCAGATATGCATTTATTCTTAATCAATAAATTCAAATTAAGTATATCTATTCATTTTACTTATGAAATTATCTGAATTATTTGAGCAAAATGGCTTTGATTTAGGAAATCTAAAAGAATCCTTTGGATTAATAGATGGAATATCAGAACATATAATAGCTGAAAGTGATGAAGTTTTAGCAAAGCAGCATCAAATTTCTGAAAACATTTATTTTTTAATTAAAGGCAAAGCTACATTTACCAAGTATTTTGAAACAAAATCTATAACCTTTGCAAAAATAACAAAGCCTGCAACACCATTAGGTATATCTGGACTTAATCAACCCAATAGATTTATGGGTGAAATATTTATTGAAGGTGGAACAGAATATATCTCGATAAAACTAAATGATTTAAGAGATTTACAACAAAAAAATAGTAAACTTATATCAACATTATACTCAGCCATTTCGTTTTTTTCTTTCCAACTGCTTGTCTCTTCAAGAAATTTAAACACTTTGTATAAAGATGATGAAATACAAATTTCTCCAGGCATCCCATCAGAAAAAAGTATTACAAATATACATAGAATTAAATCTGCTACTTTTTTTTCAACACTTACTGATGATGACTTAGAAAAGTTTATTAAATTAGGTAATATTAAGATGTATTCATCAAATCAATATATAGTTAAAGAGGGGGATGTTTCTAAAGGTTTAAAAATATTATTAAGTGGTAAAGTTGATGGCTTATTCCACAACTTTATTAATGGAAAAATAAGAAGAAATTTTAGAACTCTAACTAGAGCTGGTATTGCTCTAACTTTATCTTCCGGGAAAGGAGATTTTTTTAATCCGTATACAATTAAATCTACCAGGGATACGAAAGTTTTACATATTTCTAACGAAGCCCTTGAAAATCTGATTATTTCTGACCCTGAATTATCAATAAAGATTTTCAAAAGACAATTGTGGCAGCTAGGACGTTTCCAACAAAGTGCAACTGGTCTAACAAAATATTCAGCGGAAAACGAATTAGAATTTGTTAATTTATTATTGAAAGATAATACTGCAAGAATACCTGCTAGTTCTAAGTTATATAGTATTCCACATTTATTGAAGAGTACTCATACTTATGCAATGGCATTTGATGTTGTTTACGAACTACTTATTAAAGGAAATGAGATAGAAAAATCATTATCTAGTTTAATAAAAGACACCTTAAATAATTTAGAAAGAGAGTCTCGTTTCCACAGCCAATTAAATATTATTTATAATAGAGTTTCAAATTCTTCTAGTAATTCAGATAAAACAAAATTAAGAGAGTTAACCAATTCAAATTTCACCAAAGCTTTTGATAATGTTAAATATGTAATTAAGGGTTGGGAAAATTTGCCAGATGAACCAACAAATATTTTTTTTTACAATCACTTAGCAGCTATAGATGATAATCAGCTTGCAAATGGACATTCATTTTCAATCGACAGTCATTTCATCAGTTCAAAAATATTACATCCAAAATATAATGATGGAGGCCAACGTATCGTTAGAACAAGTCGGAACACAGAATTTTGGAGATATAATTACTATGAAAATTTAGATTACATTTTTGTTCATACCCCAGAGTCTGATAAGTTGGACGAAAGCGAAGAGGAAAAGAAATTAAGAAAACAAAAGCTTTTTGATGAAGCACAAAAGGTATTTAATCAAAAACAACCGATTGTAATTGCCCCCGAAGGAACATCAGAAACAGAAGATAATAAAACAATAACATCTCCAGGACCATTTAAAGCTGGAGCATTTAACCTTGCATTTAAACTTAGCCCAAAACCAAAACTTATTCCAATTGCCCTTGCTAATTTTGATTATCCAGTTTCTAAAACAATATATTCAGCAGTTATTAAGGAGCCAATAACTATAAGTGATCATGTCAAAGATCCAGAAAATCAAGATGAAATGAAAAGCTTCTTAGATAATTACAGAACCAAATTTAGATCCTATGTAGAAGAAGCTATTGATTTAGCTAAAAATGTTCAAGACAACATAGATAAAATAGAGAATTTGAAAACTAATGTAAATTTAGTGAGTCCAGTTGAAGAAGAGTTTGAATTAGATGTTAGAGAATTGGAACATAATTCTTTTCAACAGACAAAAACAAATAACAGTGTTGCTTTGTATGGTAGTTCAACTTTTAAAATGTGGGATAATGCCAAAAACGATTTATCAATAAATAATCTTTATAATTTAGGTTTTGGTGGCTCAACCTTAGTCTCTTGTAGAAGATATTTTGATAGATTAGTTGCTCCTTTAAACCCATCTAATCTTTTCTTTTATGCCGGAGATAATGACATTGGTTATGGAATGGATAGCGATGAATTGTTAAAAGAATTTTTATTATTTTCTAATCAAGTTGAAGAAAAACTACCAAGAGCGAAATGTTTTTTTATATCTATTAAACCCAGTCCTTTTAGGAGAGATCTTATGACAACAATTTTAGATGCTAATTCAAAGATAAAAAAACACTTAACCAATTTAAAAATGTGGGATTATATTGATATTACAACACCCATGATAAATGCAGGTTATGATAAGTTTTACGATGAAGATCCACTACATATGAACGAACTTGGATATAGTTTATTAAGTAAACTTGTAAGAGATAAAATTTACAATTAATATTTTTAATGAGTTTTAAAAAATATCTATGGAAATGTAGATTGTTAGTCCTCAATACGCCTAATTATAGTCATCCAGAATATAAAAGATCAAAAGATTTGTATCAAAAAGAAATTAAAGGCTTCCACAAAAGATACATAAAATTAGTTACAAAATTAGATAAATCAAAAAAATTTAAAGTTACTTTAATTGGTTTTGATGGCACAAAAAAAATTGAGTTAGATAAAGTATATACAAAAAAAATCTTTGATATAGTTGATAAAATGCCAATGAATAAACTAATCAAAGATAAAAAATTTAAACCATTAAATCTTTCTTTATTTTCAGATTATAAACCAGAGACAACCTTAAAGGGCTTAGGATTTAAAGATAAAGAAAAAGCATTGTTTACTGTTTCAGCCATAAAAAAGAGACCAATAAAATATCAAGTAAATGTTATTGCAACTATGCTAGGTAGGGCTAAGAATCATCCAAATAAAACAAAAGACATGAATGATGCAATAATTGTATTTAACAAATGGATGGAAAATTATAAGAAAAATAAAAAAAAATGATTGAATTTTTATTTAAAGTATCGCTTTTAATCCTTGGTTTAATAGTAATTAGGTTTGGTATAATTCAGATTAGAAAGTACAAAAAGGGAGAAATTAGATCAAAGAATAATATTTTTAGTCAAATTTCATTTTTAATTTTCTTTGCAGCAATTATAGGGTTGGTTATTTATTCAATATTAGGCTTACTTGATTAAGCTAATTTATCTCATATTATAATTTTTAAATTCTAATAAAGAGCTTAATTATGAAAAAAATTATCTTCATTTTTCTCAGTATTTTATCAATATTTAATTATGCAAACGCTAAAGATTTTTTTTTAAATATAACTGATCAAATAGTAGAAAATGAGTTTCGATTAAGCTATGGAGTTTCAGTTACTGATGTTAACAAAGATAATAAATATGATTTTGTGGTAACAGGCTTTGGTTTTAAAAATCTTGCTCTTTCTTATAAAGATGGAAAATTAATAAATATTGTAAACGAAAAAATATTTACAGATGAAGAGAGAAGAACAATTGGTGTTGCCGCATGTGATATCGATCAAGATGGCTATGAGGAAATATATTTTTTAAATACTGATACATACAGTGGATCAAAAATTTATTCTGATCGACTAATAGATTTAAATAACAATAAATTCGAAGATTTATTTGAAAAAGAAATCAATCAAAGTGAATTAAACTTAACTGCAGGTAGGTCAGTTGTTTGTGTAGATAGAAATGGTGATGGTGCATATGGTATTTATGTTGCAAATTATGGAGGTCCTACTCGATTTTATGAATTAATTAGAGATCGAATAAAAGATCAAGCTAAATCATTATCAATTGATAAAATTACTGGAGGTAGAGCTATTGTTTCAGGACATATTCTTTCGGATAGATCTGATATTTTTGCAGCAAATGAGAGAGGAGACAACTTTTTATATTATAATTCTAAAGGTTCTTTCCAAGATGTTGCTGAAGAGTATGCAGTACAAGATAGATTTGAAAATGGTAGAGGAACAGCTCTGAGTGACCTTTTGTATAGAGGAAGATTAGATATCTTATCTTCAAACTGGGATGGAATGCATAGAGCATATGTTTTAGATGGAGATAAATTTAAAGATATATCAACATCTCCATATAATGATCCTACTAAAATTAGAACAGTTATTTCAGCTGATTTTGATAATGATGGATATGATGAAATTTTCATGAATAATATTGGAGAACCAAATAAACTTTTCAAAGTTTTAGAGGGTGGAATATTTAAAGAAATTAAAATGGAAAATGGTTTAGAGACAGTTGGTCTTGGTACAGGTGCAGCTGTTGCAGATGTTGATGGCGATGGAATTTTAGAACTATTAGTTTCACATGGTGAGTCAGGGTTTCAACCGTTAACTTTATATAAAGCAGATATTACAAATTTTAATTATTTACGAATTAAACCACTTAATCTGTATGGAGCTCCAGCAAGAGGGGCAACAGTAACAATGAAATCTAATAAGAGAATTCACTCAAAAACAATTGATGCAGGCTCAGGATATCTTTGTCAGATGGAACCTGTTGCTCATTATGGAATAAGAAAAGGTGAAAAAGACTTTAAAGTTGAAATTAAATGGACTGATGGATCAATAGAAACATTTGATATAGATGAATTAAATAAAACTTACGAATTTAGACAAAAATTATAGGACAATACTACTCATTATATAGTGTTGAAAAATTACAAAGCTTTTATATATCAAGCTTATGACTATTTGTTCTTTATCATTATTGGTATTATTCGTTTCAGGAATTGTAATGTATCTTTTTAGGGAACCATCTAAGGAAGAATTAAAAAAATTCAATAGTAAAACTCAAGACCGAAGTAACTGGTCAAATATGGGTTTTTAAATCATTAATTAATGTACAGTATTAAAAATATACTTAGTCTTATTATATTTGTTATTTTTTTTTCAATTCCGATAAATTCAGTAAATTCTCAAGAAAAAAACTATTATCAAGATATCGTTAATGATTGGAATAAAATTTTCCCAGACAGAAATAGAAATGCAGCAGGTCCTAAATTTTTTAAATATATAATAGATAAAGATATCTCTTATGAAGATTTTGTAGAATATAATAAATTATATTGTGCGGTATCTGGTTCTTTAATAAGCCCAAATGCAGTACCGGAATATGTCTATTTAACTGAAAACAATACAGGTAAAAAGATATGTGGTGAATATTATAGATGCTGCATTCCATGTTCCTGCGATTTAATGAAATATTCAAAAACAACTAAGATGAAGCATAAATTTAAAGGTATAGAAAAAGAATTTTATGTGTTCACAATTGAAAATCCTTGTGGGAAAACAGATTTTCCTGAAAGGGTAAACAAAAAATATTTTTGTAATGGCAATGATTTAGATACGAAACAAGTTTCAGTAGTAGATGGAAAACTGGTCATTGGTTTATTACACAAAGCCAAAACATGCACTCAATATAATGTTAATGCCATAGATAGACACCAAGTTACAGGCAGATATTGTACGCTTAGAAATAATACTCCATTAGATCAGCTTCAGTCAGGCATGGGAGATATATTCATTAAACTTGCAAGATAATATCAAGATTATATATTCATCAAAATGGTATTGTATAACGAAAAAATTAAACACCTTAGTTGTTCTGATTTAAGGGTATTTTTGAAAAGATTGGTCAAGGATAAGATAGAAAAAGAATGGACCGAGGACTTTATTGATAATATGAACCTCGTAATAATCCCAAGAATGACAATAAAAAGACGTTATGAGAATAAGGGTATAGATATGTCAAGACTGATTGATAATCCTACCTACTATCAGCATGTCAAAAAGAGTGTAGACTCTCGAGGCAATCTTGAATTTAAAGATCGATAATTTTTTTTTCGATACGCCAATTTAATCCCTAGCACTGCATTCATATTTTCTATAAGCTGTTTTAAAAAAAACAAACTTAAGAGGGAAATATGAACAAATATTTTAAAATAATTGTTGTTTTATTATCGTCTCTATTTCTAAGTTTCTCAGCAAATTCAACTGAAGTAAAATTTGGACACGTAGGAAAACCTGGATCTTTATTTTCTGCATCAGTTGATCATTTTGCTAAACTTGCAAATGAGAGATTAGGCAGCAAAGGAAAAGTTACTGTTTTTGGTTCTTCGCAACTTGGTAAAGACAAACAAGGAATGCAAAAACTAAAATTAGGTACAGTTAACATGTGGTTACCTTCATCAGTAATGGCATCTATTCATGATGAGTTTGGTGTATTTGATATGCCTTTCATAATTAAAGACAGAAAACACATGAATAAAGTTGAAAGCCAAGTTTTACCAGGAATGTTTAAAAATCTTGAAGATAAAACTGGATACAAAGTTATTGCTGTTTGGGAAAATGGATTTAGACATATCACAAACAACACTAGACCAATTAACACTCCAGGTGACTTAAAAGGAATTAAATTAAGAACACCTAAATCAAAATGGAGAGTTAAAATGTTCCAATCATATGGTGCAAACCCAACTCCAATGTCTTTCTCAGAAGTATTTACTGCTTTGAAAACAGGAACTATGGATGGACAAGAAAACCCATATGCTCAGATTGCTAGTGCTAAATTCCAAGAAGTTCAAAAATATTTATCAATCACAGGTCACGTTTACACTCCTGCTTATGTAACAGTACATAAAGACCACTGGAGCAAACTTCCTGCAGATGTACAAAGTATTTTAGAGCAAGCTGCTAAAGATACGCAAAAATTTGTGTACGCTGAAGCTGCTAATCTTGAAAAATCTTTATTGGGAGTTATCAAATCAGCTGGAGTTCAAGTTAACGAAGCTGACAAAGGTGCTTTCATTAGTGCAAGTAAAGGAATATACGATCAATTCGCGTCAGAAGTACCAACTGGTGGTGCGTTAATTGATAAAGTATCGTCTTTAGCAAATTAACATAATTTGTAACAGGCCCTCTACCAGAGGGCCTGAAAAAAAAATGACATTGCAAAAATTTATAAATTCTTACGAAAAAATATTAAAACTAATACTGTTTATAATGATGGTAGCATTAGCAGTAACAGTTTTGCTTGGTGTTACTTTTCGTTTTGCTGGTAGCGCTTTAGTTTGGTATGACGAGGTTGCAGCTGTTCAGCTTGCTTGGATAACTTATTATGGTTCAGCATACGCAGCTTTAAAAGGTTCTCATATTAGCGTTCCAAGTATTTTCAAAGCTTTTCCATTAGCACTTAGAAAAATTTTCTTTGTAGTGTCAAAATTAGTTGTTTATGGTTTTTTAATATTATTGGCTTATTACGGCTATTTAGTTTTAACTCTTATAACAGGAGAAACTTTAGTAACATTAGAATGGGTTCCGCAACCTTTTGTGCAATCGGTTATCCCAATTGCATCATGTTTATTTATTTTATCTGAAACTCTAAGAATTCCTGAAGATTATAAAAATTTAGTTCTTCAAACAACCGGTGACGAGCAGACAGGAGATATTTAATGATAATTCTTACAATGTTTGCAGTCCTTCTACTTCTTTTATCTATAAATGTGCCTATAGCTATTGGCCTTGCAGTTACAACAATTATTGCAATGGTATTGAAGACAGGAACAAGTTTTTTAATTGATACTGCAATTGTAATGTTTGATGGATCAATGAAATTTCCATTGATTGCTATTCCTTTATTTATCCTAGCTGGATCAATTATGAATAGTGCAGGAATTTCTAGAAGATTGATAGCTTTTGCTTCAGCTCTTGTTGGTTTCATCAAAGGTGGTTTAAGTATGATTAACATTGCTACCTCTATGTTTTTTGCAGAAATTTCTGGTTCAGCTGTTGCAGATGTAGCTGCACTTGGATCTATATTAATCCCAGCTATGAAGAAAAAGGGATATCCAGGTCCTTTCGCTGCTGCAGTAACCTCATCTTCAGCCTCACTAGCTATTATCATTCCACCTTCAATACCAATGATTGTTTATGCGGTAATGGCTCAAAGTTCAGTAGTTCAATTATTTGTAGCAGGAATTGTTCCAGGTGTAATAGGCGGTTTCTTCTTAATGTTAGCAGCATATATTACTGCGAGACGTAAGAACTTTCCTGTTGAGGAAACATTTAATATTCCAAATGTAAAGAAAACTGCAAAAGATGCAGCATTAGCATTTTTATTACCTATCATTATCCTAGGAGGAATTTTTGGAGGAGTTGTTACTGCAACTGAAGGAGCAGGTTTAGCAGTTGTAGCATCATTGGTAATTGGTTTTATTTATAAAGAAATTGACTTTAAAAGATTATACGAGTCAGCATGTGAAGGAGCAATTCAAACAGCTTCAGTAATGTTATTAGTAGCTGCATCTGTATTACTTGGTGAATTTTTAACAATTGAACAAATCCCACAAAAAGTTGCAGAGTCAATTATTGATTTTACAAATAATAAATATGCAGTTTTAGGAATACTCAATGTATTTCTTTTAGTTATAGGTTTCTTTTTACATTCAGTTGCCGCAATAATTTTAACAGTACCAATTGTTATGCCATTAGTTAATGCGGTAGGTATTGATCCAGTTCACTTTGGTATAATTGTAACTTTAAATTTAGCAATTGGCCAACAAACACCACCAGTTGCAAGTGTTTTAGTTACGGCTTGTTCTGTTGCAAAAGCAGACATATGGGATGTAACAAGATCGAATATATCCTTTATATGTGTATTATTAGTATTGTTAATGTTAGTAACTTATGTTCCAGCTATACCAATGACATTAGTTGAATTTTTTTATAGGAGCTAAATGAGTAAATTAATTAAAGTAAATAAAAAAAATAAACATTTAGTTGAAGTTGTTATTAATAGACCCGAAAAATTAAATGCAATGACTAAGCCAATGTGGATTGAGCTTGGCAAAGTTTTTAAAAAGCTATCAAAAAATAAAAATTTAAGATGCATCATAATAAGAGGAGAGGGCGGCAAATCTTTTTCACCAGGAAATGATATTGGAGAATTTAAAAAACAAAGATCTTCATCCAAATTAGCAAAATCTTATGGAAAATTTTTGCATGGAACACTTGGTGCAATCTTTGATTGCCCAATACCAACAATTGCTTTGATTGAAGGAATATGTGTTGGTGGTGGATTGGAAATAGCAGGATGTTGTGACATTAGAATTTGTGGTAAAAGCTCCAGGTTTGGAGTTCCAATTAAAAGATTAGGCTTAACAATGGCTGCAAAAGAACTTGAGGTGCTTTTAAAAGTAACTAATTACACGACTGCAATGGAAATATTATTTGAAGGAAGAGTATTTGAAGCTGATGAAGCATTTCAGAAAAGGCTAGTTAATAGAGTAGTTAATGATAAAGATGTCGAAAAAGAAGCTTATAAATCAGCTGACCTAATATGTGAAGGAGCTCCAAAAGTAGCAAGATGGCACAAACAATTTGCAAGAAACATCTTAAAAGATGGAAAAGTCACAGAAAAAATAAATAATCTAGGTTACAAATGTTATGATACCCAAGACTTTAAAATTGGATATCAATCTTTCTTAAATAAAACAAAACCAAAATTCAAAAATAAGTAATAGATGGCTGCATCATTAAAAGGCATTCGTGTACTTGAAATGGCACAAATAATGGCTGGTCCAACATGTGGATTGTTGTTAGCTGATCTAGGTGCGGAGGTAATTAAAATAGAAAAGACACCCGGAGGAGATGATACCAGAAACTTCTTGCCACCAGAAATTAATGGTGAGTCTGCAGCTTTTATGATGATGAATAGAAATAAGAAAGGTATCGCATTAAATTTAAAGGACAAAGATGGAATAGAGATATTTAAGAAGATGGTAAAAAATTCTGATGTAGTTTTAGAGAATTTTAGAAAAGGGACATTAGAAAAATTAGGTGTTGGTTATGATGTTATGTCAGAAATTAATCCTAAAATCATATTATGTGAAATATCTGGATACGGTAGAACGGGTCCTTATGCAGATAAAGGAGGATTTGATTTGGTTGCACAAGGAATGAGTGGATTAATGAGTATTACTGGCGAAAGCAAAGATAAACCACCTATGAAAGTAGGTGCACCAATAACAGATATAACGGCTGGTTTACTTGCAGCTAGTGGAATTTTAGCAGCATTAGTTCATAGAGAAAAAACGGGTGAAGGACAAAAAGTTGATACATCTTTATATGAAGCAGGTATTGTTCATACATACTGGCAGTCAGCTATTGCAGGTGCTACAGGAGAGTCACCTGGTCCTTTAGGATCAGCACATCCTTTAACAGCTCCTTATCAAGCATTTAAAACAAAAGATAAATGGATAACAGTAGGTGCTTCAAATCAAAATACTTGGCTTATGTTACTCAAAGCAATTGGTCGTGAAGATTTGCAAGAAAATGAAAAGTTTTCATCTAATTTAAATAGAAAACAAAATTTAAAAGAATTAGTTGATATTCTTAACAAAGAACTAATTAAAAAAACTTCAAGCGAATGGTTAAAAATTTTTGATGATAATGGATTACCATGCGGTCCTATAAACTCAATAACAGATATGTTTAAAGATCCTCAAACAATTGAAAGAGAAATGGTTATAGAAGTAGATAATAAAAAGGCAGGTAAAAGTAATGCTATTGGTATGCCTATTAAATTTTCAAAAAGTAAAACTGAAAAGTCAAAAGGTGCTCCAAACTTAGGAGAACATACTAAAGAAGTTATGCAAATTTTTGGTTACAAAGATGATCAGATTAAAGATTTTTATAATAAAAAAGTAATAGTTTAGTTTCTACTATCAACAATTAGTGTATCTTTGGAACCTCCACCTTGTGAACTATTTACAATTGTGCTCCCTTTTTTAAGTGCAACTCTGGTTAATCCCCCCGTCGTAACATAAGTAGATTTACCAGTTAAGATAAAAGGTCTTAAATCTAAATGCCGTGGCTCAATATTGTCAGGCGTAATTGTTGGAACTGTCGATAAAATTTCCAAAGGTTGTGCTATATAGTTTCTTGGATTTTTCTTAATATTTTTTATCATTTCTTCTTTTTCAGATTTAGAAGCTTTTGGACCAATCATAATTCCATAACCACCGGATGCATTTGAAGGTTTAACTACATATTTTGATATATTATCTATAACATGATCTCTATTTTTTTTATCTCCGCACAGAAGAGTTTCAACTTGATCAATAATTGGTTGTTCTCCTAAATAATAAATGATCATTTTATTAACATATGAATAAACTGCTTTATCATCTGCTACTCCTGTACCTAATGCATTTATTATTCCAACATTTCCTTTTCTCCAACATTTGAAAACACCTGGCACACCTAGCAATGATCCTTTGAAAAAAACTTTAGGATCCATGAAATTGTCATCAATTCTTCTGTAAATACAATCTACTTTTAAAGGTCCTTTTACGGTTTTCATATAAACGTGATCGTTTTCAACAAATAAATCCTTGCCCTCCACTAAAGCTATACCCATTTGTTCAGCTAAAAAAGAGTGTTCAAAATAAGCAGAATTGTAAATACCAGGTGTCAATAAAACCATGTGTGGGTTGGTAGTTTTCTTTGGAATACACTCTGTCATGCAATTATATAATTTATTTGCATATTGATGAACTGAAGAAACTTTATATCTTGTAAATAGTTCTGGAAAAATATCTCTCATCACCATTCTATTTTCCAGCATATATGAAACTCCAGACGGAACTCTTAAGTTATCTTCAAGAACTAAAAAATCCCCATCAATGTTTTTTATAAGATCAATCCCAGATATATTTGACCATGCTTTGTGTTTTGGGGAGAAACCTTCACATTCTTTTAAATATAAAGGAGAATTAAAAATTAATTCTTTAGGTATTACTTTGTCTTTAAATATTTTTTTTGCATTATAGACGTCATCGATAAATAAATTTAGTGCCTTAACTCTTTGCGCAAGTCCTTTTGCAACCTTTAACCATTGACTCTTTGGTATAATTCTAGGAATGATGTCTAAAGGCCATTTTTTCTCTTCAGCTCTATTGTTTGCAGCATAAACTCTAAAATTTATTCCTCTAGCGCTTATTGTACTTTGACAATTTTTTTCTATTTCTTGTAATTTTTTTTTTCCATATTTTTCAAGTATACCTGCAATGATCTTAGCATGACTTCTTAACTTCTTCTCTTTACTGATATATCCATCAAAAGTTGATTTAGAATCGTAATTTTTCCAAAAATCAGACATATTAACTTAATTTTTTTACATAAGAGTTAAATAAGCAAATGATTAAATTCGATATCTGATATGAAATAAATGGGTTTTATTGTAACCACATATAATTTAAATAGTTAACTTTAATATGACTTATTGTATTGGCATTAAAACAGAGACAGGACTAGTATTTGCATCAGACTCCAGAACAAATGCAGGATTGGACAATGTAAATATATATTCTAAAATGCTTACACACGATGTTGGAGATAGAACAATAGTAATTGTTACATCAGGAAATCTTGGAACTTCTCAAGCAGTTTATAATTCCATCAAAAAAGATTTAAAAAGCGAAACAGGTATTATGAATTTAAATACTTGTAGTGATTTTGAGCAGATTGCATCATATATAGGTTCGCTTAATATTGAACATTCTTCTCCACAAGGGATAAATACTGACAGTGTATTATTAGGCTCAACATTTATTGTCGGTGGTCAAATAAAAGATCAACCTCCTGAATTATACTTAGTTTACCCTCAGGGTAATTATATTCGTCCAGCAGATAGCAAACCATATTTGGTCATAGGAGAAGTTAAATATGGAAAACCTATTTTAGATAGAGTGATCACACCAAAAGTTTCAATTGGAGATGCATCGAGATGTGCACTGATATCAATGGACTCTACATTAAAAAGTGATTTAACTGTTGGTCCACCAATCGATTTTGCTGTGATAAAAAAAGATGAAATCAAAATAGCATCACTTAAATGTCTAAATATGAATGATCCTGAATTTTCAAAAGTTTGTAATCAATGGTCACAAGGTATTTTCAAGATATTTGACTCTTTTCAAAGATTTGACTGGGAAAAAAATTAATACTTAGTGTATTCTTTAATTTCTTTAATTTTAGAACCAGTTTTATTATTTATTTCTAATTTTAATTTTGCCCTTTCGTCATTTAGAAAGTGAACATCTCTTGATAATTTAATAAATTTTTCACCAAAATCAGAATTTTTTTCACATAATCTTTTATCATCTTCTATTACCCAAAGCTTTGAATTAATTTCTTTTAGTGAATTGTATAAATTTTCAATTTCACTGTAATTTTTAATATTTTTATTTAATTGATTTTTTAAAATTTTATATTCATCATTTATAAAGTTTAGTTTCTCAGGATCTTTAATTTTTTCTGATTTAATTTCTAAAATTGAAATTTTATCCAGTAATTCTCCAACTGATACTTCTACTAAAATTTTATTCATATAAACTGATATTATGTTAAGTTGTTAAAAATATGTCTAATATACTTATTATAAAACATGGATCTTTAGGTGATATAGCCCAGGCAAGTGGTGCAATTCAAGATATATCTGATAACCATCCAAATGATGATCTTTATATACTATCGACCAAACCTTATTATGATTTATTAAAAAAAAATCCAAATATAACTAATGTCATTTTAGATAAACGACTTTCTAGATTTAACTTAATTTATTTATATTTATTAATGAGAAAAATAAAAAAATATAAATTTGTTAAAGTATATGACCTTCAAAATTCTAAAAGAACTAGTTTTTATAAAAAAATTCTCTTCCCAAAAGCTACATCAGATGTCTGGTCCTCAACTGAGACAACTCTTCCAGAAGGAACTAATAAGACAGATTTTGACAAAGATACCGTTTTAAATCGTTTTGAGCATCAATTAAATGTGTCTGGTGTTAAAACTGATAAAGTAATCAAACCAGATTTTTCATGGAGCTGTGAGGATATTTCAGAAATCAAAAAAAAATATAATTTAAATAAATATATAATTTTATTCCCTTTTTCATCTTCTCATTTAACTATAAAAAGATGGCCGTATTACAATGAATTGATAAAAAAAATTAAATCTTCTTTTAGAGATGAAGTCCAAATTTTAATTGCCCCTGGTCCAAATGAAATCAAATTAGCTAATGATATTGATGCTAATATTATTTTAGATAATGATAAAGCGCTCAACATTCCTCAACTTTCATCATTAATAAAAGATAGTTATTTTGTTGTATCTAATGATACTGGGCCAGCACATATGGCGGCTCATTTGAATGTAAAAGGCTTAGTTTTATTTGGATCGCATACTACTGCTAAAAAAGTTAGTATTGAGCGAGAACATTTTAAAGCAATTCAAGTTTCAGATTTGACCAAACTTTCGGCAGATAAAGTATTTCAAAGAATGCAAGAAGCAATTAATTAGTTTTTCTAAATTTTGATAATAAAAAAGGCAAAAATAAAACTATTATGAAAATTCTTAAAAAATGATGGTAGCTCACAAATATTGGATCTATGTTATAAGCAACACTAATGACAACCATTTCATGAATTCCTCCAGGTGCAAAACTTAAAAAAGTTGGGATAAATTCAAACCCTATATAAGTGAGCAAATAAGCAGTTATCATTGCAACAATTACCAAAATTGAACTAACTATTATTCCATGAAATATAAAAAATAATAATTCTTTAATTTTTAATCCGTTTAATCTGGTACCTAAAGCGGTGCCTAGAAATATAAATGCAACATTTATAAATGCATCTGGAAATCTGGCATTAATTATTTCAAAAGTATAAAAAGCGCCAGATAAAGCCATTGCACCAACTAAGGTAGGTGATGGAATTTTATAATTTTTTAAGATGTTTGCAAAAATGAAACAGATTATTAATAAAAATAATATTTCTAAAAAATATCTTTCATTATAGATATTTTCATAATTATAACCGGTCATTTCTGAGAAACCTAAATTATTAATAAAAAAAATCGGAACAAAACTTACAATAAATATCACCCTAGTAGCCTGAGGGATCAAAACACCTTTATCATTTTTTGATTTACCAAATTCTAATAAAGCTGCAGATATTGGAACAAATGCACCAGGAAGAGCTGCTAAAACTGAAATGAATTTACTAAATTTACAAACTTTAAAAAAATAATAACCAGCAAGAATAGTACTGACTATTGTGCAGATTAACATCGCTAATGAAGAAAAAATCCATAGATGAATTTTATACAATAATGTTACATTTAAAGTTCCACCAAGAATTATACCAACAATTAAAAATATAGGATTTAATAATTTAGTTGGAAAAACTATTTTAAATTTTGTGAATGCAAAACATAAATTTAAACCTAGAGATCCTAATAACCAGGGCAAAGGTAGATTAATTAAAGTACCTAAGTATCCACCAACAAGTCCTATAAATAAAGCTTTATAACTACCTATTAAAGCTAAAAAATATTCTTTTATGTTTTTAGAAAGATTATATTTGAGCATTGACTAAAATTTATAACTTATGTTTAATGATGATTTCATAAATATAATAAGAGAGGAAATAATGAAACTAATTAAAACTTTTATTTCAGTTTTATTCTCTGCTTTCCTTCTATTTGCATCAACAAGTTCATTTGCAGTTGAAAAATTACATTTTTTAATTGGCGGTGGTGCTGGTGGTGGTTGGGATGGAACTGCTAGAGGTACTGGAGAAGCATTAACAAAAGCTGGTTTTTTGAAAAGTGCATCATTTGAAAACATGTCAGGTGGTGGAGGTGGTAAGGCTTTGGCTTACCTAATCAATAACGCTCCGAAAGATACAGTTTTAGTTCAGTCAACACCATTGGTGTTAAGATCTATTACAAGACACAAAGGTTATGTAAAAGGAACTGGCACTTTATCTTACAAAGATGTTAAACCAATTGCAGGTGTAATCGGAGATTATGGTGCAATAGTTGTTGCAAAAAATTCACCTATCAAAAATTTCAAAGATGCAGTTGATCAATATCAAAAAGATCCTAAGTCAATTAAAATGGCTGGAGGATCTGTAAGAGGAAGCATGGACCACTTAATTGGTGCGTTAGCTTTCCAAGCAGCTGGAGCAAATCCAAACGATGTGATCTATGTTCCATATGATGCTGGTGGAAAAGCGCTTGCTGGACTTTTATCTGGAGAAACTCAAATACTTTCAACGGGCTTAGGTGAAGTAATGGGTGCTAGAGATCAAGTAAGAATAATTGGTATCACAGCTCCTGAAAGAGTAGGTGATGCACCAGAAGCTCCAACATTAAAAGAGCAAGGATATGATGTTCAGTTTGTTAACTGGAGAGGTTTTTTTGCACCAAAAAGTATGAGTATGAGTGATTATAACAAAATCTCTAAAATGCTTGGCGATGTTCAAAAAACACCAGAGTGGGAAGCTGTTAGAAAAAGAAATGCATGGGTAAATATTTATAACCCAGGTTCTAAATTTGATGCATTCTTAGAAAAACAAACAGTTGAAATGACAGCTCTGATGAAAAAACTTGGAGTAATATAATCTTTATAGATTATTAAAAATGTAAAGCAGTGAGAATAAGTCCTACAAAATTTATCTCACTGCTTTTTCTAGTTTTATCAATATTTTATCTATACACAGCTTACAACATTCAAGTATTTGCATTTGATGAGAACGCACCATTCAATGCTAGAACTTTTCCAATATATTTAGGTTGGGCAGGAATAATTTTATCGAGTTTAAAAATAATTTTACCTGAGAAAGTTACTACAGAGGTAAATCACAAACACTTAGATTATAAAAGCATTATCTATCTAATAATTGTCTCACTAATATATGCAGCTGTAATTTTGAAAATTGGATATTTTATATCAACTTCTTTATTTCTTTTTGCGTCTTACTATTTCTTAGGCGAAAGAAGATGGGGATTAATGTTTATTTTATCTTTCCCTTTTGTTGCTGCATTTATGTATTTGTTGCATGGTTTATTAAATATTTATCTTCGTGATCCGTTTTTAAAATATATTGGAGTTATGGGATGATCGAAGGAATACTTATCGGATTATCAACAGCTTTATCACTTACAAATATTCTAATGGTAATGGTCGGTTGTTTTGCTGGAACAATAATTGGAATGTTACCAGGACTTGGACCAATGACTGCAATCGCATTAATGATACCAATTACTTATGGCTTTGATCCATCAACAGGTTTAATTTTAATGGCGGGTGTTTATTATGGAGCAGTATTTGGAGGATCTACATCTTCTATTTTGTTAAATGCACCTGGAATACCAGGAACTGTTGCAACAGCATTTGATGGTTATCCAATGGCACAACAGGGAAAAGCTGGTAAAGCTTTAGCAATCGCTGCTTATAGTTCATTTGCAGGTGGAACAATTTCTGCAATATTTTTATTAGTTGCAGCCCCTAGTTTATCAAAAGTAAGTTTAGCTTTTAGGTCACCTGACTATTTTGCACTAATGATTTTAGGTTTAACTGCAATTTCTGCATTCTCATCTAAAGGACAATTTTTAAAGGCAATGATGATGGTAGTTTTAGGATTAATGTTAGCAACTGTAGGACAAGACTCTTTGTCAGATATAACAAGATTTACTTTTAACAATATGAATTTAACTGATGGAATAAGCTTTGTATTAATTGTCATGGCTACATTTGCAATGAGTGAAGCTCTGACGATTATTTTTAGAGGGAAAGATCCAAACAGAGCAGCAAAACAAATCTCATTAACAGAATTAGGTTCAATTAAAGTAAATAAAGAGGAAACAATTAAAATGGCCAAAACTATACCTAGGTCTTCTATACTTGGTTTCTTAATTGGTGTTTTACCTGGTGCAGGTGCAACAATTGCATCTTTCTTAGCATATGGAATGGAGAGAAATTATGTAAACGAAGAAGAAAAACAAAAATTTGGAAAAGGTAGTGTTCATGGTTTATCAGCACCTGAGACAGCAAATAATGCGGCTTGCTCTGGTTCGTTTGTTCCTTTGCTAACATTAGGTATTCCAGGGAGTGGTACAACTGCGGTTATGCTTGGAGCTCTTTTAGGGTTTGGTATTCAGCCAGGACCAAGACTTTATCAAACTAACCCTGAAATTTTCTGGTCAGTTATCATGTCAATGTACATTGGCATGGTCGTACTTTTGATTTTAAATTTACCTTTAATACCTTATATCGCTAGAATTTTAGCAGTACCTAGAAATTACTTAATTCCTTTAATTTTATTTTTTTCAGTAACAGGAATATATCTAATGTCATTCAACAATTTTGATATTTTTTTAATGATAGGTATTGCAGTGGTTGCAACTTTTTTAAGGCTATATGATTTCCCCATGCCACCTTTAATATTGGCTTTTGTACTCGGGGGACTAATGGAGGAAACATTAAGAAGATCACTATTAATAAGTGATGGATCACCTAATTTTTTATGGGATAGGCCTATAACACTAATAATATTATTGATAACAGTAACAATTGTTGGTTGGCAAATTTTTTCAACTTTTAGAAAAAAAAATTAAATATAAATTTTATCAGCTAGACCGTAGCAAAGAATTCCACTTAAAACTGTCAAAATTCCTGAGGCAATGACACCTTCGCTATTTGTTTTTTCGTTATGTCCAAGCTTATTGATATAAATTGTATATATCCCAATTAAAAAATATAAAACATTTTGAGCAAAAATTAATGTAAAGAAACCCCATGTTCCTGCCAAACCATCTGCTTTAATTAACATTATGTATAGTGCTACTAAAACTGATGCAATAAACGGTGCTCCAAAAAATCTAACCATCACAGCTGCAGAATGATCTATATTGTATTGATCTAAAAATGATTTTGTTGCTACCACTGTTCTAAAAGCATAAACGGCGTAAACAATAAAATGTAAAATAAAAATACTTAAATAAATTATTCCATTAAATTTATCTAGCATGTTTTTAATTTATAAGATTCTTTTATAGTTTTCAATTATCTTATCCCAAAGAAAATTTTCGGAATGATTTTTGCACTCTTTTCCAAAGTCAATATATTTATTACCTTCAAATAAACTATCTATACTTGAATAAATTTCATCTAGACTATTACCATCACAAATTAATCCCGTTTTATTATGAATAATTGCATCAGAAGCACCACCATCTTTACCACCTATAGATGGAATCCCATATTGTGCAGCCTCAATAAAAGAAATTCCAAATCCCTCGACTGAAGTTTTGTGAATTATTGAGGGCATTATAAAAATATTGGATTTTGCTATTAGTGCATTTTTTAATTCATTAGAGATATCACTTAAAAAAACTACATATTTATCAAGTTTTAATTCTATAACTAATTTTTTCAAATTTTCCTCTTCATCTCCGTATCCTATACAAGTGTAAGTAATATCAGGGTATTTCTCTTTTAAATTTCGAATAGCCATTATAACTTTTTCATGATTTTTTCTTTTGTCAAATCTTGATACAGTAATTAGTCTTTGTTTTTTTCCTTTTAGAATTTCTTCTGCTTGTTTAAGGTCATCTTTTGAAATTTCTTCAAGAGGATCAACACCTGGATTTATGACTATTAATCTTTTTTCTTCAACCCCAAGACTAAACGCTAAATTTTTCGTAAAGTTTGAGTTTGCTACCACATGGTCAACATTATTTAAAACTTCTAAAATTTTTTTGTTTAATCTAGATCCTTTAGGATGATTAATTTCTTTGGAATGAATTAAACATATTTTCTTTTTTGGGGATTTTATAAGTTCTAAACTTTTCCAGTGATCTGCAATAATACAATTTACATTTTTATTTTCATTTAAATATTCATTTATTAATAGAGATTTTCTGTATTTTCTTAATAATTTAACTCCACTAACTCTTTCAATTGTAAATGAAACTTTATCATCAAACTTTTTATGATCTTCGTGATAATCAGCAAAAACTTTAATCATATCAATTTTAGATAAAGATCTTGACAATCCCCACATTAGATTTTGCATACCACCAACTTCGGGAGGGAAAGTTCTAGTTATTATTAAATACATTAATTAGATGACCACTTTATACCACAACCCATACTAGGGAATTGTTCTTCAGGACCTTTACCTGTTTCTGAAACTTTTTTCATAGCAATAAATAAATCACTATCTCCGGATCTCACAGGTTTTAGTTCCTTTAATTCTCTAATTCTTCCTCTATATTGAAGACCAAAATCTTTATCATAACCAAAAAAATCTGGAGTACATACAGCATCATATTTTCTTGCAATGTCTTGGGTTTCATCAATTAGGTAAGGAAAATTAAACTTATGTTTAATTGCAAATTCAATCATTTTTTCAAAAGAATCTTCTGGATAATTAATTGGATCATTAGAGCATATTGCAACTGAATTTATTCCTAAATCATTAAGCTTAGTACAGTCCTCCACCACATCTTTTATAATTGCTTTTACATATGGACAATGATTACAAATAAACATTATCAATGTTCCATTTTCACCTTTGATATCATTTAATGATATTAATTTGTTCTCTGTAGATTTTAATTCAAAGTTTTCTGCTTTTTTTCCAAAATCACATACTGGTGTTTTAATAGGCATAATGTAATAATATATAAATTATGTTTTACGATTTGGAAGATAAAAAACCAAAAAACTCTGGCGAAAATTGGGTAGCACCAAATGCAACTATTATTGGAGATGTCACATTAGAAAAAAACTCTAGTGTTTGGTTTAATGCTGTAATTAGAGGTGATAATGAAAATATTTATGTCGGAGAAGGTTCAAATGTTCAAGATGGAAGCGTTTTGCATACGGACCCAGGTTGCCCTTTAAGAATTGGTAAAGACGTAACCATCGGTCATATAGTTATGCTCCATGGATGTACAATTGGAGATAATAGTTTAATAGGTATTGGAGCTGTCATTTTAAATAATGCAAAAATAGGTAAAAATTGCATTATTGGTGCTAAAGCATTAATAACTGAAAATAAAGAGATCCCAGATAACTCATTAGTAGTTGGAGCGCCTGGAAGAGTAGTAAGAAAACTTACTGACGAAGAAATTGGTAAAATTACTGAGAACGCAAAACATTACCAAGACAATTGGAAAAGATACTTAAAAACTGTTTTTTAATATGCCAGCTGGGTATGTAATTGCACAATTAAGAGTAACTAATCCAGAAAATTATAAAGACTACATTGAAAAAGTTAATCCAATTGTAAAAAAATTTGATGGAGAATTTTTAGTTAGAAATGGTGAGTATCAAATATTTGATGGTGAAACTAAATTTCCAAGAATAATAGTTCTAAAATTTCCAAGTTATGAAAGGGCGCTAGAGTGGTATAATTCAGAAGAATATAAACCAATAAAACAAATAAGATTGGATAATGCTGAGGGGACAAATATAATAATTAAGGGACTTTGAAAGATTAATCTTTTAGCGACAAAATTTTAAAATTTATTTTCAACTCTGGAAATTTTTTATCTATAATTAATTTAATTTTTTTAAAAGAATCCTTGTGAATTTTCTTTTCAATAGTTGAATTAAATTCTTTCTTTCCATTCACTATTTTAGCTGCACCACAATCTTCGTGATTAATTACAATTAATTTATTAATATTATGTAACTTTATCGAAGTTGATAAATTGTCCAAAAAAGTTGATTGCCATTTTTTAAATTTTTTAGAAGTTACACCAATGGCTGCTCCAGCAATAGTAAATGAGCTATATTTTCCAGTTAATTTCTTTTTTTTTAAGTAATTAAAAACTTTTGGCTGAAACCTTGGATCCATACATGACAAAACCATAGCTTCATATTTTTTCATTATGGTACCAACCAAGTATCTTTACTATTATCAATTTCAAATCTAGCTCTTCGATGACCTTTTGCAGCTAAATACAACCATTCTATAGATTTAATTTTACACTGAATAACAGTAAAGTTTTTATATCCTTCTTCGCTTTGTTCTTTTGTGTAATCAAAATTATCTAATTCAGGCTTTAAACCAGATGTTGGAATATCAGACTCTGTACCTGGTCCATTATCTACTAAGTAACATTTACGACTTATATGTTGAGTTTTTTCCCAAGATTGTTTTGTTATATCATTATTATGATTGATAATTGCTTCAACTTTTAATCTAACCTGTATTTTTTCGTCTTTATCATAAAATAACATTGATGAATTTGGATTTTTTTCTAAGATTTTTATTTTATCAGATCTAATATCACTATGGAATTGCACCAAATTATTTTGTTCATCTGTTTTTCTAAGAACAACAATTCTACTTTCAATATTGTCTTCACTTCCACATGAAAAAACAGGTATTCTAAAAGGAGACGATCTGTTAGTAACTGCATCAGTTAACATTAACCAAATTTTCTTTTTTATTTCGGAAAAATCCTCGTAGTAGGGAACAGTGGTAGACACAATTATTTTTTCTTTTTTAATCTAGCTATTAAACTTGAGCTATCCCAACGGTTTCCACCCATTTTTTGAACTTCAGCATAATAACCATCAACAATTTCAGTTACTGGAACAGGTGAACCATTTCTTTTTGCTTCTTCAATACAAATTTTTAAATCTTTTCTCATCCAATCTACAGCAAATCCGTAATCAAATTTATCAGCTACCATAGTTTTATATCTATTTTCCATTTGCCAAGATTGAGCTGCACCTTTTGAAATAGTTTCCATAACTTTATCCATATCTAATCCTGCATTAATTCCAAAATTTACTGCTTCAGATAAACCTTGTACTAAACCACCAATACACATTTGATTAACCATCTTAGTTAATTGTCCACTTCCTGATGGTCCGATTAAAGTTACTTTTTTACTGTAACAATCAATTATTGGCTCTGCTTTTTTAAAATCATTTTCATCTCCACCAACCATGACAGTTAATATCCCACCTTCAGCACCTGATTGTCCTCCAGATATAGGAGCATCTAAAAAACCAAATCCTTTATCTTTTGCAGCTTTATAAAGTTCTCTAGAAATTTCAGCAGACACTGTTGAATTATCTATATAGACGCATCCTTCTTTGGCATTATGAAATAATCCATGTTCTCCTAATGAAACTTGTTTTAAATCATCGTCATTCCCAACACAGGTAAAAATAAAATCAGCATCTTTCGCAGCTTCAGATGGTGTATCAGCCATATTACCTTTGTATTCACCAATCCATTTTTCTGCTTTTGATTTTGTTCTGTTAAAAACAGTTACATTATGTCCTGCTTTTGATATATATCCTGCCATTGGATAACCCATTACACCAAGACCTATGAAAGCAACTTTAGAAGTCATATTTTTTTATGTTTAAAAATTTAAGTTTAAAAGTAATTGTATTTGGATTTATATTTACATTTTTTTCAAGCTTTGGACAGAGTTTTTTTCTTGGAATATTCAATACAAGTATAAGAGAGACACTATCGATAACTCATGGACAATTTGGCTCAATATATGCATCTGCAACATTGTGCAGTAGTTTATTACTTATTTGGGTTGGAAAGAAAATTGATGATATAAATATTTTTCGATTTGCAATCTATGTAACATTACTTTTATCTTTTTCTTGTTTTTTCTTTTCAAAAATTTCATCAATAGTTTTTTTATTCATTGCAATTTTTTTAATGAGATTTTCAGGTCAAGGAATGATGTCTCATACTGCAACAACAACAGTTTCAAGATATTTTACAAAATCTAGGGGTAGGGCATTAAGTATTTGCTGGTTTGGTTTATCTAGTGCTGAATTTATCTTACCTGTTTTAATGGTATTTTTGTTGTCATTAACAACTTGGCAAAATATTTGGACAGTAATTGCTTTATTAATTCTGATATTTTTACCGATTGCATCATTCTTTTTAGTTCGAACAGTTGAACTTGATACGAGAGAAAGCACTGAAGGTGAAGAATTTAAAGAGGAAAATATTAAGCAATGGAAAAGAATTGAAGTAATAAAAGACTATAAATTTTATATTGTAAGTATGAATATGCTTGCCATGCCTTGGATTGCAACTGGTGTATTTGTTTATCAGTCATTTATTACTGAGTCAAAAAACTGGGGACCATTTGTAATTGCTCAGTCTTTTATGTCATATTCAGTATTTTCAGTAATTACACTTTTAATATCTGGTTTCTTAATTGATAAATTTACAAGTCGAAAACTTTTAATTTTTATGAATATTCCTTTATTTCTGTCGACTTTTGTAATTATTTATTTTGATGCACAATTTACTGCATTTATATTTCTAGGTTTAATTGGAATATCAAATGGTTTGGCAAACGTTTTGGGATCTTCTACTTGGGCTGAAGTTTATGGTGTAAAGCATATTGGATCTATTAAAGCTTTGACCACTGCACTTATGGTTTTTTCAACAGCTTTTGGAACAGCTCTTTTTGGAATTTTAATTGATATTGGATTTTCAATTGAGAATATTGCTATAATATCTGCTCTTTATATACTTATTTCTTTTATTCTTCTTTTTTTAGTGAGAAAAAAATTAAATCCAATTTTAGTATAAAAATACTTGATTTTGTTGATCTTGAAGTATATTTAATCGCCCATGGCAAGAGTTACCGTTGAAGACTGCATAGATAAAGTAGATAGCCCTTATGAATTAGTTTTGGTTGCTAAAGAAAGAGCTACTCAACTTAATTCAGGAATTGAACCTACATTAGATAGAGATAACGACAAGCACACAGTTATTGCATTAAGAGAAATAGCTGAAGAAACAATTAAAGTTCCAGATTTAACTGAGGCTGCAGTTTACAAACTAAGAAAACACGTAGAACAAATTGATGATACCGCTGAGGAAGATGAAGATATTGGTGATGATTTTGAGAATTTGTACAAAGGTGAAATCTCAAAAAGTGGTGTACCAATTCTTCCTTCTAAAAGAGCTAGAAAGGTACCTGAAAAAATTCAAGTTTCAAAAGAAGATCTTGCTGAATTATCACCATCAGCTCAACCTGATGTTAATGTAGAAGCTCCAAGTGAGGCTGAAGAAAGTGATGACGTTTCACTAGATCAGGTTTCAGAAGCAGAAGAACAAGTTTCAGATAACGTAAGCGACGAAGAAAATAATTCTTAATTAAGAAAACTCTTTTAATATTTGTGCCCTGTGTTCATCAAGATCAGGAATGTCCCCTCTAGTACTTTTATCTTCGTATGAAGACATTTTTATAGGATTGCCTGCTAATCTAAAATCACCAACTACTTTATGATAAGCTTTAACAATCATGTTTCTTGCTTCGACTTGAGGATTTTCTACCGCTTCTTTAATATTAAATATCGGTCCACAAGGTATCTTTAATTTTTCCATTTCACTTACCCATTCAGAAGTATTTTTTGAAGAAAGTTTATCTTCAAAAATAGATTTTAGTTCATTCATATTTTCGCATCTTAGTGAATTGGTATTAAATCTTTTATCATTGACCATTTCAGGTATTCCTAATACTTCACAAAGTTTTTCATATAATTTATCGTTACCTGCAGCAATGATTATATAACTATCTTTTGTTTTAAATGCCTCAAATGGAGCGATTGAAGGATGTCTAGATCCCATCGGTTTAGGAATTTCATTTTTAGATAAATATCTTGCAATTGCATTTTCTAAAATCGCAATCTGGCAGTCTAACATTGAAACATCTATAAACATTCCTTTACCTGTTTTTTGTCTATCATACAAAGCTGCATTAATTCCGATTGCAGTAAAAAGGCCTGCTGTAATATCACCAATTGATGTTCCAACTCTTGTTGGTTCACTATTTGGATGACCTGTAACACTCATCAGTCCACCCATTCCCTGAACGACCATGTCATAAGCCGGTAATTCTTTTAAAGGTCCAGTCTGACCAAAACCAGATGCAGATGCATATATTAATTTTGGATTTTTTTTCCTTACATCTTTCCAACCATATCCCCATTTTTCTAAAGTACCTGGTTTAAAATTTTCTACTAAAATATCTGCCTTCGCTAAAATTTTATCAAAGATTTTTTTATCATCTTCATTTTTTAAATTTAGAGCAATACTTTCTTTTCCTCTATTAAGTGACATAAAATATGCTGAATAGTCTTTTACAAAAGGTCCAAACTTTCTTGAATCGTCACCAATTTCTGGTGCTTCTACTTTAATTACACGTGCACCGAGATCAGATAAAATCATTGTGCAATATGGACCTACTAAAACCCTAGTAAGATCAACAACTAATAAATTTTTTAAAGGACCATCCATAATAAGTACGTCATTTCCTTATATTGACTCTTCTGCTCAAGTTCAATTTAATATCATCATTATAAATAAAAAGGGGAAAACTATGTTAAGAAAAATAACATTATATTTGTCTTCAATAATTATAGCTTTTTCAATAGTAGGATCTGCATACGCAGTTACATTAAAAGCAAGTCACCAATGGCCAGGTACACCAAGAGCTGATGGCTCTTTTGACCCACGTCATGAAATGGTACAAATTATTGCTGATGAAGTAAAAAAAGCAAACGTTGATTTAGAAATTAGAATTTATCCAGCTAAGTCACTTTATAAGCCAAAAGAACAGTGGAAACCTATGACTACAGGTCAATTAGATATTTCTGCTTTCCCATTAGCTTATGCATCAAAATTCCATCCAGAGTTTGATGCTACATTAATGCCAGGAACTGTAAAAAATCATGAGCATGCATTGAGATTTAATAAAGGTCCAATGATGACTGAGATTAAAAAAATAATCAGTGATGCTGGTGTTGTAGTACTATCTGATGCATGGTTAGGTGGTGGTTTCGCATCAAAAACTAAATGTATCAAAAATCCAAGTGATGCTAAAGGACAAGTGATGAGAGCTGCAGGAAAAGCTTTCAACCAAATGTTAGAAGCTGCTGGTGCAGGTATTCAAAGTATGCCATCATCTGAAATTTATACTGGATTACAAACTGGTGTATTAACAGGTGCAAATACTAGTTCAGGAAGTTTTGTGAGTTACAAAATATATGAACAAGTAAAATGTGCAACTCCTCCAGGAAAATTTGGTTTATGGTTTATGTATGAGCCAATTTTAATGTCTAAGAAAAGCTACAATGCATTAAATTCAAGCCAGCAAGTGGCTTTAATGAAAGCAGGAAAAGTTGCTGAGAAATATATGACAGCTCAAGTAGAAAATTTAGATAAAAAGTTTGAGGAAGCATACAAAGCTGCAGGTGTTAAATTAGTGTATATGGATGCTGATGATCATGCTGCATGGGTTGATATTGCAATAAAATCATCCCACAAAGCTTTTGCTGAAAAAGTTCCAGGTGGCGATAAGCTAATGGAAATGGCTTTAGCAGTTAAATAAAATAATATATAAAGAACCCCTATTTATTCTCTGTAAGTAGGGGTTTTTTTTATGAAAGAAAAATACTTAAAATTCTGTGATTATGTTGCAAGAGCTTGTGGAGCTTTTGCTGTTCTAGCTTTACTATTATCAATTCTTGTAATTGTAGAATTAGTTTTTGAAAGATACTTTTTTCAAAGAGCAATAACATGGCAAACTGAGCTAGTTACAATGCTTTTAGTTGCTTCAACATTTATTGGAAGTGCATATGTTTTAAGTGAGAAAGCTCATGTGAGTATGGAGTGGATCTATGATTTCTTATCAAAAAAAAATATATTAAGACTTAAAATTTTTACTTCATTAGTCTGTTTATTATTCTTCCTAATTTTATTCTATTTTGGTTTTTTAATGGTTGAGGAAGCGTTTACTAAAAATTACTCAACAGGAACGGTTTGGGATCCTCCATTGTGGGTACCATATTCTTCAATGATGATAGGTGCTGCATTAATGATTTTACAATATATAGCAGAAATTATTAAGCTTACAGACGAAAAGGATACTAACTAATGGATCCATTAATAATTGCAATAATCGTTGCTGTTTTTACTTTAATAGTTTTGTTTTCAGGAATACCAATTGCTTTTGGTTTAAGCTTTGTATCAATAGCTCTTTTAGTTGCTTTTGAAGGTTTCCAAATGCTAGATGTTTTTGCTGAAACTTTCTATGCGGGATTAAATTCGTTTGTCTTACTTTCAATACCAATGTTTATATTAATGGGGATGGCAGTTGCAAATTCTCCAGCAGGAAAAGATTTATATACAGGATTGGATAGATGGCTATGGAGAGTACCTGGAGGTTTAGTTATTTCTAATATAGGAGCTTGTTCAATTTTTGCTGCACTAAGTGGATCAAGTCCCGCAACCTGTGCTGCTATTGGTACCATGGGAATTCCTGAAATGAGAAAAAGAGGATATTCAGATCAAATTGCAACAGGAACTATAGCAGCTGGTGGAACTTTAGGAGTATTAATTCCTCCAAGTATTGTTTTAATTGTTTATGGAATTGCAACCGGAACATCAATTGGAAGATTATTTTTAAGCGGGTTGATACCTGGATTTATGCTTGCAGGTATGTTCGCTATCTGGGCACTGATACACAGTTACTTTATTGATAAAGACTCAGCTAAAGCTCTAAAGAATAGAACACCTCCAACTTTCAAAGAAAAAATTGAAGTTCTACCAAGGATACTTCCTTTCTTGG
>CACMYV010000009.1 GCA_902617975.1 uncultured Pelagibacteraceae bacterium
GAACTAGATGAAACAACAATTAAACAAAAAAATTTAAATGAAAAAATAGTAACATGTGATTACCCAGTTGGGAGCTTAATAATTTCTGACATAAATGGTTTTCATTCAAATTGTAAAAAAGAAACGCCACGAATAATAGTTATATTTGATTTTATAAAAAAAAAATCTTCATATAATAAAAGTATAATACCGATAAAGGCCAATCATCTAACACAAAAAGTTTTAGAAAACTTAGACCTTTTCAAATGCAATGGATCAGAAGAGAATAGAAATCATGGTATTGAGAAAAGACTTAACTCAATTGGAAATACAACTAAACCTGACAAAAAACTAATAAAATCTGTTGCAAGGTATTATAGAGATAAGTTAAAAATCTTATTAAAAAAGAAATAATGAAATTGAAAATAAACCACTATATTTCTATAAGTTTTTCTTAATTTATATTGAACTGACTAGATTTATATAAGAATAATACTATTCACACACAAAAATGAAAATTCAAAACATTAAAGTCTTTAATTATACCGCTGGTTGGAGAGAGTGGTCTTTTATAAAAATAGAGACAGATTATAAAGTTTCTGGATGGGCCGAATGCACTGATACATTTAAAAATTTAAACGGATTTTGTGGAATTATTGAGGACTTCAAAGCTCTAATATTGAATGAGGATGCTTTAAATATTGAAAGGGTAATATGGAAATTGAAGTCAAAATCAAAAAGTAGTCCTGGATCAATAATTCAAAGAGTCATATCAGCTATAGAGAATGCATTATGGGATATTAGAGGGAAAAATGTGAACAAACCAGTTCATGAATTATTTGCGAAGAAAAACAGATTCGAAATGGAGTTATATTGGTCTCATTGCGGAACGACTAGAGTGAGGACGCCAGATTTGCTTAATAAACCTGCAATAAAAACTTTGTCAGATGTTAAAGAATTTTGTGAAGAAATTAACCAGACTGATTTCAAAGTTATAAAAACAAACTTAGCAATATTTGAAAACGGTCCACAAATTTACATGCCGGGCCATCTTTATTCTTTTGAAAATCCAGATTTAATTTTAAGTGAAAGTATTCTACTTGAAATAAAAAATTGGATAAAAGAATTAAATAAGTATTTGAGGAGTGATATTTTTATTGCTGTAGATTTAAATTTTAACTTTCATACAAAAGATTTAATTAGAGTTGCTAATTCATTAAAGGAATTCAGAATAAAGTGGCTTGAAATTGATACTAGGATTCCAAAAGCTTTAATTGAATTAAAAAAATACACAAAAATTCCAATAGTAACAGGTGAAACTATAATGGAGTTTATATACATAAAAGATTTCATTAATCAAAATTGTATTGATTATATATCTATTGATTTGCCATGGACTGGACTTTCAGAGTCAATGAAGATTGCTAAATATTGTGACAAAAAGAATTACAAAATAACCACGCACAATTATAATGGATACTTAGGTACTTTAATGTCTGCTAATTTTGCAGCTATTGTTCCAAATTTTTTTATAGGGGAAATAGATTTTGATGAAGCAGATGGTGTTGAAGAAATCTTCAGTAATAAACTTATAATGAATGGCAGATTTTTAAGAATACCTTCAGAACCTGGTTGGGGTTGTGATATCAACGAAAAAAAAGTAAATAAATTTTATAGTGCAAAAAGTTAAAATTGGAATAGTTGGTCTAGGAGGAATTGGAGGATTTTTAGGAGTTTTATTAAGTGATAAAAAATATGAGGTTTTTACAACAAAAATTATAAAAAAAAATTCAATTTTTTATTTAAAAAGTAAATACTATGGGAACTTAAAAGGCAAAATTAAATCTGATAAATCCCTTAAATATGCTGATGTTATATTTGTATGTTCAAAATATCCTTATTTGAAAAATCATTTAAGATTTATAAAAAACAGAAAGGCAATTGTAATTCCTTTTTTAAATGGCTTATCGCATATAGAAATTTTAAAAAAGAAGTTTGGAAATAGGCTCTTTATATCAAACATTGGTAAAGTTGTATCAAAAAAAAAGAGAGGTTCAAATATTATAGTCCATGAATCTAATAATGGTGCAGAAGTTTTGATCTGCTTTAGGGGCTTAGGTAAAAATATGAAAAAAAAAATTATAAAAATTTTTAAAAATATTAAAGTTAAAATAAAAATTTTGAAAAGTAATCATAATGTTATTTGGACGAAATTAATTAGACTAAGTGCTCTTTCAGCCATGACATCTTTATATAATTGTAATTTAGGAATAATTAGAAAATCAAAAATAAAAACATACGAATTAAATAATTTATTAAAAGAGTCGATTGAAATTTCAAAAAAGATTTTTAAAAATGACTACACTTTTAACAAAATTAATAAAACCATACAAAATTTTCCAGATACGTTAACAACATCGCTGCAAAGAGATATTAATTTAAAATTAAAGTCTGAATTAGATAGTCAAATAGGGTCACTTGTAAAATTATCCAAAAAATATAATGTTTATGCTCCAAATTACAAAAAAATTTATGCCAAATTGAAAAAAAATGAAAAAAAAAATTTTAGCTATTATTGGACTTAGATCAGGATCTAAAGGTTTAAAAGATAAAAATATTAAAAAACTAAATGGAAAACATTTGTTTTCTTATATATTAAACGCTGCTGAAAAATCTAAATTTATAAACAGAATAATTATATCAACAGACTCAGAAAAGTATAAGAAAATTATAAGAAAATATAATGCCGATTGCTCTTTCAACAGACCAAAAAAATACTCACTTGATAACTCCGATGAAATATTATTTATAAAAGATTTGTTAAAAAAATTGGAGAAACAGCAAAATTATACTCCTGACATAATTGTAAGATTGTTAGCTACTTGTCCATTTCAGAAATCAAAAGACATTGATAATGCAATAAAACTTCTTTTAGACAATAAATACGATTCAGCGGCAATAATTTCTAAAGCAAAACAGCATCCTGAAAAGGCATTAAAAATTATAGGCAAAAAAAATAAATATCTTACTACTTACTTTGGAAATAATTCTCTTAAAGTTGGATCTAAATTAAACCGACAACAATTCAAAGAAGCTTACTTTAGATCAAATGTGTTAGTCTGTAAAAAATGGGTTATTGATAAATGCAATTCTTTAACATCTAAAAAACCTGGATATATAATAATTCCAAATCAAATAGATATAGATAATATAGAAGATTTTAAATTTGCAGAATTTAAAATTAATCAAAGAGGTAAATTTAATTAAAAAAAAATTTTATTCAGTGCATAAATTAAGCCAATTGAGCTATTAGTACTGGTCAGCTACATGCGTTACCGCACTTCCACACCCAGCCTATCAACGTGGTGGTCTACCACGGCTCTATGGGAAGAACTAGTTTTGAGGTGAGTTTCCCGCTTAGATGCTTTCAGCAGTTATCTCTTCCGTACTTAGCTACCCGGCACTGCAGCTGGCGCTACAACCGGTCCACCAGTGGTACGTCCATCCCGGTCCTCTCGTACTAGGGACAGCTCCTCTCAATTCTTCTACACGCATAGCAGATAGGGACCGAACTGTCTCACGACGTTCTGAACCCAGCTCACGTACCACTTTAATTGGCGAACAGCCAAACCCTTGGGACCTGCTCCAGCCCCAGGATGTGATGAGCCGACATCGAGGTGCCAAACACTGCCGTCGATATGAGCTCTTGGGCAGTATCAGCCTGTTATCCCCGGCGTACCTTTTATCCGTTGAGCGATGGCCCTTCCACTCAGAACCACCGGATCACTATGACCGTCTTTCGACTCTGCTCGACTTGTCAGTCTCACAGTCAGGCAAGCTTATGCCATTGCACTCTACGAACGATTTCTGACCGTTCTGAGCTTACCTTCGCACGCCTCCGTTACTATTTGGGAGGCGACCGCCCCAGTCAAACTACCCACCATACAATGTCTTGTTGCCGGATAACGGCAAACAGTTAGATATCAAGAAAAACAAAAGAGGTATTTCACTGTTGACTCCACAACAACTAACGTCGTTGTTTCAATGTCTCCCTCCTATGCTAAATATGTTTTCCCTAATACCAATGTAAAGTTGCAGTAAAGGTGCACGGGGTCTTTCCGTCTAACTACGCGAACTCCGCATCTTCACGGAGAATTCAATTTCACTGAGTTGATGTTGGAGACAGCGGAGAAATCGTTACGCCATTCATGCAGGTCGGAACTTACCCGACAAGGAATTTCGCTACCTTAGGACCGTTATAGTTACGGCCGCCGTTTACTGGGGCTTCAGAAATGAGCTTGCACCCATCGCATTAACCTTCCAGCACCGGGCAGGCGTCAGACCCTATACATCCACTTACGTGTTAGCAGAGCCCTGTGTTTTTGATAAACAGTCGCTTCTCCCTGGCTTGTGCCACCCTCTTATGGTTGCCCAAAAAAAGGTCTTCTTTATCCCGAAGTTACAGAAGCATTTTGCCGAGTTCCTTCAACATCATTCTCTCAAGCGCCTAAATATACTCTATTAATCCACCTGTGTCGGTTTAGGGTACGGTCTAATGATGGAGCTATTTCCTGAGACTTTTTCGCGGCAAGCTCAATCCATTAAGAGCTTACAACTTACAAAATCTGTCACTGCCATCTGGTTAAGGAATATTAACCTTATTTCCATCGACTACGGCTTTCGCCCTCGCCTTAGGGGCCGACTAACTCTGCGCGGATTAACCTTGCGCAGAAACCCTTGGATTTTCGGCGAATAAGTTTTTCACTTATTTTATCGTTACTCATGTCAGCATTCGCACTTCTGATACCTCCAGGACTCCTCACGGATATCCCTTTACAGGCTTACAGAACGTTCCGCTACCGCTTATAAAATTCGAAAATTTTATAAACCCACAGATTCGGTATGTGATTTTAGCCCCGTTACATCTTCGGCGCAGAAACTCTATTAGACCGGTGAGCTGTTACGCTATCTTTAAAGGATGGCTGCTTCTAAGCCAACCTCCCGGCTGTTAAGGAATTTCCACATCCTTTCACACTTAATCACAATTTTGGGACCTTATCTGGTGGTCTGGGCTCTTTCCCTCTCGACCATGGACCTTAGCACCCACAGTCTGTCTGTTGAAGAACTACTTTTAGCATTCGGAGTTTTATTAGGTTTGGTAAGAATCTCTTCCCCCTAGCCCATTTAGTGCTCTACCTCTAAAAGCATATTTATTCAACGCACTACCTAAATAGTTTTCGCGGAAAACCAGCTATCTACGAATTTGGTTGGCCTTTCACCCCTTACCACAAGTCATCCAAAGACTTTTCAACGTCAACTGGTTCGGTCCTCCAGCAAGTGTTACCTTGCATTCAACCTGCTCATGGTAAGCTCATTCGTTTTCGGGTCTAATTTATAAAACTAATCGCCCTATTAAGACTTGCTTTCGCTACGCCTACACCTAGATGGCTTAAGCTTGCTTTACAAATTAAGTCACTGACCCATTATACAAAAGGTACGCCGTCACTCTAAAAAGAGCTTCGACTGATTGTAGGCATGCAGTTTCAGGTTCTATTTCACTCCCCTAATAGGGGTTCTTTTCACCTTTCCCTCACGGTACTAGTTCACTATCGGTCACTGAAGAGTATTTAGGCTTAGAGGGTGGTCCCCCTATATTCGAGCAGGATTTCACGTGTCCCGCTTTACTCTAGAAATTTGTTAAACATTACTTATACGGGACTATCACCCTCTATGGTTAGCTTTTCCAAACTATTCAAATTTTTTTAACAAATCTACTGGCCTATTCCGATTTCGCTCGCCACTACTCACGGAATCTCAATTGATTTCTTTTCCTCCGGTTACTTAGATGTTTCAGTTCTCCGGGTTATCTCTTTAAACCTATGTATTTAGTTTAAAGTAACACATAAAGTGCTGGGTTTCCCCATTCGGAAATTTACGGATCAAAACTTGCATACAGCTCCCCGTAACTTATCGCAGTATACCACGTCCTTCATCGGCTTTCAGTGCCAAGGCATCCGCCACACGCCCTTAAACGCTTAATTTATGCACAGAAAAAAATTCTGTGTTGAATTAAATTTTTAGTATTTAAAAAATACTTGATTGTTCATCATTTCGAACAATCGGATATAGATATTGATAATATAATTTTTTTACAATTTAAATAACTAAGTGTTTCATGGTGGAGGATAGCGGGATCGAACCGCTGACCTCCTGAATGCAAATCAGGCGCTCTCCCAGCTGAGCTAATCCCCCAGTATATTTAATGGTGGGCCGAGAAAGACTCGAACTTTCGACCCCACCCTTATCAAGGGTGTGCTCTAACCAACTGAGCTACCGGCCCATATAGCATAAGAGTGAAACACTAATTCTAAGAAGAGAAATGAGGACGGTCAACATTAGCCTGTTATATTTTTTAGATTAAAAAAAATTTTTAATCATCCTTAGAAAGGAGGTAATCCAGCCGCAGGTTCCCCTACGGCTACCTTGTTACGACTTCACCCCAGTCGCTGACTATACCGTGGTCAAGGGTTTTAAACCTTGCCTTAAGGTAGAACCAACTCCCATGGTGTGACGGGCGGTGTGTACAAGACCCGGGAACGTATTCACCGCGGCGCGCTGATCCGCGATTACTAGTAATTCCAGCTTCATGTACTCGAGTTGCAGAGTACAATCCGAACTGAGGCATCTTTTTAGGATTTGCTTGACGTCGCCATCTTGCTTCCTATTGTAAATGCCATTGTAGCACGTGTGTAGCCCAACACGTAAGGGCCATGAGGACTTGACGTCATCCCCACCTTCCTCCAGCTTATCACTGGCAGTTCTTTCAGAGTGCCCAACTAAATGATGGCAACTAAAAGTGAGGGTTGCGCTCGTTGCGGGACTTAACCCAACATCTCACGACACGAGCTGACGACAGCCATGCAGCACCTGTGTTTCGTCCGGCCGAACCGAAAACTTTAATCTCTTAAAGTCGCGACGAACATGTCAAGTGTTGGTAAGGTTCTGCGCGTATCTTCGAATTAAACCACATGCTCCACTACTTGTGCGGGTCCCCGTCAATTCATTTGAGTTTTAACCTTGCGGTCGTACTCCCCAGGCGGTGTGTTTAATGCTTTCGCTGCGACACTGAAAATAAATTTCCAACGTCTAACACACATCGTTTACGGCATGGACTACGAGGGTATCTAATCCTCTTCGCTACCCATGCTTTCGTTCCTCAGCGTCAGTAATGATCCAGAAAGCTGCCTTCGCAATTGGTATTCTTTCTAATATCTACGAATTTCACCTCTACACTAGAAATTCTGCTTTCCTCTATCATACTCTAGCTAAAAAGTTTTGATGGCAGTTCCAGAGTTAAGCTCTGGGATTTCACCACCAACTTTTTTAACCACCTACGAACTCTTTAAGCCCAGTAATTCCGAACTACGCTAGGTCCCTTCGTATTACCGCGGCTGCTGGCACGAAGTTAGCCGGACCTTCTTATTCGGGTACAGTCATTTTCTTCCCCGACGAAAGAGCTTTACAACCCAAGGGCCTTCTTCACTCACGCGGCATCGCTGCATCAGAGTTTCCTCCATTGTGCAATATTCCCTACTGCTGCCTCCCGTAGGAGTTTGGGCCGTGTCTCAGTCCCAATGTGGCTGATCATCCTCTCAGATCAGCTATTGATCATAGTCTTGGTAGGCCATTACCCCACCAACAAACTAATCAAATGCAGGCTCATCCTTCGGCGCATAAAGCTTTCTCCGTGAAGACTTATGAGGTATTAGCACAAGTTTCCTCGTGTTATTCCTCACCAAAGGGAAGATACCTACATGTTACTCACCCGTCTGCCACTAAGTATTGCTACTTCGTTCGACTTGCATGTATAAGGCGTGCCGCCAGCGTACGTTCTGAGCCATGATCAAACTCTCAAGTTTAAAAACGGCGCACACTAGCTTCACAAAAATACTAAGAATAATATTTTTGTAATTTTGAAGTGTGTACGACAAATTTTGGTAACCTTAACCGTCCACACTTCTCTTCTTAAAATATTTACAAATTAAATAGCTAATTGGGAATAAACCCAATAAATAACATTTTTTAAATGTTGAGTGGGACGCTTATAAATAATAATATTAATAAATCAAGATATTAGATTGAATAAAAGTGTTGTAAAAAGCTAGGAAAATCAGGGTTTTTAGATGAAAAAAGGAAGATATTTAAAATTTAACAATTTCAAGGACTATACTGTTTTATTTTGGCTATTTTTAGTAACAATTTTAGTAATTTTAATCACCGTCATTCATTCAAATATAAAAATTAACAAATACCAACAAATTAAAAATACGATGGAGAATATATATTTAAAAAAAACCTTCAAAGAAATCACTGATAGTCTGAAACCTAGATATACGACAATTAATTATATTTCTAAAGAAGGTGATACTTATGAAAATATAATTGAAAATTTAAAAATTAATTCTGAAGAAAAAAAATTATTAATTAATACAATATTAAATGAAAAATCATTAAAGATATTAAGAATTAACCAAAAATTTACTTTTAAATTTGATCATATAACTGATCAAAAGATTAAAGAATTTAAAATTCAAACTGATAAAAAAAATGAGATTCTTTTCACAAGAATCAATGACGATAAAACTTATGAAAAAAAGAAAATAAAGAAAAATTTGACTAAGAATATCGTATATAAAGAAACAATTATAACAAATAGTTTATACAATAGTGCTATAGATTTAGGAATAAAACCAAGTATCATAATTGAGTTTGCCAGGTTATATGGCTTTCAAGTGGATTTTCAAAGAGACGTTTGGAAAGATGATAGTTTCCAAATAATTTATGAAGAATTTTTAAATGAAGATAATAAAGTAATCGATACAGGTGAAATTATATTTGCTAATTTAAATCTACAAAATTCCGATCTTCAACTTTACAAATATGAATATGAAAAAAATAAAATTGATTATTTTGATGAAAATGGAAAAAGTATAAAAAAAACTCTAATGAAAACGCCTATAAATGGAGCACGTTTATCTTCATCATTTGGTAATAGAAAGCATCCAATTTTAGGTTATACAAAAATGCATACAGGAACAGATTTTGCTGCTCCTACTGGCACTCCAATAATGGCATCTGGTGATGGAAAAGTAATAAAAGCCGGTTGGTGTGGTGGTGGTGGAAATTGTGTAAAGATTAAACACAACAGTACATACCAGACGGTTTATGCTCATATGTCAAAATTCGGAAGAGGTATTAAAAAAGGTACAAAAGTAAAGCAAGGCCAAATAATTGGTTACGTTGGATCTACAGGTATGTCGACTGGTCCCCATCTGCATTATGAAGTTATTGAAAATGGAAAGAAAATAAATTCACAAAAACTTAAATTACCATCAGGTAAAATATTAAAAGGTGATGAAAGAAAAAAATTTGAACTATCTAAAATTAAAATTGATGTTTTAAAATCTAATTTGATAACTAAGTTAAATTAATCAATTTTATCTAATGAATTTAAACTACTGTGTTTGTTATTTTGAGATTTTGAATCGTCGTTATCTTTTTTAAAATCTTGTTCTATTACATTATTATTTGAAATTTGGGCTTTATTAGTCTCTTGTATACTTAATACTCGCGCAAAATGATCAGCATGCTGCAAATAGTTCTCAGACAATATTTTATCTCCTGATGATAACGCTTCTCTTGCTAAATTATTATATTTGTCTATCAGCTTTGCCGCATTTTGATTATTTCGTCCTGGATTTCTATGTTTAAAATCACTATTAGAATTAAAATCTGTATGAGACCTGTGTCCGTTTGAGGATCTTTTTCTAAAATTTCTCTCGCCGTTTGATTTAAATCTATTTTTTCTGTTGTTGCGATAATTATTCATTAGGATAATTTTGTTGATACTAGCACTCTAGGTATATACTGGGTATCTTTACATATTTTATTAATGTAGAAACCATTCTGTCTTAAAAAATTCATCGTTTTAAAAAATTGCTTATCACCTATTTCAAATACTAACTTTCCGTTTTTTTTTAATAAAATATTGCTTTTTAATATTAATTTTCTTATCTCTCTTAAACCATCAATCCCAGCGTTTAATGCAACATGTGGTTCATATAGTTTAACGTTATTCTCTAATCTTTTTAAATCTATACTGTTTATGTAAGGTGGATTAGAAACGATTAAATCATATTTATTATATTCATACTTGTCAATATCGATATTTATCAATTTAATTTTATTTTTTAACTGATGCATTTTTGCATTAATTAATGCAACTTTTAAAGCTTTTTTGCTTATATCTATTGCAGTCCCATAACAATTCGGCCTTTCCTTCATAATTGAAATTAAAATACAACCAGATCCAGTTCCAATATCAAGTATATGTTTAGAAGAATTTTTATTTGTTAACTTGAGAATTTCACTGACAATGATTTCAGTTTCCGGTCTGGGTATCAACACTTTTTTGTCAACATAGAATTTATATTTCCAAAATTCTTTATTCTTAAAAATATATGCAATCGGTTCATTATTTTTTCTTCTTAGAATTAATTTTTGAAATTGGTTGAAATATTTTTTATCAATTTTATTACTTAAATTTAGTATTAAATTTTCTCTTGTTGAGCGTAATACCTTGGATAATAGTAATTCAGCGTCTAAACTATAACTTTTTATATTATTTGATTTTAATAATAAATTACCATACTTTAAAGCCTCAAGATAATTCATTAATTTATTTTACTAAGTTCATCTTCTTGTGCTTGCAAACTTAAACTTTCAATCATTTCGTCAAAAATTTCTCCTTCCATAAACTCATCTAGTTTATGTAAAGTTAAATTTATTCTATGGTCTGTTACTCTTCCTTGAGGGAAATTATATGTTCTAATTCTTTCTGATCTATCTCCTGTTCCAATCTTACTTTTTCTATCTTTTGATCTTTCTTTATCAATTTTTTGTCTTTCATAATCATAAATTCTAGATCTTAAAATCCTTAAGCCTTTTTCTTTATTTCTAATTTGTGATTTTTCGTCTTGTTGACTTACTACTATACCTGTAGGGATATGTGTAATTCTAACTGCAGAGTCAGTTGTATTAACACTTTGCCCTCCTGGTCCACTGCTTCTAAAAACATCAATTCTTAAATCTTTTTCATCTAACTTTATATCCAGATCTTCTGCCTCTGGTAATACAGCAACAGTTGCTGCTGATGTATGAACTCTACCTTGAGTTTCTGTGTCAGGAACTCTTTGAACTCTATGAACGCCGCTCTCATATTTTAATGAAGAATAAATATTTTTTCCTTTTATATTAGCTATTACTTCTTTAAGACCACCGGCATCACTTTTAGAAATTGATATTATTTCTATAATCCATTTTTTTTTTTGGCAAACTCTTTCATACATTTTGTATAAATCTGATGCGAATAAACTAGCCTCGAGACCACCAGTTCCTGCTCTTATTTCAATTATAGCATTTTTACCATCTGCTTTATCTTTGGGAAGCAAGAATATTTTTAATTTTTTTTCATTAATTAGATATTTTTTTTTTAAATTCCTTAATTCAATTTCGGCAAATTCTACCATTTCAGAATCTGACTTTTTATCATTAATAATATTATTTAAATCATCAGTTTCTTTTTTAAAGTTTACATACTCTTTTGCTTGATCGATAATTTCATTTAAATCAGAATACTCCTTTGAAATTTCTGCATATTTGCTTTTATCAATCTCACCTGAAGAAAGTTCCTTCTCAAGTTGAAGATGTCTATTAATTAAATTTTGAACCTTATCCTGTGGAAGCATTAGTTTTATTTATATATTTGAGACTTTTTCTTCGACTAAAGTAACAATTTTATTTATCATATCTTTTGTCATTACTTTTTCTGTTTCTAAACCATTTAAATACAGCATATGATTATCTTTTCCACCACCGGTAATTCCTATTTCAGTTTGTTTTGCTTCACCTGGACCATTAACTACACACCCTATAATCGACAATGTTATTGGTTTCTTTATATGTGATAATCTTTCTTCTAATTTTTTTACTGTTTCAATTACCGGGAAAGCTTGTCTTGCACAAGATGGGCATGAAATAATTTTTACACCCCTGTTTCTTAAGTTTAGAGATTTTAAAATTTCATTTCCAACTTTTACTTCCTCAAGAGGATCGTCAGAAAGTGATACCCTTATAGTATCTCCGATGCCATCAAGCAGTAAATTTCCAAATCCTATCGAGGTTTTAATGCTACCAGGCAAATAGCTGCCAGCTTCTGTAATTCCAAGATGTAAAGGATAATCTGTTTTTTTTGATAATAATTTATATGCTGCTATAGACAAGAAAACATCGGAGGATTTGACACTAATTTTAAAATTTGAAAAATCCATATCCTCTATTATTTTTATGTTTCTTAAAGCGCTATCAACTAAGGCTTCAGGGCAAGGTTCTCTATATTTTTCGAGTATATCTTTTTCAAGTGACCCCGCATTGACACCAATTCTTATTGAACAATTGTTATTTTTTGCAGCAGAAATAACTTCTGCAATTCTTTTTCTATCTCCAATATTTCCTGGATTTATACGCAGACAATCTGCACCATTCTCAGCAGCCTCAATTGCTCTCTTATAATGAAAATGGATATCTGCAACAATAGGAACATCTACATGTTTAATAATTGTCTTTAATGACTCTGTTGATTTAATATCTGGACATGAAACTCTTACTATATCTGCGCCAGCTTCTGATACTTTATTTATTTGATCTATTGTAGATTTATGATCTGTAGTTAGTGTATTAGTCATTGTTTGAACTGTGATTGGATTATTTCCACCAACTTTAATTTTACCAACACTTATTTCTTTTGTTGATTTTCTTCTAATATTTCTAAAAGGTCTAATTTCCGAGATCATTTATCTAATTTAAATTCTTTGTGTAAACATTTTATCGCTTTTGTGACTTTCGCACTTTTTACCAAGACCGATATTTTTATTTCAGAGGTTGATATGACTTCTATATTTATATTTTGTTTAGCAAGTGCTTGAAACATTCTAAATGTTACCCCAGGCGTTGTTATCATGCCAACACCAATAATTGAAACTTTAGATACATTTCTGTCACAAATAAATTTTTTAAAAATAATATTTTTGTTTTTATTAATAATTTTTTTAGTTTTGGCTAGATCGTAAGATTTTATAGTAAAAGTCAGATCTGTTTCTCTCCCATTTGAGGAAATATTTTGGACAACCATATCAACATTAATAGAATTTTCAGAAAGTGGTTTAAATATTGACGCTGCTATACCCGGTCTATCTTTAACCCCTAATAGAGTAACTTTTGCATCATTATCAGAAGATGAAATGCCTGTAATAATTTTATTATTAATAATATTTTTACGTTTAGTTATTAATGTGCCTGATTTGTTTGTAAATGATGATTTTACTTCAATATTAATTCTGTTTAATCTTGCATCCTGTATTGAATCTGGCTGCATTACTTTTGAACCTAACGAGGCCATTTCTAACATTTCTTCATAAGATATGTTTTTAATTTTTTTTGCAGAGGTTAGTTTATTCGGGTCAGTCGTATATACTCCCTCAACATCCGTGTATATAACACATCGATCAGTTTTAAAAAACTTTGCAACCATTATTGCGCTTGAATCTGAACCACCTCTTCCAATAGTTGTAATATTTAAATTTTCATTCACACCCTGAAATCCAGCAATAATTGGAATTCCTCCAAATTTTAAAAATTTAATAATTTTATTCTTATTTATGTATTTAATTCTTGAATATTTGTGTTTTCCCTCTGTTAAAATTGGTATTTGCCAAGCCATCCAAGATCTAGAATTCATGCCATTTGCCACTAGATGGCCTGCTAACAACGAACACGAAATTTGCTCACCTGCAGAAACTAGAGTGTCATATTCATTATCAGGAAAATTTTCACTGATTTTTTTTGACATATTTATCAACTTATTAGTAGTTCCGCTCATTGCAGATAACAAAACAATTACCCTATATCTTTTTGAATAAGATTTTATTATTTTAGATACTTTTTTAATTCTTTGAATTGACCCAACTGAAGTACCGCCAAATTTTAATACAATAATTTTCATTGGTAGTTTTATTTACAAGCTTTATAATATTGATAAAATACATCTTATTTATAATGTCAATAAAGAATGAGCAATAATACTATAAACAAGGAAGAAATAGAAAAATTTAACAAAATTGCAGAAGAATGGTGGGATCCTAAGGGAAAATTTAAACCACTTCACAAATTTAATCCAATTAGAATAGAATATATAAAAGACAATATTATTAAAGATTTTAATATTTCATCTAACCACAAACCTCTAAAGGGAATAAGTATTCTCGATATTGGATGTGGAGGTGGTTTATTATCTGAGCCTTTAGCAAGACTTGGGGCAGAAGTTGTAGGTATTGATGCGTCCAAAAAAAATATTGATATTGCAAAACATCATTTAAAAAAAAGTAATTTAAAAATTGAATATTATGATAAATCTCCAGAGAATTTTAAATATGATAAAAAATTTGATGTAATTCTTAATATGGAAATAGTTGAACATGTTGAAGATATTCCTAAATTTATTAATCAGAGTAATAAATTTTTAAAAAACAATGGCATAATGTTTATTGCTACATTAAACCAAACGTTGAAATCTTATGTATTTGCGATAATAGGCGCTGAATATATTTTGAGATGGCTTCCAATTGGAACACACGATTGGAATAAATTTGTGAAACCCAAAAATCTAGAAAATATATGCAACAAAAATTCACTTGTATTAAAAAGAATAGATGGAGTTAAATTTAATCCGCTTTTAAATAAATGGAGTCTTTCAAGTGATAAATCTATAAATTATATCACAAAATATAAAAAGGGTTAATTTTCCTTATCTTCAATCCATGGAATAGTTGATGTTTCTATTCCTTCTTCTTTTAGCTCCTTAACATCTTCAATTGATGCATTGCCGTAAATATTTTTTTTATTCTTATTTTTATTATAATGGATAGATCTTGCCTCATAAGTAAAGTTTTCTCCAACATATTCAAAATTCTCTTTAATAAATTTTTGATATTCTCTTAATTTTTTTTTAACATTTTTATTATTTTTTAAAGCTTTATCATTTTTAAAGTTGGAATTTGCTAAATTTGGCCTCATTAATGATTTTTCAATTTTCTGGGAATTGCACTGTTGACAATTAAGAAGCTTTAGTCTTTTTAATTTATCGAATTCTTTAGAGCTAGCAAACCAACTTTCAAACTCAATTCTACAATTTTTACAATTTAATAGGTACTTTATCATTAGATTTAAATAATTGTATTTTATAAGATTTCAATACCTAGGATCTATAATCTGAATTAATTTCAATATATTCCTTAGATAAATCCATGGTATATGCTGTAAACTTTTTATTTCCAATAGATAGATCAATCGTTATCTCTATATTTTCATTTTTCATATACTCACTTAAAATACTCTCATTATAATTTTTATCTAATTTACCATCTCTAAGGATAATATTAGATCCCATTAAAATAGATAGTTTTTCATGTTTAATAGTTGCATCACTCTTTCCAACTGCCATGGCTATTCTTCCCCAATTAGGATCTTCTCCAAAGATTGCTGTTTTAACTAATGGTGAGTTGGCTATCGAGAAACATATATTTTTTGCATCTTTCTCTGTTTTGCAATTAAGGCAATTAATAGTAACAAATTTTGTTGCTCCCTCTCCATCACTTGCAACTCTTTTTGCTAAGTTAAGCATAACCTGATGAACGCTATTAATGAATTGTTTTAATTTTGGATCTTTAAAACTTTTTATCTCTTTATTATTGGCTTTACCTGTTGAAAAAATTGAAACCATGTCATTAGTACTAGTATCTCCATCGCAAGTTATAGCATTAAACGTAGTCTTAATATTTAAATTAAGTATCTGTTTCAAAATTGAAGAAGAAATATTTGCATCAGTAAAAATAAATCCTAAGGTAGTTGCCATATTTGGAAAGATCATTCCTGACCCTTTTGCAATACCATATATTTTTACTTCAGAGCCTCCTATTTTGCACTCAGCCATTGATAATTTAGGTTTAGTATCTGTTGTCATAATTCCAAGAGCTGCTTTAATCCAAATTAGTTTATTTTGATTATATTTTATTTTTTCAACTAAGTTTTTAGTATTACTCAAAATAATATTTTCAGGAAATTTTTCTCCGATAGTTCCTGTGCAAGCAAATAATATTTGATTTGGTTTAATTTCTCTTGGTTTGTCCTCATCTGCAATTTGTTTTGAAGTTAGTAATTTTGATAAATTTAAAGAGATTTTTTTTAGAGAATTATAACCATCATTCCCTGTCAAAGCATTTGCATTTCTTGTGTTTATCAAAATACCAAATATTTTTTTATCTTTTATTTTTTTATTCCATTTAATATTTTCAGAAACTAATCTGGATTGCGTAAAAACGTTTGCATAATTTGCTCCTTCTCTAAAGTAAAATAAAACTAAATCATCTCTTTTTTTATCATATAGACCACAGCTAACTGTTGAAATAGATAATCCATCAATATGTTCAAGATCTTGAAAATGTCCTATTTTAGAAACTTTATGTTTCTTATCAAAAAAGTTGTTTATACTAAAATCCATGCTATTTAATTTTTTAAATAAATAACTATATAATTTATTATTATTAAAACATCAAAAATATGCTTAATCCTTTAAACATTATTAGCAAATTTATAAAAAGTGGTAATCAAAAAGAATTAGATAGAATTCAGAAAATTGTAAATAAAATTAATTTTTTAGAAAATGAAGTTACTAAATTTGAGGACTCAAATTTTCCTTTAAGAACAAATGAATTTATTTCCAGATTAAAAGATGGGGAAAAATTAAACGATTTATTGCCAGAAGCATTTGCATTAGTAAGGGAGGCATCGAGAAGAATTAATAATGAAAGACATTTTGATGTTCAGCTTATAGGTGGAATTGCCTTGCACGAGAATAAGATTGCTGAGATGAAAACAGGTGAAGGCAAAACACTTACTATTGTTCTCGCGGCATACCTTAACGCATTAGAAAAAAAAGGTGTTCATATAGTTACTGTAAATGATTACCTGGCAAAAAGAGATAGTATAAATATGGGCAAAATTTATAATTTTTTGGGTTTAAGTTGTGGATTTATAAACTCAGAACAGTCAGACGAGGAACGTAAAGAAAATTATAATAAAGATATAACTTATGCCACTAATAGTGAATTAGGTTTTGATTTCTTAAGAGATAACATGAAATATTCAAAAAACGAAATGGTATTAAGGAAGCACAATTTTGCAATAGTTGATGAGATTGACTCTTGTTTAATTGATGAGGCGAGAACTCCTCTAGTTATTTCTGGAGCAGCAGAGGATAAAACTATGCAATATATTGCAGTAGATAAATTAATTAAAAATTTGAAAAAAACAGACTTTGACTTAGATGAGAAAGAAAAAAATATACTCTTAACAAATAGAGGAATAGATAATGTTGAAAAAATATTTTCTGATGCTGGTATTTTAAAAAATAACAATTTTTATCACCCAGAAAATTTACATTTAGTTCATCATGTAAACCAAGCATTAAGGGCAAATTATTTATTTGAGAATGGAAGAGATTATATAGTTAAAGATAACGAAATAATTATAATTGATGAACAAACAGGTAGGCAATTGCCAGGTAGAAGATTTGGTGATGGACTTCATCAAAGCTTAGAAGCTAAAGAAAAAATAGAAGTTAAAGCTGAAAATCAAACACTGGCGTCAATAACATATCAAAATTTTTTTAAGTTGTATGATAAATTGGCAGGTTGCACAGGGACAGCGCAAACAGAGTCTGCAGAATTTTTTGAAATTTATAACTTGCCAGTTTTACAGATACCTACTAACAAAGATATGATAAGAAATGATCTTAACGACCAAATCTTTAGAACAAGTTTAGAAAAAGATAATGCAATCATTCAAAAAATAAAAGAATGTAATGAAATTGGACAGCCACTATTAGTTTTTACATCAAGCATAAATAAATCTGAACATTACTCAAATTTGTTAGAAAAAGAAAAAATAAAACATATTGTTTTAAATGCTAAAAATCATGAGAAAGAAGCCGAAATTATTGCAAACGCAGGCAAAATAAATTCTGTAATTATTACAACAAGTATATCAGGAAGAGGTGTTGACATTAAGTTAGGTGGACAAAATCAATCTGAAAAAGATGATGTGAAAAAAAGGGGAGGTTTATTTGTAATTGGAACCGAAAGAATGGAAAGTAGAAGAGTTGATAATCAAGCAAGAGGAAGATCAGGAAGACAAGGAGATGAAGGCAGTTCAATATTTTTTGTAAGTTTAGAAGATGATTTGATGAGATTATTTGGCTCAGAAACCATGAATTCAATGCTTGAAAAGCTTGGTCTTAAAGATGGTGAAAGTATAGATCATCCTTGGATAAATAAGGCAATTGAAAGAGCACAACAAAAAGTTGAAGCAAGAAACTTTGATATCAGGAAAACGCTTATTAAATTTGATAATGTTCTTAATGACCAAAGACATGTAATTTTCGAACAACGAAAAAATGTAATAAATGACAAAGAAAAGGAGAATTATTCAGATATTTTTTTTGAAGAGGTCTTAGAAAATTTAAAAAGACAAAAAATATTATACGAAAAATCTCCAAATTCTAAAGAATTTCCAAATGCTTTAAAGCAGACTTTGGGTAAATCAATAACTGATAATGAATTGAGTGAAATTTTAAACTCAGATCTAAAAACAATGGAAAAAAAAATAAAGGATAAATTTATAAGAAATAGAGATGAAAGAAATAATTTATTAGGTGTTGAACAAGGAAAAGAAATTGAAAAAAGAATATTGGTACAAATTATAGATCAAAACTGGAAATCACATATTCAATACTTAGAGCAGTTAAGACAAGTAATTGGTTTAAGATCTTATGGACAAAGAGATCCTTTAGTAGAATACAAAAAAGAAGCTTTTCTATTATTTGAAAATTTACTGGGAAAATTAAAAACTGATCTTGTAACAATGCTTTTAAATTTAAAAATAATACAAAGAGAAGAGGAAGATAATTCTCAAAACAAAGTGAAAGAAAACTTAAAATCTATTGCAAAAAGTAAAATTGGAAGAAATGAACCTTGTCCGTGTAGATCTGGGAAAAAATATAAATATTGCTGCGGTGCCTTATAAATTAAAAAATCACTGTTAATAAAATTAATAGTAGAAGAATTGATGAAATTGAAATAAATAATTTTTTATTGAATTTAATATTCGAAATCAAATTTTGAAGGAGATTATGTTTAATAGTAAGTTTATCTTGATGCGCTGCATTAGCACTGAAACCTTTATTTCTTCCAATATCCAAAAACTTATTCTTTCTTTGATTTAATATTTCTTCTTCATTTAATGTAAGAAACTTACTTAGATTTCTATCAATAGCATTGCGTACATTATCTAAAATAAGATCTTTATCTCGATGTGCACCCCCTAAAGGTTCGGGTATTATCTCATCAATTATTTCTAGTTTTAAAAGATCTTTCGCTGAAAGTTTCATTGCTTTCGCGGCTTCCAAAGTCTTTGTTGGATCTCGCCAAAGTATAGTTGCACATCCCTCTGGAGATATTACTGAATATATTGCATTCTCTAACATCAATACTTTACTTGAAGAAGCTAATGCAATAGCACCACCAGAGCCTCCTTCCCCTATAATTATAGATAAAGTTGGAACAGTCAGTTGCATAGAACATTCAATAGACTTTGCAATTGCTTCTGCCTGTCCTCTTTCTTCAGCACCAACTCCAGGGTAAGCACCTGGCGTATCAACAAAGTTAATTATTGGTATTTTGAATTTATTAGCTAAATTCATTAACCTTATTGTTTTTCTGTAACCTTCTGGTCTCATCATGCCAAAATTTCTCTCAATCCTTGAATCTAAATTTTCACCTTTTTCCTGTCCTATTACTAAAACCGACTTAGAATTAAATTTACCAAAACCACATATCACGGATTTATCCTCTCCATAAAATCTATCCCCTGAAAGTGAAATAAATTCATCAAATAAATTATCAATAAAAAATTTTGATTTAGGTCTATCCTCGTGTCTTGCAACCAATGTTGTCTGCCATGCATCTAGATTTGAATATACATCTTTAAGTTTATTATCTATTTCATTTTGTAAATCAGTTATTTTACTAGTGTCTACTTCTGAGAGACCATCCTGAATATAAGGATCTTTTAATTTATCTAATTCTGTTTCTAAGTTTTTTATATCAGTCTCAAAATTTAAATAATTTTTCATTGCTTTATTATATATAATTTTTAGGCGATAAAATGATCAAATTACAAAAAATTATATTCTTTTCAGATGAAAAATTACATTTTTTTGAATAAAGTAATGACATAATTTATTGATTATCATATACAACTGTTTCTAAATTTTAAAATTATGAGTGATTCATTTATTAAAATAAATACTTTATCTGTTTCTAAGAATTTGGCTGATTTTGTAAAAAATGAACTTCTTCCAGGATTAGATGTTAAAGAAAAAGATTTCTGGGATGGATTTGATAAAAGCATTAATGAACTTGCGCCAATCAATAAAAAGTTATTAGAAGTTCGTGAAACTCTTCAATCTGAAATTGATTTATGGTTAAAAAAAAACAGAAATGGAGGATTTAATCATCAAGAGTATAAGAATTTTTTAAAAGAAATTGGATATTTAAAAGAAGAGGGGAATGAATTTAAAATTGATACCAAAAAGCTTGATAGTGAAATTTCAAGCATCGCAGGTCCTCAACTTGTAGTTCCTATAATGAACTCTAGATATACATTAAATGCTGCTAATGCTAGATGGGTAAGTCTTTACGATAGTTTATATGGAACAGATATAATTGAATCTGAAGAAACAGGAAGCCAAAAGTATGATCCTCTTAGAGGACAAGAAGTAATAAGATATGCACGTGAATTTCTAAATAACCACTTCTCTATTAACGAAATTCATTGGAAAGATATAAATGGGTTCAAAATAAAGGGAGGTGACTTAAAAATTTTAAAAGATGGTAAAGAGTTTGAGCTAATAGATAAAAATAAATTTATTGGATACAGAGGAGAACCTAATAATCCAACAACAATAATTTTAGAAAATAATAATTTAAAAATTGAGATAATAATTAACCCAAAAGCATTTAGTGCTGTTCAAGATGCTGCAGGAATAAGTGACATAATTATAGAATCTGCAATATCTACAATATGTGATAACGAAGATAGTGTTGCTGCAGTAGATTCAGAAGATAAAATATTATGTTACAGAAATTGGTTAGGTTTGATGAAAGGAACTCTAAAATCTGTCTTCGAAAAGGATGGAAAAACTTTAGAGAGAAAACTTAATCCAGATAGAAGTTATATTTCAAAAGATAATAAAAAAGAAAAATTACATGGTAGAAGCTTACTTTTAATTAGGAATGTTGGTCATCTAATGACTAATTCAGCAATTATTTTAGAAGATGGTTCTGAAGTCCCAGAAGGTATCATGGATGCATTTATTACAACTGCTGCAGCAATTCATGATTTAAAAAGAAAAGGTAACTCAAGAACCGGATCTATATATATTGTAAAACCGAAAATGCATGGACCTGAGGAGACTGCTTTTACAGATAAAATATTCACAAGAGTTGAAGAAGTATTAAAACTTGAGAAGAATACAATTAAATGCGGTATTATGGATGAAGAGAGAAGAACATCTGTAAACTTAAAAGAATGTATTAGAACATTAAAAAGCAGGGTTTTTTTTATTAATACAGGTTTTTTAGACAGAACCGGAGATGAAATGCATACATCAATGGAAGCAGGTCCAATGATAAAAAAAGGTGACATGAAAAAATCAAAGTGGATAGCTGCTTATGAAGATAACAATGTTGATGTTGGCTTAAAATGTGGATTTTCAGGTGTTGCACAAATAGGTAAAGGTATGTGGGCTATGCCAGATAAAATGAAAGACATGATGGAGCAAAAAATATCACATCTAGAAGCCGGTGCTAATTGTGCTTGGGTACCATCTCCCACTGCAGCTTCTTTGCATGCAATGCATTACCACAAATTAAACATTTTTGAAAAGCACAAAAAATTAAATGAAAATAAAATTAATTACATTGATAATCTATTAACGATACCAATTGCAGATAGACCTAATTGGAGCAAGGAAGAAATAAATAATGAGTTATGTAACTCAGCTCAAACAATATTAGGATATGTTGTTAGATGGGTAGATCAAGGTATAGGGTGCTCAAAAGTTCCAGACATAAATAATGTTGGTTTAATGGAGGATAGAGCAACACTAAGAATATCTTCGCAACATATAGCTAACTGGTTGCATCATGGTATTTGCTCAAATAGACAAGTTTTAGAAATTCTAAAAAAAATGGCAAAGATTGTTGATAAACAAAATGAAAGTGATCCAGAATACCAAAAAATGTCTCCAAATTACGACAAGTCAATCTCTTTTAAGGCGGCATGTGAATTGATTTTTCATGGCAAGGCGCAACCATCAGGCTATACTGAACCTTTATTACATTTAAATAGGTTAATTAAAAAAAGTTAATTACTAATTTATAAATCTTTTCTATTTTTAAAAGCAGATATAAGCGTTCCGTCGTCTGATGTTTCGATTTCTCCACCAACTGGCAAACCTTGAGCTAATTTTGATATTTTTACATTTATATTTTTTAAGCTGTCCTGAATATAAAAAGCGGTAGTTTGTCCTTCAACAGTAGCACTAGTTGCTAAAATTACTTCATCAATATTATCATTTTTAATTCTTTCTATCAAAGAATTAATAAGCAAATTTTCTCTATTATTTCCGTTAGCGCTATCAGAGATCGTGCCTCCTAAAATATGATAGTAACCTTGAAAAATAGATGAGCTTTCTATTGCCCATTGATCTGAAATATTTTCAACGACACATATCTTGCTATATTTTTTATTTTTGTCTTCACAATTATTGCAAAGATTATTATTGGATTTTAATGTTCCACAAATTTTACAACGTTCTACATTTTTAAATACATCGCTTAGATTGTTAGCCAAAGGTTTTAGTATTTCTTGACGGTTGTTAATCATTTTTAAAATTATTCTTTTAGCAGACTTTGGTCCTAGTCCTGGTAGTTTAGATATTAGTTTGATTAAATTTTCTATTTCTGGCAGATTTTGCATTCAATTATAAAGGCCATTTAAATCCAGGCATACCTAGTCCCCCTGTTGCTTTTGATATCTCTTCTGAAGTTTTTGACTTTAATTTATTTTTAGCATCATTATGTGCGGCAATAATTAAATCTTGAATTATCTCTTTGTCCTCTTTTAGCACTTTGTCATTTAATAAAATTTTAGTCAATTCTCCTTCACCATTTAGTATAACAGTAATTGCATCCCCTCCTGCCACACCATTAACTTCTATTTTTTTGAGATTTTCCTGACTTTCTTTCATTTTTTTTTCAATCTCTTTAGCTTTTTGTAAAATTTTACTGAAGTCTGTCATTTTTTTTTGATGTCTATCAGTTCTACGTCAGGAACCAACTCCAACAAATCAGAATATTCTTTTGTTTTTTTAAAATTCTTTATATCATCATCTAATAAACTTTTTTTTCTCTCCTTTGCAGACATCGCACCTTTTTCCTTAGAAAAAGTTATAATCCACCTTCTATTTGTCCATTCAAATAATTTTTCGGATAGTTTTTTTACAAAATTTTTATCTAATTTTTCGTTAAAAGATATCTCAATTCTATATTTTGAAAATGATACTAAGTTCACATTGTTTTCAAGTTCATATTTTAAGTTTAATTCTTTTTTGTCTTTACAAATTTGTATTAAATCTGTCAGAGAATTTAATTTTTCAACATCTTTATTTTCAGTTTTTTCATCAATTTGTTTAATGTTTTTTATCTGGCTTACCAAGTCTGAACTTTGTAAATTTCTGTTTTCTATTCCCTCTAAATTTAATAAAATTGAATCTTTTGATTTGGTATCTTTTTCTTTTTTATTAATTAAATAAATTAATTGAACCAAAAACATCTCAATCAATAAATTTGGGTTATTAACCATATTGATTTCTTTTATAGTCTTTAGTGTAAATTCCCAAAATAACAAAATATCTTTGGATGTTAAATTTTTAGAGAGAGAAATAATATTTTTGTAATCACTATCGTTTAAAGAAAAGCTTTTACCTTCAATTTTAATATGCTTGATATTTTTTATATAATAAAGGATTTCTAAAAATTCATTAAGGAAATTATTTGGATCTACCCCAGCATTATATATATCTCTGTAATGTTTGATTATAGAAAATTCATCACCTTTAAACACGTGCTCTAAGAGATTTATATAAGAACTTTTATCAGTGTAACCAAAAATTTTTTGAACATTTTCAAAAGTTAATAAATTATTTTCATTAGAAATTATAGCTCTATCCAATAAAGATAAAGCGTCACGAACAGAACCTTCAGAAATTTTAACAATTAATTTTATGGCATTATCCTCAACTTTTATTTTCTCTTTACCCGCAACGATTTTAATATAATTAAATAATTGTTCTGATTTTATCCTTGTTAAATCATACCTTTGACATCTTGAAATAATCGTAATTGGAATTTTTTTTAATTCAGTGGTTGCAAAAATAAATTTTAAATATAAAGGTGGTTCCTCTAATGTTTTAAGTAAAGCATTAAAAGCCTGTTTACTTAACATATGGACTTCATCAATAATATAAACTTTAAAATTTGCTATTGTTGGAGGGTATCTTGAGAATTCAAGAAGTTCTCTAATATTATCTACACTTGTATGGGATGCTCCATCGATTTCTAAAACATCTATATGATTTGAATTAATAATTGATTCACAATTAGAGCAAAAATTATCTTTACATAAATTGTTTTGTTTATTTTCACAATTAAGAGCTTTTGCAACTATTCTTGCAAAAGTAGTTTTTCCAACTCCTCTTATACCTGTAAATAAATAAGCATTTGATATCCTATTTAATTTAATTGAATTTGAAATTGCTTGAGCAATTTCTTCCTGACCAATAAGATCCTCGAAAATTTGTGGCCTGTATTTTAAAGCAAGTATTTGTGATTCGTTTGTCATAATAGGAGACCAACCAACCTGGAAATAACTCATTACCCTTGCTCTTTTTCAAGTCTGGGGGAGTTCATGGTAATTCCACCCGGAAGGCCTCCAAAATGTATTATAACAATAATTTTTTCTAATCTACAATAAAGTTATTATTTTTTTTTCCTAAATTCATGTGCTTTGTAAACACCTAAGACGTGCATATCTTCACAGTGAAAAGCTAATTCTTCTAAGGAATTTTTAATTTTTTTTTCATCGAGATGACCATCAATATCACATAAAAAAAAGAATGATGAGAAAGAATTCTTCTCAGGAAAACTTTGTAGTTTAGTCATATTAACTCCGTTTATAGCAAACCCTGATAAAGCAGAATATAATGCTGCGGGCTTATCTCGAAGTTTAAAAAGAAATGACGTAATGTATTTATTTTTATCAAGTTCAGGCTGTATTATTTCTTTACCCATTATTAAAAACCTTGTGTAATTTTCATCATCATCTTGGATATTCTCTTTTAAAATTTCTAAATTATATATTTTAGCACTTAGCTTTGATGCAATAGCTGCTTTCGTCTTATCTGCTGCTTCATAGATAAATTTGGCTGATCCAGCAGTATCTGCTCTTACATTAGCCATTAATTTATTTTTTTTAATAAATTCAGAAGCTTGACTCAGCGCTTGTGCATGTGAATAAACATTTTTTATATCTTTTATCTTAGATCCCTTGATACCAATTAAATTATGATTGATTGGAAAAAAAAACTCTTCATAGATATTTAACCTATATTTAAATATTAAATATTCTACACCAATATTACCTGTAGTTTTATTAGACTCGGGAATTATAGCTCTAATATTATTGTCCAAACTTGCCATTTCAAAACATTCATCGAATGTTTTGCAAGATATTGTATCAATATTTGGAAACATTTGCTTCGCACAGCTTTCACTATAACTTCCAGCTATTCCTTGATAAACTATTTTCATTTTATTATTTATTCATTAATTTTTTATATTCGTCTAGATCTTTTTTGGTATCAATTCCGCTAGAAAAGTAATTTGCCAAAATTACATTAATTTTCATGTTATTATCAATAGCTCTTAGTTGCTCTAGTTTTTCATTATTTTCATTTTTTGTTTTTTTTAAATTGATGAACTTTTCTAAAGCAGAGAATTTATATAAATAAATTCCTAAATGCTGATAAACATTTTTATAACTATTGTTGTTAATTATTCTCTTAAAATTTAGTGCTTCTTGTTTTGATCTTATCGATAATTTTTTTTTGGTAATAACTTTTACTATATTTCTGTTTTTGTATGTTTTTTTATTTTTTACATGGTATGCGAGGGTTGAAATATTTAGATAATTTTCTTTGGATATTTTGTTCAATTTTTTTATATCATTTGGACTTATCATCGGTTCGTCGCCCTGAACATTAATTATATAATCGGTTTTTTTTAAATTTAATTTTTTTGATGCCTCGTAAACTCTATCTGTTCCAGTTGTATGAGACCTGCTTGTCATAATAAATTTCCCACCATTTTTTTCTACATCATTAGCAATTTTTTTATCACAAGTAGCAACATAGACTTTGCCAATCTGACTTTTGATTGCTTTATCATATACATGCATCACTAATGATTTATTATTTATTTTTATTAGAGGCTTATTAGGAAGTCTTGTTGATGCTAATCTAGAAGGGATTATTATTATAGATTTTGTCATAAATTCATATTTTATGCGTCTTTGAGACGCAAATTTATAAATTAAATTTCGTTTTCTTTTTGTTTAACATGTTATACGACCTTATTTGAGAAAAATCATGGACTCATTTGAAATAAATAAAATTATTGCCGCTGTTCTTCTTGTTGCTTTGATTATAATTGGTATCGGAAAAATATCTGATATTGCTTTTCATGTAGAGAAGCCAAAAGAAACAGCCTACAAAATAGAAATCCCTGATAGTAAATCTTTTTCAGATACCAAAGTTGAGGAAGTTGTAGAAAAAGTTGATATTTCCGCATTACTTGCATTGGGAGATATAACACATGGAGAAAAAGTTTTTAAAAAATGTGCCGCATGTCATTTGGTTAATAAAGGAGGAGAAAATAAAATCGGACCGGCTTTGTATGGAATTCTAGGTAGGAAAGTTGCATCTAAAGAGGATTATAAATATTCAAAAGCTATGGCTGCATATAATAAAAATTGGACATTTGAAGAGATGAATGGTTATTTGAGAAAACCTCAAAGTCATATCAAAGGAACAAAAATGGCATTTGCTGGACTTAGAAAAGACAAAGACAGAGCTTCTGTGATCTTATTTCTGAATAAAAATTCAGATAACCCTTTACCATTACCTTAACTTTCCAAAACAATATAGCAATATACTTTTTTGTACATGCACTCTATTTAAAGCTTGCTGCCAAACATAAGATTTTGTACCTAAAAAAACTTCATCATCAACCTCATTACCTCTTGGTAAACAATGTAAAAAAATACAACTTTTTTTTGCATAACTAATTAATTTTTTGTTAATTTTAAATCTTTTAAATTCTTTAATTTTTTTTTTTTTATTAACCTTATCGTTTAAAGATATTACCTTATCAGAAAAAATTACATCAGCCCCAATAACAGCGTCCTTCGGTTCATTGTGTAAATGTATTTTTTTTTTGTTTTTTCTTACCCATTGTTGAACTTTTTTAGATGGTTCAAATTTTTTTGGGCAACCAATTGATAAATTAAACGAAAATTTTACAGAAGCAGCTATCAAGCTATTTAAGACATTATTAGAATCACCGATCCAGCAAATTTTTAATTTAGAGATAGGTTTTTTTGTTATTTCCTCAACTGTAAAAATATCTGATAATACTTGAGTTGGATGAGATGACGGACTTAATCCGTTAATTAATGGAATACTTAGATATTTCTTAAAATTTTGAATTTTTTTATCATCATCAGTCCTTAGCATAAAACCATCACCGTAAGTTGATAAAATTTTTGCAGTATCGGCTATACTTTCACCTCCTTGACCCAAATGTAGCTCATTGGAACGTAGGGTTAATGTGCCTCCTCCAAGTTGTTTTATTGCTAAATAAAAGCTTATTCTTGTTCTGGAGCTTGCTTTTTCAAACATCTGCACTAGCATCTTTCCTTTAAGAGGATTATCTTTATCAATTTCTAGTGCACTCAAATCTTTTCTAAGTTTTTTTCTTCTAGTTGCGTCTGTGATGATTTTTCTTAAGTCTTTGGTGGGTATATCTTTTAAATTAATAAAATGTCTCATTATTTATCTTTTTCTTTACATACTTTATTAATTATTTTTAAAGCCAGATCAATTTCAGTTTTTTTTACATTTAAAGGTGGCAGAATTCTAATTACATTTTCAGCAGCTCTAATTGTTAATAATTTATTTTTCATTAAGTCTTTTATAAAATCTGTCTGATCATTATGTAATTTTAAACCTATTAATAAGCCTTTACCTCTGACTTCTTCAATAATCTTTGGATATTTTTTTTTAATTTTATTAAGTTCTGAAATAAAATGGTTTGACATCAAATTAACATTTTTTAAAAATTTTTTATTAATTTGATCGATAACCGCATTCCCAACTGCCATAGCAAGTGGGTTTCCTCCAAAGGTTGAGCCATGAGTTCCTGGTATCATGCCTCTAGCAACTTTTTTTGTCATTAAAACTGCTCCAATTGGAAATCCGCCACCAATCCCTTTAGCAATTGGAACAATGTCTGGTTTTACTCTTGCATATTCAAATGCGAAAAATTTGCCAGTTCTGCCTATACCACATTGGACTTCATCTAGAATTAAAAGTATTTTTTTTTTATCACATAATTTTCTAAGTTCTCTTAAACAAAATTCTGGAACAACCTTAATTCCACCTTCTCCCATAATTGTTTCGATCATTATAGCTGCAGTATTTCTTTTAATTAATGACTTTAATCTTTTGTGATCACCAAAACTGAAATGGTCAAATCCTGGTATTTTTGGACCAAATCCCTCAGTCATTTTTTTTGATCCACTTGCATGTATTGCAGCAAGAGTTCTTCCATGAAATGAATTTTTAATACAAATAATTCTAGTTTTATAAGGTTTTCCAATAGAAAAAAAATATCTTCTTGCTACTTTAATTGCAGCCTCTGTTGCTTCTGCACCACTGTTTTGAAAAATAACTGAATCTGCAAAAGTTTTTTTTACAAGTTTTCTTGCTAATTTTTCCCCTTCGGGTATTTTAAATGCATTTGAAACATGCCATAAATTATTTGATTGTTTATTAATGGCATTTACTAGTTTTTTATTTGCGTGACCAAGCGAGTTTACTGCAATACCTTGTACAAAATCTAAGTATTTTTTTCCGTTAGATGATATTAGATAACTTCCCTTGCCTTTGGAAAAAGATAAATCTTTTCTTTTATAATTTTGTGCTAAAGCGCTCATAATTATTTATAAATTTTTTTATTTTATTTCACAGTCAAAAATTCAACCTCAAGTTATCAATTTTTATAAATTTGTTGAAAAATTTAAAATAAATGTTGTATTATTTGATACACGTGCAACATAATGTTACTATTATTAAATTAACCACAAAATGTAGTATAAATGAGTTGGACAGAAGAAAAAGTCAATAAACTAAAAGAACTATGGGGCAAAGGTCAAACCGCAAGTCAAATTGCAGAAATTATTGGAGGAGTGTCTAGAAACGCAGTAATAGGCAAAGCTCATCGACTTAATTTATCAACAAAAATTAAAACCAGGTCCTCAGCAAACTTAAGTAAAAATTATTTGAGGAATAATGAAAAACAACAAATCAACTTTAGAGGAAAAAGAAGCAAATTTAAGTCTTTATTATTAGATAAAAATTTTGAACCAGCGAAAAACTTAACTTTAGAAGAATTAACAGAAGAAACTTGTAAATATATGGAGGGAAATCCTGACGATAAAAACGCTTCATTTTGCGGAAGAAAAAGTGTGGAAAAATTTAGCTATTGCCCACTTCATTTAATGATTGTGTTTACTCCAAAAAATAAAAAAGATGATGTTAATGATAAAGATGAAGAAATGCCTAAATTTATCCAAAAAAAAATTAAATCTGCTTAATTTAATAATTTTTCCTTCGCTTTTTTATATTCTTCGTCTGATATAATTCCATCATCTTTCAATTTGCTCAATTTTAAAATTTCTTCTGAAATATTATTAACTTTTTTATCATTTAAATTTTCAAACTCTTCTTCGTCATCTTTTTCAGGTTTAGATGAAGTATTTATATCTCTTCTCGCTTCAATACCCATACTAATAGGTTTTGCTGAAATAAAAATTACTGCCAGAAGCAGCAATATACATATGCCAATAACAATATATGAAATCATTTTATTTTAATTAATATCATTAATTTTATTAAATTGTCCTCCAGTTCTCCAGTTATAGCTATATTTGTCTATCTCAGTTTTAAAAGTCTTTTTTGCTTGTAGATTTAAATCATAATTAGTTTTGTGAAATCCTGTTGCAATATTGTCGTATTTAAGCAATTTTAATTGATCTTCAGTCAATAAAGGATTGGGTAAAATTTGTAGCATTTTTGCAGTTAAGGATGCAATTGGTAAAGGTAAAGGTAACAAAACTCTTTTTTTTTTTATGGATAACAATAAATTTTTTAATATGTCTTTAAAACTTAGAGTTTCTGGCCCAATACATTCTAAGGTTAAGTTTTGATTATTGCTTTCTAAAATAGAAAAAATAATGTTTACTAAATCAGTTACATGAATTGGTCTAAATTTTGTATTACCATTATAATAAAGAGGAATCACAGGAAGTCTGCTAATTAGTGTCATAAACTTCGTTGAAAACTTATCATCCACCGAGTACACAATTGATGGTTTAATTATTATAGATTTTTTAAAATTATTTTTTATTTTTTTTTCACCTTCAGCCTTACTTAGAGCGTAATCACTATCTTTAACATTTTCGACAGCAAGTGATGACAAATGTATAAATTTTTCAATATTATATTTAGATGCAATTTTCGACAACATATCTGGAAAATCTGTATGAATAGTTTTAAATTGATTTTTTTTTCTTTCATGGAGTATCCCAATTAAGTTGATGCAAATTGAACAATTTTTTACTAAATCTTCTATTTTTTCTATTTGAAAACTTTTGAGCTCTACTAAATTCAGATATCCAGGATTTGCTTGGGTCTTTAATATATAGCCTGCTCTATGAATATTTCTCGTAACTGCAGTAATTTTATAGTTATTTTGACATAATATTCTTAATAAGTTTCTTCCTATTTGACCTGTTGCACCGAAAAGTAGAATTTCTTTTTGTTTCATATATATATTTTATTAAATGAACATAGATATTAAATTACATAAAGAAGATTTGCCAGACCAATTAGCACTAAGTGACAAAATTGCAATAGATTGTGAATTTATGGGTCTGAATGTAGAAAGAGATAAACTTTGTTTAGTTCAAATTTCTACAGGAAAAAATGATGCACATATTATTCAATTAAACAGAAAAACTTATGACGCTCCAAATCTAAAAAAAATATTACAAGATAAAAACATTAATAAAATTTTTCATTTTGCCAGAGCAGATTTATTGTTCATTAGAAAATATCTAAATATTAAAGTGGAAAATATTAATTGTACAAAAATCATGAGCAAGCTTGCTAGAAGTTATAGTGATAAACATGGACTTAAAGATTTAATAAAAGAATTTACTGGTAATGATATTAATAAAAATCTTCAGTCTTCTGACTTTGGTGGGGAACTTTCCGAAAAACAGTTACAATATTGTGCAAAAGATGTAATTTATCTTCATCGAGTTTATAATAGTTTAAATAATATACTGATTAGAGAAAAAAGAGATAGTTTATACAAAGATGTGATACAATTTATTAATTGCAGAGTTAATTTAGATTTAGCTTCTTTCACAAATGATATTTGGTCACACTGATGAAAAAAGAGATTGAGATAATTGCTAAAGAGGTAATTCAGTTTGAAATAAATGCTTTAAAAAATCTAAAAAAAAGTATTAACAAATCTTTTACTAATGTTGTCGAAGCAATACTGAGTTGTAAAAATGGTAAAATAGTAATATCTGGAGTAGGTAAAAGTGGAATTATTGCAAGAAAATGGGCAGCAACTCTTTCTTCAACTGGAACATCCTCTTTTTACATGGATGCATCAAATGCTAGTCATGGTGATATGGGTCAAATAACATCTAACGATGTTGTTGTTCTAATTAGTAATAGTGGTCAAAGTGAAGAATTAAAAAATATTATTCAATACACCTCTAGGAATAAAAACATAAAGCTAGTGGGAATTACTTCTAAAAAAGACTCAATATTGTTTAAGAATTCAGATATTCCAGTATTACTACCAACATATAAAGAAGCTGGCCCTGAAAATATCATTCCTACATCATCAACTACAGCTCAACTAGCATTGGGAGATGCTATTGCAATAGCATGTATGAAATACAAAAAATTTACTAAAATTGATTTCAAGAAAATACACCCCAGTGGGACTTTATCAATTAAACTTAAAACGGCTGGAGATTTGATGATTACTGGTAAAAAAATTCCTTTTGTAAATGAAAATCTTAAGATGGAAAAAGCAATAAAAATTATTAACAAAAAAAGATTAGGTGTTCTAATAGTGAAAAATTTTAAAGGAGACACATGTGGAATAATTACCGATGGAGATTTAAAAAGAATAGCTGGTAAGTATAACACTTTTGATAACTTAAAAATAAAAAAGGTAATGAAAAAAAATCCTTTAAGCATTGATATAGATACTTTGGCTGCGTCTGCTTTATCAATTATGAATAACAAAAAAATTACATCTCTATGCGTGCATAAAAAAAAGAAAATTAAGAAAACAATAGGAGTGTTGCATATGCACGATATTTTACATTCAAATATTAGTTAATGAATATAAAATCATTATTACAAATAATATTAGTTTTATTAATATTTTTAATTATTGGTAGCATATACTATTTTTATTTCTTTTCCGGGTCAGCCAATAACCAAAAAGCAGAAAATGATTTGGTAAACAATATTATTCTTGAAAAAGGTAATAATTCTGAGGAAGATTTACAAGAAATTGCAGTTAATGAAATAAAGCCCTCCAATAATTATGAGCTTTCAGTGGAAAAAAATATTAGCGACCAAGTTTCAAATAATATTGATCCAAATGAAGATACAAGAAGAATCGACACCAAAACTAAAGCAAAAAATATAACTAAAGATATAGAGTATGTAACTACGAATAGGAATGGCGATATATTTAAAATATTTGCCAAAAATGGGAGAACAAATTTGGAAAATGGAAATACATTAGATCTTGAAAATGTTAATGGAGAAATTTTAGCTGTAGGAAAAGTAAAAATCAATATTTCATCAGATAATGCAATTTATAATTATAGTAACCAGGAGTCTAAATTTTATAACAATGTCAACGTAGACTATTATGATAAATTTATTTCTTGTGATAACCTTAATTTAAGTGTAGTTGAAAATATAGCAATTGCATCTGGAAATGTAATAATTAAAACCAAGGATTCTCAATTAAAGGCTCAAACTGTAAAAATGAATATTAAGACAAAAGATATTATTATTAATTCTGAAGATAAAATTAAGGTAATTAAAAATTAATGGCATTAATAAAAAAATTTAAAATTGGTGACTATCCTATAAAGCAAACAATTATTGAATTGAAAAATATTTCTGTAAAATACAACAAAAGACAAATCTTAGAGAGTTTAAATTTAACAATAAATAAGCAAGAAATACTGGGTATGCTTGGACCAAATGGTGTGGGGAAATCAACTATATTTAATTTAATAACTGGTTTAAAAAATCCGAACTATGGAGAAGTGATAATTGATGGAGTAAATTGTACAAACATACCAATTAATGAAAGATTTACTAAATTTAAATTAGGATTGGTGCCTCAATATGGCGGCTTAATTCATGACCTATCTTTAATAGATAATTTAAAATTAGTTGCCGAAATACACATTAGAGAAAAAGAACTTAGAGAGCAAAAAATAAATAAAATAATTTCCCAATTCGAATTTGAATCTCTTTTGAATGTTAAAGGCAAACATTTGTCAGGTGGACAAAAAAAAAAGTTGGTCATTGCAATGGCTTTGATTAATGATCCTAAAATTCTTTTGTTAGATGAACCATTTGCTGCATTAGATATATTAACAATTAAGATGTTACAAGAAATTATATTGAATCTGCAATCGACTGAAGAAATATCTGTAGTTGTATGCGATCATCAAGCAAGAGACTTGCTAAATTGTGTCGACAGAGCAATCATTTTATCAAATGGGAAAATTATAGCTTCTGGAAGTCCAAGTGAAGTAATAAGAAATACCGAGGCAAAAAATCAATATTTTGGTGATGAATTTAATATCAGTTAACATTTAATGGCCAGCTTTATTCAGATAGAAAATAAAATAAAAAGCTTCAACAAATCAATCGAAGTTAGTGGAGATAAAAGTATTTCTATAAGGTGTGTTTTATTAGCATCACAAGCAATAGGTAAATCTAAAATTTATAATTTACTAGAGTCAGAAGATGTAATCAACTCACTACGTGCAATAAAAAAACTTGGGATTAAATATAAAAAGAGTAAAAATTTTTATGAAATTTATGGTTTTGGTTTAAATGGATATAAATCAAAGAGAAAAATAAAAATTAATGCAGGAAATTCTGGAACCTTGGCACGATTAATTCTAGGCCTTTTGGTAAATTGTAATAATTTTATAACTATAGAAGGTGATCAAAGCCTCTCAAGTAGAGATTTTTCTCGAGTTACAGAGCCTTTGAAAATGTTTGGATCAAATTTATATACAAAAAATGGTAAATTGCCTGTAAAAATATTGGGGACAAACTTTTTAAGACCAATTAGATATATTGAAAAATTAGGAAGTGCTCAATGCAAGAGTGCGGTCATGCTTGCGGCAATGAAAACCCCAGGTAAAACAATTATTAAAGCTAGAAAATCAAGGAATCATACAGAAAAATTTTTTAAATATTTAAATATACCTCTTAAATCGAAGACAAGAGGTATTTATGATTATTTAGAGGTAAGGGGAGTATCTAACTATAAAGGATTTAATTATGTGGTGCCTGGAGATATAAGTTCTTCCTCATTTTTCTTAGTTCTAACTTTGTTATCAAAAAGATCGAAGATAAGAATTAAGAATGTAAATATTAATGAAAGTAGGGTTGGCATAATTAAAATATTAAATCAAATGGGAGCTAAAATTTTATTAAAAAATAGAAGAAGATACAAGGGAGAGACAATTGCAAATATTATTGTTGAAAGTAATAATAATCTTAAAGCAATTAATTGTGATAAAGAATTAAATAGCTCCGCAATTGACGAATTCTTAATAATTTTTCTTGTCGCTGCAAAAGCTAAAGGTGTCTCAACTTTTAAAGAATTAGGAGAATTAAATAATAAAGAAAGTCCGAGATTAGACATTGCAATAGAAATATTAAATGCAATAGGTATAAAAGTTATCCGAAAAAATAATGATATTAAAATTTATGGTAAACCAGATTTAAATTTGAACAAGAAGTATGTGATCAAAAACTTCAAAAAAGATCACAGAGTGTTTATGATGGCTTGCATTGCTGCTCTTGTATTAGGAGGAAAATGGAAAATATATGACAGAAATTCTGTAAATTCTTCATTTCCAAAATTTTTTAAAATAATTAAGGAACTTGGTGGAATAATAAATTGAAAAAAAGAAAAAATATAATCACAGTTGCTATAGATTCTCCTGCAGCTGCAGGTGCGGGTACGCAAGCTAAATATATAGCAAAAGAATATAAATTACTCTATTTGGATACTGGTAAAATCTATAGGTACCTTGGAAGATTAGAGATTAAAAAAAAAAAAAGACTAAAAGATATAGAAATAAGAAAAAAAATTGATTCTATTAAAATTAGAGATCTTAGTAGCAAAGTTTTATTAAATGATAAAGTGGCTATAGCAGCATCCCATATTGCAAAAATTAATCGTGTAAGAAAATTAGTAAAAAATTTCCAAATGAATTTTGCTTACAATCCTCCTAAAAAATACTTAGGTTCAGTTTTAGATGGTAGGGATATAACATCTGTAATAATGAAAGATGCAATGTTTAAGTTTTACATAACCGCAGATTTAAAAATAAGAGCTAAAAGAAGATATTTGGAACTAAAAAAATTAGGAAAAAGGGTTACAGTAAAAAGTGTGCTAAAAAGTCTAAAAAATAGGGATTATTTGGATAAAAATAGAGTGCATAGTCCTTTAAAAAAAACTAAAGATTCAATCTTGATTAATACATCTAAATTAAGTAAGAAAGCGTGCTTTAAAAAAATAAAAGCAATAATGGATAAAAAATTAAAACTTAATGGAAATTTATAAAGATTTAACATCTCCGAAAAATCAGCAGTTTGAAAAGTTATTAAACTCACAATTGTCAAAAAATAAAATCGAAGAAGGAAAAATAATTGAAGGAAAGATAACAAAAGTAACAGAAAAGTTTGTCTTTATTTTTATCTCTGGTCTTAAAAGTGAACCAATTATTGATATAAATGAGCTAAAGATGATAGGACTTAAAGATAAAATTAATATTGGAGAAAATATTCCAGTTCTTCTAGAAAAAATTGAAGACAAGAATGGGGAAGTTATTGTTTCAGCTTTGAAAGCTCAAAAAATTAAAGGTTGGTATAAACTTGAAAAAGCTTATGAAGACAATGAATCCATAACCGGCAAAATAACATCAAAGTGCAAAGGTGGAGTAATTGTTGAACATACAGAAACTGGATCACTTATGTTTTGTCCTGGATCTCAGATAAGTGATAAACCTTTAAAAAATATTGATCATTTAATTGGAGTGGAGCAAAAATTCGCAATTATTAAATTAGATAAACTCAGGGGGAACGCTTGTGTTTCTCGTAGACAAATAGTTTCCTCAAATAAAAGAGAGGACAAAGCTAAAATAATTGAAAAATTTCAAATTGGACAAGTTATTAAAGATGCTGTTGTAAAAGGATATTCCTCATTTGGTTGCTTTTTTGAGGTTAACAATGAAATTGATGTGCTTGTTCATTTGCAAGAAATTTCTTATTCAAGGGTAAATCATCCTGATGAAATATTTAATATTGGAGAAAAACATGACCTAAAGGTAATCTCTATTGATAAAGAAAAATTACAAATAGGTTGCTCTATCAAACAGCTTTCTCCAGATCCATTTGAACATATAAATAACTATGAAATTGGTAGCAAATATAAAGTGAAAGTTGATAAAATAACTGACTATGGATGTTTTTGTTCACTTGAACCAGGGCTTAGTACCTTATTACATAGCAGCGAAATGAGTTGGACTAAAAGAAATATAGTTCCAAAGAAATTATTTAAAATTGGAGATATGATAGAATGTGTGATTACCGAAATAGATAAAGATAAAAGACGTATAGCTATATCCCATAAATTAACAATACAAAATCCTTATGAAGCCTTAGAAGAAAAAAATCCTGTTGGCAGTG
>CACMYV010000010.1 GCA_902617975.1 uncultured Pelagibacteraceae bacterium
TTAAATCCAATCTTAATATTTGGCTTTTATTTCATACCAGCTTTGGGCATGAAGGGTATTGCAATCGCAACTTTGATAGCTCAAACAGTTGCTTTTTTAATTATATTTATAAAAGTTTTAAAAAGTAATTTATTTAAAAACATACTTATTTCTTATTTTATTCCTAAATTTTTTTTTTTAAAAAATATTTTTTTTCAATCTATGCCAATAATAATTTCAATTTGCGGTTATTCAATTGCTTCTGCTATTGTATTCAAATATGCAGGATTATCAGGAGAATATGCAGCAGCTGGTTACGGGGCTGGTACCAAAATAGAACAAGTGGTTTTATTACCAATTTTGGGAATAAATACAGCAATTATCACAATTATTGCTCAAAATTTTGGTGCACGAAATATTTTAAGAATTAAAGAAACATACTTCCAAGCTATTAAATATGCCTTCATTATAATGATTATTTCATCTTTTATTATTTATTTTGGCGCAGAAATAATAACAAAATTATTTTCAAAAGATTTAGAGGTTGTTGAATTTGGAAAATTATATTTAGAGATTTCAGCTTTTGTTCTTCCAGCTTATCCAATATTTTTTTTATCAAATGGTTTTTTTATGGCTTTAAAAAAAGCCGAAAAAGCATTAATTGCTAATATTTGTAGAAATGGAATTTTTCCATTTGTCGTGTTTTATACTGCTATTTATTTTAATTCTGACTTTTCTGAATTTTTTTGGTTATGGGTAATATTTAATTGGATTTTCTCTTTGATGTATCTTGGTTATACTTATTTTTATTTGAATTATAAATTAGATAAAATTAGAGCTATCAACTAACCATTCATAAAGGTGTTCTGAAAACGATCTTCTTACAAATAAATTAACATTATCCTTTGACTTGTGGTGAAGAATTACATCAATATGATTTACTATTGTTTGTGTTGATGAACCAACATTATTTTTAAATTTATCGAAATTAAAAGGTGATCCAGATGATAATAATTCAAATATATTTTCTCCTTTTATATTAATGCAAATAAGTTGTGAAGAGATATCAGTAATTGATCCAAAATTTAAAGACGAAATATCTTTATAAAGTTGATCAAAAATATTTATATTTTTATTTTCATCAAAATATATCATCCATTCATCCGGACTTAGCCACAAAACATCATAGCTTTCATTTGATGAACTGGTATTTGACTCAGAAGGTAAAATAATAGATAGAATTTTACCCACTTTGGTAAAAAATTCTTTATTTTTTCCCCTGATATTAATTTTAATTTTTTCTTCAGATAAATTAATATCGATGTTGTTTTTTTTATTATTTGAAATATTTGGATGTGAGATTTCAAGCATTTAGTCTTTTATTCTCCTTATCTAAAAAAATTGTGTCAGAAACGGTCACATTAATATTTTTGTTTTCCATCGGAATAATTAACTTTTGACCTTTCATTGATTTTCCACTCCTAACTACAGCCAAGGCAATTGATTTATTAAGGTTTGGACTAAAATAGCTTGAAGTTACATGTCCTAGCATATCTATAGGTTTTGATTTAATATCTGATACAATTTGAGCACCTTCTTCCAAAATCTCTTTTGGATCATCTGTTAGTAATCCAACCAATTGCTTTCTATCTTCTCTAATAGTATCACTTCTATATAAAGATCTTTTACCAATGAAGTCATATTTCTTTTTACTTACAATCCAATCCATCTGTAAGTCTGAAGGAGTCATTGTGCCGTCTGTATCTTGTCCAACAATAATGAAACCTTTTTCAGCTCTAAGTAGGTGCATTGTTTCAGTACCATAAGGTGTCAAATTAAACTCTTTCCCAGCTTCTATACACATTTTCCATAATGAATTTCCATATTTCGACTCTATGTTAATTTCATAGCTTAGTTCACCCGTAAAACTTATTCTCATTATTCTACAATTTATATTTTCAAGTTTACCTTCTTTAAATGACATATGAGGAAAGTTTTCATCACTTAAATCTAAATTTGGAAAAAGTTTGTTAAGAATTTTTTTTGAATTTGGACCACAAATACTTGCTGTAGAATAATGATCTGTCACTGATGTTAAATAAACATCTAACTCTGGCCACTCTGTTTGTAAATAATCCTCAAGTTTGCTTAATACATTTGCGGCTCCCCCAGTAGTAGTTGTCATAAGATAATGATTTTCAGATATTCTTGTAGTAACACCGTCGTCATAAACCATACCATCCTCGTTTAACATGAGTCCGTATCTACATTTTCCGATTGCAAGTTTTGACCAGGCATTTGTGTAGACTCGATTTAAAAATTCTGATGCATCTGTTCCTTGGATATCAATTTTTCCAAGAGTTGATGCATCTAAGATACCTGCACTGTCACGTGCGGCTTTGCTTTCTCTTTGAACAGCAGCATGCATATTTTCTCCATTTTTTGGATAGTACCAGGGCCTTTTCCACTGACCAACATTTTCAAATTCTGCATTATTTTCCACATGCCATTCATGCATTGATGTTTTTCTTACTACTTCAAAAAATTTTCCAACATTTCTTCCAACTAGTGTTCCAAAAGTTAATGGTGTGAATGGAGGTCTAAATGTAGTTGTTCCTAATGTACCCATTTTTACACCAGCTGTATCAGCTACAATCCCAAGTGCGTGCATATTAGATAACTTTCCCTGATCTGTTGCCATACCAGTCGTTGTATATCTTTTTACATGTTCAATTGATCTAAAGCCTTCTTTTAATGCTAATTTAATATCTTTTGCAGTTGAGTCATTTTGAAAATCTATAAAGCATTTTGTTTTACCTAAAGGTATTTTATTTGGTAAAAGCCATATATTTCTTTTATCATTTTCTTTAGAGCAAATAATTTTTGTATCCTGGTAATCTTGATTATTTATATCTAAGAATTTATTAATTTTATTAACTGTTTTATCTATAATATTTTCTAAATCAAAATCTCCATTGCATGCACCAACAGAAATTTGATCTTCGCTATTTTCTTTTGGTAAGAATACTTGGTCATCATCTCTAAAATTTAATTTACCACCAGATTGTGTATGCATATGTACCATTGGTGTCCATCCACCACTCATTCCTAAACAGTCACAATTTAATCTAATTTTATTTCCTACAGTTGTATTTCCATCTTCCGATAGTCTCATGATTTCTAATGAATTTATTTTTCTGTATCCAAAAGTATTTGTTACAACATGATTAAAGTAGATCTTTATTCCTAAATTTTGTGCTTCTTTGATTAGTTCAGAGCTAGCAGATTTTCTTAAATCAACAATTAAATTTTTTATACCTTTTTTATGAAGTGAAATTGAAGTTTCGTATGCACTATCATTGTTAGTAAATAATATTATGTTTTCTCCACAGGTAACGCCATAATAATCCAAGTATTTGTTTATTGAATTAGATAATAATATTCCTGGTCTATCATTATTATTAAATACAAGTGGTCTTTCAATTGATCCAGTTGCAATTACAACTTTTTTTGCTCTTATTTTCCATAATCGTTGTCTAATCTTATTTTTCTTTTTTTCCTCTGGTAAATGATCTGTTAAATTTTCTTTAGCTAAAAGAAAATTGTATCCATGATAAGCTGCAATACTTGTTCTTGTTTTAATTGTTAAATTACTTAATTTTTTAATTTCCTGAGTCTCATTTTTTAACCATTCACTTGATAATTTATCATCAATCTTAATTGATTCATTATTTTGATAAATTGTAGAACCACCTAGTATTTTTTTGTCATCAACTAATAAAGTTTTTAAATTATTTTTTGCTGCCATTTTTGCAGCAATAATACCTGAAATCCCACCACCAATTACCAATACATCGTAGTGAACATGTTTGTGATCATAAATATCAGGATCTGGTTCTGTAGGTGATTTTCCTAAACCTGCAGATAATCGTATTAATGGTTCATATACTTTTTTCCAAAAACTCTTTGGCCACATAAATGTTTTATAATAAAAACCTGCAGGAATTAATGGTGATATAAAATTATTTATACCTCCAATATCAAATTTCACGTTAGGCCAGCAATTTTGAGAACTTGCCTCTAATCCTTCATACAATTCTAACTCTGTAGCTCTTACATTTGGTTCAGTTAAGTCTTTTTTACTACCAATTTGACAAATTGCATTAGGTTCTTCTGCTCCACAAGAAACTATACCTCTTGGTCTGTGATATTTAAAACTTCTACCTATTAAATGAATACCATTTGCCAAAAGTGCAGATGCCAAGGTATCACCCTCATATCCAAAGTAAGTCTTACCATCATATTTAAATGAAACTCTTTTAGTTTCATCAATATATTCAGTTTTGTGAATTCTATAATTGGGCATTACTTATAATTAACAGGAGGTTTTTCACCCATTTTATAAACAGATAATATTTTATCATTCGATGTGTCTCTCACGACGTTGAACCATTTTCTGCATCCGTGAACATGATTCCATCTTTCAAACTGAACACCTTTTATATTTTTTCTCATAAATAAATATTCCGCCCATTCATCATCGCTAAGTTCAGTTGGTTGTTTTGGTCTGACTATATGAGCTTCACCACCTGATGAAAATTCACTTTGATCTCTCTCTCCACAAAATGGACAATTAATTAAAAACATTATTAATGTGCAACAGCTGCAGCACCATGTTCATCAACAAGATCACCGCTTACAAATCTATTTAAATTAAATGCTGCATTTAATTTATGTGGCTCATCATTTGCGATTGTGTGAGCAAATAAATCACCCGATCCTGGAGTAGCTTTAAAACCACCAGTACCCCAACCACAATTAAAATATAAACCTTTTATATTAGTTTTACTTATAATAGGGCTTGCATCTGGACATATATCAACAATTCCTCCCCATTGTCTTAACATCTTCATTCTACTAAAAATAGGGTAGAGTTCTAAAATAGCCTTTAAAGTTTCTTCAACTATATTATGACTCCCTCTTTGAGTATATGAAACATATGAATCTGTTCCTGCACCTATAACTAATTCACCTTTATCAGATTGACTTACATAAGCATGAACTGCATTTGACATTACAACAGTATCAATAATTGGTTTTACTGGCTCTGAAACTAACGCTTGTAATGGTTTACTTTCAAGAGGTAGTTTTAATCCAGCCATATTTGCAATTACACTTGAGTGGCCTGCAGCAACAACTCCAATTTTATTTGTTTTTATAAATCCTTTAGTGGTTTCTAATCCTTCAACTCTATCACCATTTCTTTTTATTCCTTTAACTTCACAGTTTTGAATTATATCAACACCCATTTCGCTTGCCCCTCTTGCGTAACCCCAGGCAACAGCATCATGTCTTGCAGTTCCTGCTCTTCTTTGTAATGTTCCACCCAAAACCGGGTATCTGATATCAGATGATGTATTTATTATTGGGCAAAATTTTTTAACTTCCTCGGTATTTAACCAAACAGCATCAATTCCGTTTAGTCTATTAGCATGTGTTCTTCTTTTTAAATCTCTTACATCTTGAAGATTGTGAGCTAAATTCATTACACCTCTTTGACTGAACATCACATTGTAGTTAAGCTCTTGAGATAAATTTTCCCATAGCTTAAGCGCATGATCATATAAACCAGCACTAGCATCCCATAAGTAATTTGATCTAATGATTGTAGTGTTACGCCCTGTATTTCCACCACCAATCCAACCTTTTTCTAAGACTGCAATATTTTTTAAATTATGTTTCTTTGCTAAATAATAAGCAGTAGCTAAACCGTGTCCGCCACCACCCACAATAATAGCATCGTATTCTTTTTTTGGCTCTGGATTTCCCCAAGCTTGTTGCCAATTCTCATGCTGTGATAAAGCATTTTTTATTAGAGAGAATACTGAATATTTGTTTTTCATATTTTGGAGAAATTACTTGAATATGATTGAATATTCAATGATTTCAAGTTACACATATTATCGTGGAAGGATGGGTGAGCTGGTTTAAACCAGCGGTTTGCTAAACCGCCGTACGCTTGAAAAGGTGTACCGAGGGTTCGAATCCCTCTCCTTCCGCCACTAATAGAGTGGATTATTTCTAAAAAAATCTTTTAAAAATATTGGTTTTTGAGACAAAATGTATCTATAAACATTGTAATTCTCCATAACCCTCTGGACATAGTTTCTGGTCTCTTTAAACTTAATAAGTTCTACCCAATCAACATAGTCGATTTGTTTCTTTTGAGGATCTTTATTTATTTTTTTCCAATACTTCACTCTTTTTGGTCCTGCATTATATGCTGCTACAGCGAAAGGGTAGGATCCATCATAATCAAGAATTAAACCTGCAATATAAAAAGATCCTAAATTTATATTATACTCAGGACTTGTTGTTAAACGAGATTTTGAATAAGAAACTTTTGCCTGCTTAGCAACTGTCTTAGCAGTGTAAGGCATCAACTGCATTAAGCCTTGTGCTCCAACTCTACTTCTTGCAGATATATCAAACTCACTTTCTTGTCTTATAATAGATAATATTAAAGCTTGTTCTGGGATTTTTCTTGATCCAACTTTATTCGGAGTGCTTATTACCGGATAATTATATTTGTTATGAAACCTTTTTTGATAAGATGCTATTTTAGAAACCTGAATAGCAAAATCAAATCTAGAGATGTCAGTTGCTAGTTTTGCTGCTAATACCTCACTCCCTGCGGAAACATTATCATTTGCTAGAAATCTTAAAATATGTTTTGTGTATTTATCTTTTTTTACTTCATCTAATAAATGTACTATTGCCACCAATTTATTTTTGTAAAAACTTTCAGCATAATTTTTATCAACTTGAGTACTTTCTTTAAGTTCAAAAGTTTTATTTGGATATATTTTCATATGAGATAATTGACCATAATAGGTTGTTAGATATTTTGAACCTTCTTTAAACCACTTATCTGCTTCTTCCTTATTATTTAGTGCCAAATTTGCTTTTCCAAGCCAATAAGCACCTCTTGATAAACTAATTGGATATCCAACATTATTATAAAATTTAGTAAAATGACTTTTTGCTAAAATTGGGTCTTTCAAGAAACTTAATGCAATCCATCCACTCATCCATTCAGCTTCAGCTAATTCGGCACCCTCTGATAGACCATGTTTACTTGTAATTTTATAAGCTTGCTCATATCTTTTCTTATAAATAAGTGATCTCGCAATTATTGATCTTTCAATCCACCATTTATCTGGGCGAACCATATAGTCTTTATTATTTTTGATACTTAGTAAAATTTCTAAAGAACTATCAACTCTTCCTCTTTTCCTTCTCCATTTGAGTCTATCATAATTTAAACCCGCATCCTTTTTTAAACTTGCAGGCACATTCGATATAGCGCTATCAACACCATAAGATCTGCTCATTAACAGTTGTCTTGCTGTATATAAAAGTTGATAATCTTTAGGTAGATATCTTAACATTCTTTTAAGGTCCCAATATTTATTCTCCCAAGCTAAATAATCAGCTCTTTTAATATAATCACTACTGTTCAAATATTTTTTAAATTTCTTTCTAAAAAAAATAAGATCATTTTTACTTAAATCAGCTGTAATAAATCCTTCTTTTATTAAATTTATAGCTGTCTCTTTATTTTTTGATAACAAAGCGTCGCCTAGCATCATTTTTCCAAATCCGCTTAAAGGAGGGTGTTTATCGAACCACTGTATAATTTCATTTTTAGTATGATTTTTAGAATTTATTTTATGCTCTCCTAAGTAACGAACTCTATCTATCCTTGGATAATCTTTTACTCTTTCGATAAACTGTTTATATTCTGTAAACGTAGCCCTGTTACCGGTTGTAAGTAGATGTCTCCATTGAATAAAATCATAAATAGATTTTGCTCTTGCTTTACTTGCGGCTTTTTTTGCATCCTTCCAATTACTTTTCTCCATAAATGAAATAGCTTGTTTTGCATATTTCAAATCTCTATCGCTATAAAATTTTTGTTTTTTAATCTTTCTTAATTTTTCTTTAACTATTAGAGGCTTATTTTTTGGAATTATTACATCATCAATTTTCTTAAATATCTCCGTGGTAGTAATTTTTATTTCCTTTTGAATTTCATCTTCTTTTTCAGATGGTTTTGGTAGAGGAATGATTTCGGCTATTTTTTTTGTTGTATTTTTTTCATTTAAATCTGGTTTTTTAATAGGAAGTATATTTTCATTTGAAAAAGCGGATTGAAACGATATGAAAAAAAGGATAATTGTTGTGAATAATTTTAAATACATTTTATTAAATCAAACAACTTATGTTATAAATAATTATGTTTAAAGGATCAAATGTAGCTTTAATTACACCGTTTAAAGACAACAAGCTTGACGAAGAAAGTTACATAAAAATAATAAATCATCATTTGGAAAATGGAACAAATGGGTTAGTACCAGTTGGAACAACAGGTGAGTCACCAACACTAACACATGATGAACATGAGAGAACAATTGAATTATGTATAAAAGAAGCTACTGGTAAACTTCCTATAATAGCCGGAACAGGATCTAATTCTACAGAAGAAGCCGTGTCATTAACTAAACATGCTGAAAAAGCTGGTGCGGATGGTGCTTTAGTTGTTACACCATATTATAATAAACCTACTCAAGAAGGATTATATCAACATTATAAATCAATAAACGATAACTGTGGAATTCCAATTATTATTTACAATATACCGAGCCGTTCAGTCATTGATATGAGCGTTGAAACAATGGCTAGATTATATGAACTAAAAAATATAGTTGGAGTTAAAGATGCAACTGGCGATCTAAGTCGTGTTGATCAACAAAAAGAAAAAATGGGCAATGATTTCATTCAACTTACTGGAAACGATGATAATGCTTTTGAATTTAATAAACGAGGAGGAGTTGGAACAATTAGTGTTACTGCAAACGTAGCTCCTAAATTATGTTCTGAATTTCAAAAATTATCAAAGTCTTCAAATGAGGATGATTTAAAAAAGGCTCAAGAACTTGATGATATGTTGCAACCGTTGCATAAAAATTTATTTATAGAAAGCAATCCTTCACCAGTTAAGTATGCTGCTAAATTACTTGGTCTATGCGATGATTCTGTAAGATTACCTTTGGTAAAAATAACTGAAAATACAAAAAAGGAAGTCGAGAAAGCATTGAAAGTAGCAAAACTTATTGATGAGTGATAAATCTACATCTGGCATCAAGATCATTACAATAAATCGAAAAGCATCTTTTAATTTTTTCTTTAAGGAAATCTTAGAAGCAGGAATTGTACTAAAAGGTTCTGAAATAAAATCTGTAAGAGATGGAAAAATAAATATTGCAGAGTCATACGCAGTAGAAAAAGAAGGAGAAATTTTTTTAATTAATTCACATATACCCATATATAAACAAGCCAGTTATTCAAATCACAATCCTTACTCAGAAAGAAAATTGTTATTTAACAAAAGAGAAATTAACAAACTAATTGGTAAAATGAACGAGGATGGTCTAACTTTAGTTCCAACTAAAATGTATTTTAAAAAAGGTAAAGCTAAAGTTGAAATAGCAGTTGCAAAGGGCAAAAAACAATACGATAAGCGACAAACCAAAAAAACTAAAGATTGGAACCGTGAAAAAGCGAGATATTTCAGACGCTCAAGTTAAAAATGTATATCTATCAATAGGTTCTAATTTAGGAAATAGAATACATTTTTTAGAAAAATCTAAATATTTATTGGAAACTCATGATATTAAAATTATCAAAATATCTAGTTATTATGAGACTGAGTCATGGCCAGATCCTAGTTTTCCAAAATTTATTAATGCTGTAATGCTAATAAAAACAAAATTAAATCAATTTGAGCTGTTTGAAATAATTAAGTCTATAGAAAAAAAATTAGGGAGAAAAATAGCACCTAAAAATCATCCAAGAAATTGTGATATTGATATATTAGATTTTAATGGAAAGATTACTAAATCAAATAAAAAATTTATCAATTTAGAGATCCCGCATCCAAGAATGCATAATAGAAACTTTGTACTTATGCCACTCTTTGAAATATGCAAAAATTGGTCTCATCCAAAATTAAAAAAAAATATAGTAAAACTCTTAACTTCTTTAAAAAAAAATAATTTAAGAAGTATTAAAGTTATCTAAATAAGTGATATAATAAATTGATGCTAAATTCTGACGAATTAATAAATAAGGTTAAATCATACAATAAGTTTCTTAACCCAGAAACTCTAAGCAAAGCATATGATTTTGCAGTGAAAGTTCATAAAGATCAAAAACGACAATCAGGAGATCCCTACGTCATTCATCCTGTTGCTGTTGCAAATATTTTAACTGAACTTAAGTTGGATAGTGCAACGATAGCAACTGGTTTACTTCACGATACTATAGAAGATACTTATGCAACTTATAAAACTATAGAAGAACAATTTGGAAAAGAAGTTGCTGATTTAGTTGATGGAGTTACAAAAATTTCAGTTTTTGAAAACCAAGCTATTTCTAATTCAAAAGCTGAAAATTTTAGAAAACTCATCCTGGCAACTTCTAAAGATATTAGAGTCCTTCTTGTGAAACTTGCAGATCGTTTGCATAATATGAGAACTTTGAAGGCTATTGATAAAGAGGAAAAAAGAAAAAGAATTGCAAAAGAAACTATGGAAATTTATGCTCCTCTAGCTGATAGAATGGGAATGAATAGAATAAGAGATGAACTTGAAGATCTTTCTTTCGATATTTTAAATCCTGAAGCAAGAAAAATGATCAAAGATAGATTAGACACAATAAAAGATAATAATTTGATTAATTATAACTCAGTTCTTAGTGAATTTGAAAATCTATTAAATGAAAATAATGTTGATTTTAAAATTTATTCTAGAGAAAAAACACCTTTTTCTATTTGGAGAAAAATACAAAAAAAAAGAACCTCACTAGAACAAATTACAGACATAATTGGTTTTAGAATAATTTTAGATAATGTTGAAAATTGTTACAAAACCTTAGGCGTAATTCATAATAAATGGAATTGCATACCTGGTAGATTTAAAGATTACATTTCATCTCCAAAAATAAATAATTATAAATCTCTCCATACAGCAGTGATCGGTCCAAATAAAAGACCTATTGAAATACAACTAAGAACACAACAAATGCATGAATTTGCGCAAAGAGGTATAGCTTCTCATTGGAAATATAAATCGTCAGAAAAGTTTAACTCTTTAACTTGGAAGGAATATGATTGGTTAGCAGATCTAGTAGAAATTATTGATAAAAATGAAAATCCTGAACATTACTTTGAGTATACAAAACTGCAAATGTTTCAAGAAAATGTTTTTTGTTTTACACCAAAAGGCTCAGTTATAAAATTACCCAAAGAAGCAAGTCCAATTGACTTTGCTTATGCTGTTCACACTAAAGTAGGTGATACTGCAATTGGATGTGAAATAAATGGAAAGGAAAGTCCTTTACAATCAATATTGCGAAATGGAGATGTAGTTAAAATATTAACATCAAAAAAAGATTCACCTTCTTTGCATTGGATAACAAGTGCTAAAACTGGTAAAGCTAGAGCTGCTATAAGAAGATACTGGCAATACAAAGAAGACAGCAAGCCTACTGAAAAAAAATATAACACTACACTTTGGATGTCTTTACCTGACAGACCTGGAATATTAGGAGACGTTACAACAATGATTGGAACGAATAATGTAAATATTTCAAGTGTTGAAATGGTGGAAAAGACTAAAAGAACCATTAATTTTAGATTCAACCTAATTATTCAAGATTTGAAAAACTTTACAAAACTTATTAGTGAGCTAAAACAGAAAGAATATAATTTCAAAATAATTAGACATAAAAACAAAAAATATGCTTTCTTTAAAAGATTCTTTAGCGGTTTTAAAAAAAACTAAGGCACTTTTAGAAGGACATTTTGTTTTATCTTCAGGTTTACATTCACCCCAGTATGTTCAGTGTGCTAAATTATTAAGTTATCCAAAAAAATCAGAAGAATTTTGTAAATCCTTAAGTACTAAAATAAAAAAAAAATTCAAAAAAATCGATATAATTTTGTCACCAGCTATGGGGGGTATTGTAATAGGTTATATTGTTGGAAATTTGTTGAATAAGGAGACAATATTTTGTGAGAGAGTTAATGGGAAATTTATTTTAAGAAGAGGTTTTTCAATTAAAAAAAATTCTAAAGTTTTGATAGTAGAAGACGTAATTACTACAGGTAAGTCAAGTTTAGAATGTGCTCGACTTGTAAAAAAATATAAATCAAAAGTAGTTGGATATGCGTGTTTGATTAATAGATCTAGTAAACCTAGTTTAAAAATTAAAGATAAAAATATTGTTTCGCAAATTAAATTAGAAATACCAACTTATAAAAGAAACGATTTACCAATTGAGTTAAAAAAAATTCCAATTACTAAACCTGGAAGTAGATATTTAAAATGAAATCTAGACTAGGTGTTAACGTAGACCATATTGCAACATTAAGAAACGCCAGAGGAGAGGGGCATCCTGATCCTATTTCATATGCAAGACAAGTTATGAATTTCGGTGCAAATTCTATTACTATTCATTTAAGAGAAGATCGTAGACATATTCGAGATGAAGACGTAGCTATATTTTCAAAAATTAAAAGAGTACCAATAAATTTAGAAATGGCTGCTAACAATGAAATGCTTAAAATTGCATTAAAATATAAACCCAATTTTGTTTGTATAGTTCCAGAAAAAAGGAATGAAATAACCACCGAAGGAGGTTTAAATATCACAAAAAATAAAAAAATAATTAAAAAAGTAATTAGTAAATTAAATTCAAAAAAAATTAGAACAAGTCTTTTCATCAATCCAAATATTAAAGATGTTTTTGCATCAAAAGAATTAAATGCAAAATGTGTGGAACTTCATACAGGAAAATTTGCTTTAAAAGTTAAAAATAATAAAAATTATTTAGTCGAGTTTAAAAAAATAAAAAATTGCGCCACGTTAGCAAAAAAACTAGGAATGGAAGTTCATGCAGGTCATGGCCTAGATTATAAATCAACTAAAATTTTAAGAAAGATTAAATCTATAGAGGAATTTAATATTGGACATTTTATAATTGGAGAGGCCATCATGTTTGGTATAAAAAAAGTAATCACTAATTTTAGAAAAATATTAAACTAATGATAATTGGTAACGGCGTTGATATTATTGATAATAAAAGAATAGAAAAATCCCTTAAAATTAAAGGTTTTAAAAAAAGACTCTTTACATTGAATGAAATTAAACAATCAAAAAAATACAGAAACAAAACCAATTACTTTGCAAAAAGATTTGCTGCTAAAGAAGCTTTTGTTAAATCAATAGGCACAGGCTTTAGAGATAATATTAATTTTAATGATATTGAAATATACAATAATAAGAAAGGGTCACCTAAAATTAAAATTTCACAGAAAATACAAGATATATTAAAAAAAAAATTTAAATTAAAGAATTACGATATACATCTTTCACTTTCAGATGAAAAAAACCACTCAATTGCATTTGTTATTTTGAATAGAAAAAAATGAAAAATTTCATAATTGATAATACTAAAACATTACTTTATGCATTAATAATCGCAGTATTTATAAGATCAATATTAATCCAGCCATTTTATATACCATCATCATCAATGGAAACTAACTTGCTTGTGGGTGACAGATTATTTGTTACAAAATTTTCTTACGGATATAGTAAACATTCATTTCCTTTTAGTCCTCCTATTTTTAAAGGACGTATATTAAATAAAAACCCTAAAAGAGGAGACGTTATAGTTTTTAAAACACCTGCTGATAATCGTACAGATTATATTAAAAGATTGATTGGTTTACCAGGTGATACAATACAATTTATTGATGGTGATTTATATATAAATTCTAATCAAGTATTAAAAACAATTAAAAGTAAAAATGATAAGTTATATTGTGGATCAACCCAAATTGATGTCAATATATTCGAAGAAAAGCTTCCAAATGGAAAAAGTTATTTAGCTGCATATAGAACCGATATAACTTTTTCTAATTCAGATAAATACATTGTTCCTGAAAATCACTTTTTTTTCTTAGGTGACAATAGAGATTGTTCTAAAGACAGCAGATTTCTATCTGAAGTTGGTTATGTTAATCAAAATAATTTAGTTGGAAAAGCACAATTTTTATTTTTTTCATCTAATCCAAGGAAAGGAAGTATCTTTAATATTTTCAAATGGAATGAAATAGTTCGATTTGAAAGATTTTTTAATAAAATAATTTAAATAAATGAAGTTAAACAAACTACAAAAGAAAATAGGTATTAGCTTTAAAGATGATAAACTATTGATACAAGCCTTAACACACAAAAGTTTTGATACAAAAAATAATTATGAAAAACTAGAATTTTTAGGTGATAGAGTTTTAGGGTTTGTTATATCAAAGAAACTTTTAGAGTTATATCCAAATGAAAAAGTAGGTATGATTGACAAAAAACTTGCAAATTTAGTTAATAAAAATAAGTGTTTTGAAATTGGCAAGGAATTAGAATTGGATAATTATATTTTAACAGGAAACACAGAAAAGAAAAAAAAAGTCAATATAGAAAAAAAAATTATATCTGATTGTTGCGAGTCTTTGATAGGAGCAATTTATATAGATAAAGGTTTTGAGGTTTCGTCAAAATTTATATTAAATTATTGGAAAAATTATTTAAATTTATCAGATATTACTGTAATCGACTCCAAAACAAGATTACAAGAATATTCATTAAAGAAATTTAAAGCATTGCCAATATATAAACTTATTTCTAATACAGGACCTAGACATAAACCAAATTTTAAAATTAGTGTAAAAATTAAAGATAGCAAAACAGTTATCGCTGATGGTAGTTCAAAAAAAAATGCAGAACAAGCTGCAGCTAAGAAACTTTTAGAAATTATTAAAATGTAATGAATTGGCAAGATAAAGGTTATTTACTTTCAAAAAATAAATATAATGAAAATTCTGTAATATCTGAATTTTATACTGAAAATCATGGAAAAATTTCAGGAATTATTTTTGGAGGAACTTCAAAAAAAATAAAAAACTACCTATTTGAGGGAAATAAATTGTATATAAATTACAATTCAAAATCTCAATCAAAAATTGGTTCTCTAAAAGTTGAAATTGATGAATTTAAAACTCCTTACTTTTTAGAAGATAAGCAAAAACTCCTTTGTATAATTTATACAATGAATTTGATTAAAATTTTAACAGTAGAGAACGAAAAAAATAGAGAGATTTATTATTTAATTGATAATTATTTTGAGATATTAAAAGATGAAGAGTGGCTTTCAAGGTTTGTAAATTGGGAGTTAAATTTTTATAAATTAATTGGATATGACATAGACTTTAATGATTATGTAGAAGAAGTTTCTGAAGGCAATAAAATTAATTATAAACTAAAAAATTCTGATAAAATTATACCAAATTTTTTAGTAAATAAAAATGAAGCAGATATAAGTTTTGAAGATACTTTTGATGCTTTACAAATTGTTGGAGACTTTTTAGATAAAACAATAGTCAAACCGAATAATCTTAATTTTCCTAAAACAAGACTTAATTTTCAAAATTCTTTAAAATTAATCTAGTTTTATTTGATCAGCAAAATAGGTTATAATTGCACTTGCTCCAGCTCTTTTAAAGGAAACTAGACTTTCATATATCGATTTTTTATCTAATATATTTTTTGAAATTGCATTTTGTATGAGACTATATTCTCCTGATACTTGGTATGCAATAATTGGAATTTTAAAATTATTCTTAACTTCTCTTATTATATCAAGATAAGGCATTCCTGGTTTTACTATAATCATGTCTGCGCCTTCTTTTATATCTAATGCAACTTCTCTTAATGACTCATAATTATTTTTAAAATCCATTTGATAAGTTTTTTTGTCTCCTTTTAAGACACTTCTTGATCCAACAGCATTTCTGAATGGGCCATAAAAACTTGATGCATACTTAACAGCATATGATAAAATTTGAACATCTTTAAGATTATTTTTATCTAAAGCTTTACGAATTTTTAAAACTCTACCATCCATCATATCTGATGGTGCAATCACATCGCATCCCATTTTTGCCTGCAATATTGATTGTTTAATCAAGATTTCTAATGTTTCATCATTTAAAATTTCATTTTTTTTAATTATTCCATCATGACCATGTGATGTATATGGATCTAATGCAACATCACACATTATTCCAATTTCGTTCTTATAATTTTTTTTGATGAACTTTATTGCTTGGCAAACTAAATTATTTTCATTTAATGCTTCATTTCCATATTCATCTCTTTTTCTTGGATTTGTATAAGGGAATAAAGCTACCATGGGTATTCCCAATTTTAGTGCTTTATCAACTACTCTTTTTAATTTATCAATAGAATACCTAAAAACATTTGGCATTGAATTAATTGGAACTTTTTTTGCTTTTCCTTCAGTAAGAAAGATAGGTAAAATAAAATCATTGTAAGATAGATCATTATCTTGAACTAATCTTCTAGACCAACTGAATTTTCTTGATCTTCTCAATCTTAAATTAGGATAGTTACCTGTGATAATCATTATCAATTAATTTTTTTGATGCGACAATAGTAATATTTAATATAATAGTCTATAAGATAGTAGAGCACCGATGTCACAATTATTCAATGATTTCCAAAAACAAGATGTAAAATTTGATATCATAAAATTAAAACAAGCTTGTGATGAAGTATTAAAAATAAAAGGTTTTGATACAAGTCTTGGAATACCTCACTTCGCCGGTATACCCCTAAATCAAATTCCAGGTGATCCAGACTCTGTTAAAGGAAATAATGTAAGAGGCATTTATTGGACTAAACCAGATAGTACAGGTGTTGAGGTACAGAGGGAAAGTAAAATTGATGAACATAAATATACAGAATTTGTTGATGACTTTAAAAATACTTATTTCAAAGAAGTTTATGACCAATTAACAAAAAAGTATAAATTAGGTAGAATGAGACTTCTTCTTAAAGAGCCAAGATCAACATTGAGTTGGCATAGAGATCCGGAGCCAAGGCTTCATATACCTATATACACAAATCCTGGAGCAATAATGGTTGTTGATAATGTTGCAAAACATATGCCAGCAGATGGCTCTGTTTGGATTACTAATAATACTAAATATCACAATGCATTTAATGGGGGTGAAGAAAATAGAGTTCACCTTGTTGCTTGTGTTTTAAATTACAAATTTAATTAAATTGAAAAAAATTTTTATTGCTTCAGATCATGGTGGTTTTAATTTAAAAAAGAATATTTTAAAATATTTCAATAAAAATTATCCAATAAAAGATCTGGGACCAAAACAAAATAAGAAGTCAGTTGATTACCCTGATTTTGCTCATAAACTTTGTAAACAAGTGGCAAAAAATAAGAATCATGTAGGAATACTTGTTTGTGGTTCAGGAGTAGGAATGTCTATTGCTGCAAACAAAAATAAGGGAATACGCGCAGCTTTATGCTATTCAGTAAAAAATGCCAAATTATCGCGATTGCATAATGATGCAAATGTTATAACATTAGGAGAAAGGCTTATTAAAAAAACAGTTGCCTTAAAATGTGTTGAAAGCTTTATAAAAACTGAGTTTGAAGGCGGTAGACATATAAAAAGAATTAAAAAAATATAGGTAAATAAATGTCTAGTGAAAAAAAATATTTAAATACGCAATATGAAAACTTTTTTGAAAAAAAATTGTCTGAAGCTGATCCAGAAATATTTGATGCAGTAAATAAAGAATTAATCAGACAACAAAACCATATTGAATTAATCGCATCTGAAAACATCGTTTCACAAGCTGTTTTAGAAGCACAAGGTTCTGTACTAACAAATAAGTATGCAGAAGGTTACCCAGGTAAAAGATATTATAACGGTTGTGAACATGTTGATGTTGCCGAGTCACTTGCTAACGATAGGTTAAAAAAACTCTTTAATTGTAAATTTGCTAATTCTCAACCTCATTCTGGTGCTCAGGCTAATGGAGCGGTTTTTTTAGCCTTATTAAAGCCAGGTGACACATTTATGGGAATGAGTTTAAATTCTGGAGGCCATATTACTCATGGTCTTAAAATTGCAATGTCAGGCAAATGGTTTAATGCAATAAGTTACGATGTGGACAAAACATCTGAATTAATCGATTATGACGAAGTTGAAAGATTAGCAATTGAAAATAAACCTAAACTTATAATTGCTGGAGGTAGTGCATATTCTAGGGTGATTGATTTTAAAAGATTTAGAGAAATTGCTGATAAGGTTGGAGCATTCTTTATGGTAGATATGGCTCACTTTTCAGGTCTTGTTGCTGGTAAAGGCTATCCAAATCCTGTTGATCATGCTCATGTTGTTACATCTACAACTCATAAAGTTTTTAGAAGCGCCAGAGGTGGAATTATTTTAACAAATCACGAAGATATTTATAAAAAAATTAATACAGCTGTATTTCCTGGTTATCAGGGTGGCCCTCTGATGCATATAATAGCAGCAAAAGCAGTTGGATTTAAAGAGGCATTAGAACCTTCTTTCAAAGAATATATATCTAATGTTTTAGCTAATGCAAAAATACTTGCAGAAACATTAAAAACAAATGGATTTAAGATTTATTCTGGAGGAACTGATACTCATTTAATGTTGGTAGATTTAAGACCTTTTGGTGTTAAAGGTAATGCTGCAGCTGAAAGTTTATCACGTGCTAATATAACGTGTAATAAAAATGGAATTCCATTTGATACAGAAAGTCCAATGGTAACGTCAGGTATAAGACTAGGTTCTCAGGCAGCAACTACTCGAGGATTTGGTTTAAATGAATTTAAAATAGTTGGTGAGTTAATTACTAAAGTAATTAAAGGTTTGTCATCCAACCCTGATGATAATACTAAAATAGAAGACGAAGTAAGAAAAGAAGTTGTTGATTTATGTTCAAATTTCCCAATTTATAAAAATTTGGGATAATGAATTATGATTTGTCCCTGTGATAAAAAAGGTGAAACTTCAGTTGTAGATTCTAGACCTACTGAAGATGGAACAGCTATAAGAAGAAGGAGGCTTTGTAGCTGTGGTCAAAGATTTACTACATTTGAAAGAGTTCAATTTCGTGAGCTAACAATTGTAAAAAAAAATGGAAGAAAATCTCCATTTGATAGAGATAAATTGTCTAAATCCATTTATGTAGCTCTAAAAAAAAGACCTCTTGATACTGAAACAGTAGAAAAATTTATTTCTAAAATTTCTCGATCATTAGAAGAATTTGGTCAAAGTGAAATTTCTTCGAACACAATAGGCACAATGGTAATGGACGGATTAAAAGAATTGGACCCAGTTGCTTACGTAAGATTTGCATCAGTATATAGAAATTTTAGAGAAGAAAAAGACTTCGTTCAATTTGTTGATAAAATCGATGTCTTTAAGAAAAGATAAATCATCAGAAAAAAATAAAGTATTCATGAGATTGGCACTAGAACTTGCCAATCAAAATAAAGGGTTAACAGGATTAAATCCATCGGTTGGATGTGTAGTAACCCATAAAGATGAAATCATTTCTTACGGAAAGACAGATATTAATGGCAGACCTCATGCTGAAGTAGCTGCCTTAAAAAATAATAAAATAAATTTCAAAAATTCAAATATGTATGTAACATTAGAACCCTGTATTCATTATGGAAAAACACCACCTTGTACAAACATTATTATAAAAAAAAAGATTAAATTAGTTAATTATTCCATTGAAGATTTTGATAAACGAACAGCAAAAAAAACAAAAGGTGTTTTAAAAAAAAATAATATTATGGCTAAAATTGGTTTAATTAAAAATGAGGCAAATCAATTTTATAAAGATTATAAATTTTCAAAATTTAATGATATTCCATACGTTACTGGAAAATTAGCTGTTTCCAAGAATAATAAAATTTATTTATTTAAAAAAAAAATTACAAATGAACATTCTCATAAAGTGTCTCATTTATTAAGATATAGAAATCAAGCAATTTTAACATCTTATAAAACTATTAACTCTGACAATCCTAATTTAAATTGTAGAATTCAAGGTTTAGAAAAGTTTTCACCAGTAAAATTTATCATCGATAAAGATTTAAAGACTAAAATAAATTCTAAAGTATTAAAACCTAGCTCAAATAAAACTTATATTTTTCATAATAATAAAGATAAAAATATTATTAATAAATTTAAGAATAAAAATGCAAAACTTATTTTTATGAAAATAGAAAATAATTGTTTTGATTTAAATACAATTTTAAAAAAATATACGCATTAGGTTATGCAAATTTATTACTTGAGACGGGTCCAAATCTTTTAAAATCTTTTTTAAACAATAATTTAATAAATGATTTTTATTTATTCAAAGCTGATAATAAAATTAATTTAAAAAATTCAGTTTCTGTGAATTCTTTTATTGATTTATTGTCTAAAAAATTTAAAAAAAGATCTCAAATTAATACTTTTTTAGATAAAGAAAAACTTTTTAGGTATCAGTAAATGTTTAATGGAATAATTTTTAATAAAGGTAAAATTACAAATATTACCAAAAGAGCTAAAGGAATAAATGTCTTTATCAAGTCAAAATTAAAATTAACTAATAAGCAATTAGGAATATCTATTTCCTGTGATGGTGTCTGTCTAACATTAATATCATATAAAAAAGGTATATCTGAATTTTATTTATCAAATGAAACTATTAGAAAATCAAAATTTAAGAAATCTAATGTTGGTGATTATGTTAATTTAGAACTACCTTTAAAGTATGGACAAAATATTTCAGGTCATATTTGTCAAGGTCACGTTGATACAGTAAGCAAAGTTACAAATTTAACAAATGTAGATAAATCTACAATTTACGAATTTAGTATTAATAAAAAATTCTATAAATATTTAGTTGAGAAAGCATCAATCTTGATAAATGGTGTATCTTTAACTATAGCCAAGATTAAGAAGAATAAATTTGAAATTTGGGTTATTCCACATACATTAAAACTCACAAATTTAGCAAACATTAAAAAAAATGATTTAGTTAATATAGAAATAGATATTTTATCTAAATATGTAAAAAAATTTATTAATGATAAAAAATAAATTTAGCCCTATAGAAAAGATTATTTCTATCTCAAAAAGAGGGGGAATGTATATTCTTGTTGACGATGAAAATCGAGAAAATGAAGGGGATTTAGTATTTAATGCCAGTGATGTTAATTCTAAAAAAATTAATTTTATGGCAAAAAACGGTAGAGGTTTAATTTGCTTAACACTAAATAAAAACCAAGCAAATAAACTAGGCTTAACATTTATGGCTCCTGTTAATCAATCGAGAAATCAAACAGCCTTTACCATTTCAATAGAGGCCAAGAAGGGTATAACTACTGGTATTTCAGCTAAAGACCGATCACGAACAATAAAAGTTGCTACAAAAAAAAATGTATTAAAAAATGAAATAGTTTCTCCTGGTCACGTATTTCCAATTATTTCTCGAGAAGGAGGAGTTCTTGTTAGAGCAGGTCACACTGAAGCATCTGTCGATATAGCTAGACTTGGTAACAAAATTCCAGCTGCTGTAATATGCGAAATTATGAATGAAGATGGTTCGATGGCAAAAGGTGATGACTTATTAAAATTTGCAAGTAAACATAAACTTCATATTGCAAAAATTGAAGACTTAATTTCATACAGATTAAGAAAAGAAAATCTTATTAAATTAAAAAAAACATCTACAATTAATTTAAATAATCAAAAATTCAAAATTTATGTTTTTGAGAACTCAATTGATGGTTCTGAACATTTTGCTTTAGTTAAGGGTAAAATTAATAAAAGTAAATCACCAAGAGTCAGAGTTATTTCATCTAATGTAGTTCAAAATTATTTAATTAATCAAAAACTTCCTAACTCATTTGAAAAAACTTTAAAATATTTTAAAAAATACAGCAATTGTGTTATGATTTTTATAAGAGATCCAAATTTAAAATCTGTAACTCAAACACTTAAAGATTTTAAAGATAAAAAGACTAAAACCAAGGGAAAGGATCAATTAATAAAAAGTTATGGTATAGGAGCTCAAATAATTAAATCTTTAAAAATAAAGAAAATGATATTAGTTACTAGAACTCTTAAAAAGGTTGTTGGGTTGGATGGTTATGGTATCAAGATTATTAAACAAGAAATAATAAAATGAAAAATAAAGTATTAATCATACAAGCAAATTACTATAAAGATATTTCAATAGCTCTTCTCAAAAGTGCTAAGAATGAATTAAAGAATTTTGCAAAGATAAATATAATCTCTGTTCCGGGTGTATTTGAGATACCTGTAGTTATTTCCAAAAATTTGAAAAAATATGATGGTTTTGTTGCACTTGGATGTGTAATTAAAGGTCAAACCCCCCATTTTGATTTTATTTCTAAATCAACCACTGATGCAATTATGAATATATCTGTTGAGTCAAAAAAACCTGTTGGTAATGGAATAATTACTTGTTTAAATAAAAAACAAGCTATAGCACGTAGCAAAAAGGGTAGAGAGGCAGCCAACGCAGTAAAAACAATATTATCCTTATAGAATGTCGCTTATTTTTAGTAAAAAAAATAATCCAAGAGTTATTATAATACAGAAGCTTTACAGCAAATATTATAACAATGAAGTAGAATTAAATTTTCCAAAACATCGTTTCAAAAAATTTATTAAAGATGTGGTCAATGGGACAATTGAAAGAGATGATGTAATTCACGAAGAAATTACAAATCATTTAAATGAAGATTTAAAAATATCAAACCTAGATAAAGTTTTTCAAGTTATAATTAAAAGTGCAATTTTTGAATTAATGTATAAACCAAAAATATCTTCAAAAATAATTATTAAAGAATACCTTAATGCCTCTAATTTCTTCATAGATTTATCGCAAACAAAATATTTGAATGCTTTGCTTGATAAAATTTCAAAGAAATTAAGAAACTGATGAATGAAGAATTCTTAATAAATAGGTATTTAAAAAAATTATCTAAAAATAATCCATCTTCACTTAATTTAAATGATGATGTTTTTTTTGATAAAACTAAGAATTTAGTTGTTTCTGTTGATACTTATAATGAGGGTATACACTTTTTAAATTTTAAGAAACCAGATCTTGTCATAAGAAAAATAATAAGATCATCTATATCAGATATTTATGCTAAAGGGGTAAAACCAAATTATTTCTTTTTAGCTGGCTCAGGTAACAAAAAACATTTTACAAAAAAAAATATGTCATTGATTAACAAATCTTTATCCAACGAACAAAATAGATTTAATATAAAATTATCAGGCGGTGATACTACATCCTCAAAAAATTTAAGTTTTACAGTTATATCTTTAGGATATTCAAATAAAATTGTTTATAGAAATAAAGCAAAAATTGGAGATGACATTTATTTAACAGGCAATGTAGGTGATAGTTATATTGGTTTAAAGGCTCTAAAAAAGAAAATTAATTTAAGTTCAAATCAAAAAAAATATTTTATTGATAAATATTATTCACCTAATTTACCTATAAAGTTTAGTTTACATCTTTTTAAAATTGCAAACTGTTCAATGGACGTATCTGATGGATTGGTAATTGATTTGAATAAATTAATAAATAAACAAAAACTTGGTTATTTAATCTATATAGATAAGATCCCGATATCAAATCATTTAAAACGTTTAATTAAACACAAAAAAATGAAGTCATTAGACTATTTATTCAATGGTGATGACTATCAAATTTTATTCACAGCTTCTAAGTCAAAGAGAAAATATATAAAAACTTTATCCTCCAAAATGAATCAAAAAATTTCTATTATTGGGCAAATTAATACTAAATCAAAAAATTACCTTTTAGATAATAGGAGAATTCCAATAAAACACCTCAAATACCAGGGTTATTCTCATATATTCTTATAAGTTAAATATTGCCTTTTATAATCTTTTTTGTAATGTCCGCATTTTAAAAAATAACTAAAATACTTATTTAAGGAATTATATGTCTGTCGATACCATTTTATTATACACAATTTTTGCTGGAATATTATCCATTGTATATGGATTTGTAACAGGATCCTCAATTTTGAACGCAAGCGCGGGAAATTCAAAGATGCAAGAAATAGCTTCGGCTATTCAAATAGGTGCAAAAGCTTATTTAAACAGACAATACAAAACTATCGCTATAGTTGGTGTTGTAGTTTTAGTTATTATTAGTTTTGCATTTTCATTATTAGTTGGGATAGGATATCTAATTGGCGCAGCACTATCCGGTATAGCTGGATACGTTGGAATGTTAGTATCTGTTCAAGCAAATGTTCGTACAGCAGAAGCCTCAAGAAAAGGTTTATCTCAAGGTCTTTCAATAGCGTTTAAATCTGGAGCGATTACAGGAATGCTAGTTGCTGGTTTAGCTTTATTAGCTATAGCTGTTTATTATTATATTTTATTATCAGCCGGTGTTGATGAAAGAGAAATTGTAAATGCACTAGTAGCTTTAGGTTTTGGTGCTTCTTTAATATCAATTTTTGCAAGATTAGGTGGCGGAATTTTTACAAAAGGTGCTGATGTTGGTGCAGATTTAGTTGGAAAAGTTGAAGCTGGTATACCAGAAGATGATCCTAGAAATCCTGCTGTAATAGCAGACAATGTTGGAGACAATGTAGGTGATTGTGCAGGTATGGCTGCAGATTTGTTTGAAACATATGCAGTTACAATTGTTGCAACAATGGTTCTTTCATCAATATTCTTTGTATCAGATTTAAATATGATGGTTTACCCATTAAGTATTGGAGCAGCGTGTATCTTAACATCAATAGTTGGTACTTTTTTTGTAAAGCTTGGAAAATCAAAAAATATAATGAATGCTTTGTATAAAGGTTTTGTTGCTACAGCTATTCTGTCTTTAGTTATCCTATATCCTATAACAGATTATGTAATTGGATTAGATACTAATTATTCTGCAAATGGCGTTTCTTTTAATGGTATGAGTTTATATTATTGTGGAGTCATAGGCTTAATTATTACTGGTTTATTAATATGGATTACCGAATACTATACCGGAACAGATTATAGACCTGTTAAAAGTGTTGCTGAATCTTCAACAACAGGACATGGGACAAATGTAATTCAAGGTCTAGCTATATCTATGGAAGCTACTGCTATACCAGCAATAATAATCGTTTCAGGAATCTTATTAACTAATTCAATAGCTGGATTATTTGGTATTGCTATTGCTGTAACAACTATGCTTGCTCTTGCAGGTATGGTTGTAGCTTTAGATGCTTACGGACCAGTAACGGATAACGCAGGTGGTATTGCAGAGATGTCAAATTTACCAAAAAATGTTAGAAAAACAACTGATGCTTTAGATGCTGTTGGTAATACAACAAAAGCAGTTACTAAAGGGTACGCTATTGGTTCAGCAGGACTAGGCGCGCTAGTTTTATTTGCTGCGTATACGGAAGATATTAAACATTTTTCTAAAGAGGCTGGTTCTAAGCTTGAAGGTATTGTTGTAACCTTCGATCTATCAAATCCATTTGTTGTTGTTGGTTTATTAATTGGTGGAATGCTACCTTATCTATTTGGATCAATGGGCATGCAAGCAGTAGGTAGGGCAGGCGGAGCAGTAGTGATAGAAGTTAGAAGGCAATTTAAAAAAATACCAGGTATAATGAAAAGAAAAGCTAAACCTGATTATGGTAAATTAGTAGATTTGTTAACTAAAGCAGCTATAAAGGAAATGGTTATACCTTCATTGTTGCCAGTCCTTTCACCAATAGTTTTATATTTGATTATTTTACCAATTGGAGGTCAAGTTGCAGCCTTATCTTCAGTTGGAGCAATGTTACTTGGTGTAATAATTACTGGATTATTTGTTGCAGTATCAATGACTGCAGGTGGTGGTGCATGGGATAATGCAAAAAAATATATAGAAGATGGTAAATTCGGAGGAAAAGGCTCTGAAGCTCATAAGGCAGCAGTTACTGGTGATACAGTAGGCGATCCTTACAAAGACACAGCAGGGCCAGCCGTTAATCCAATGATAAAAATTACAAACATTGTTGCATTATTGCTGTTAGCTGTGATAGCTGGATAATTTTCATCTTTTTCTAGCGGGTGCATTAATTTTTTCCCTTAGGCTTGAAAATATATTATAAACAAGATTATCTTGTTTAAATTCCTTCTCTGTTGTTTTCTTTAGATATTTTAAATCTTTCATATTTGATAAATTCAGAATTTTTTTATCTTTAACTAACCCAACATCATTAAATTCAACAATCAAAACATTATTTACTTTTATTTTTTGTCTACCAAGTTTTATTAAAGACTGATTTGTTTTGATTCTTTCAATATAAAACCATTTATTTTCATCAAAGTCACTTTTTGTAGAAGGAGGTCCAATTAATTTTTGAATATCGTTTTTATTGGTAGAATTTATAGAAATTTTATCAAATTTTTTTTCTAATGATTTGATTCCGTGGTAATTTGCTACTTTATTTCCTGAACAGTTAACTATAAATATAATTATAAAAAATATTATAAATTTCATGACATCAAAATATTTTAATATTTACAACAATTTAATAAAACTAACCAGAAATAAAAATTTGTATAATGAAAAAAAACAAGATTCGTTTTATGATAGATTAATAATTTTTTTTTTTCATTTAAGTTTTTTATTAAAAGAATACAAAAATATTGAAAACAAGGAAGAAATGCAAAAATTCTTTGATTTTTGTGTAAGACAAATTGAACTATCCATTAGAGAAATTGGCTATGGAGATGCTACGATAAACAAAAAAATGAAAGATTATGTAAATCTATTGTTTTCGATAATTGATAAAATAGACAAGTGGAATTCAAATAATAATGATGAAAAATTGGAAATCTTTAAAATCTATATTCCGATAGGTGATAATGGTCTTTTTTTTATTGATTATTTTGAAAAATATAGAAATTTTATTGCAAAAAACTCTTTCAATAGTCTCTCAAAAGATATAATAAATCTTTAAAATTATTATGGCTGTACCTAAACGAAAAACAACGAAATCAAGATCAGGTAAAAGAAGATCTCATATTATACATCGGTCAAAAAATATAATTGAGGATAAAAAATCAGGAGAATACAGGCTTTCACATCATATGGATCTAAAAACTGGATTTTATAAAGGTAGGCAAGTATTAGATCCAAAAGATTAAATTTTTGTTATGATCAACCCTATTAAAATTGCAGTCGATGCAATGGGTGGTGAAAATTCTCCCTATAAGGTAATTAAAGGAATAGAGATTCACAGCAAAGATTCAAGAAATATATTTTATAATCTTTTTGGAGATAAAAATATTTTAGAGCCTATTCTAAAAAAAACAAAAGTTAACAAAGAATGCTACAAAATTATTCATACTAATAACTCCATCAAGGATGAGGATAGTCCTTTGTCAGCGGCAAAAAAAGGCAAAGACACTAGCATGTGGCTTTCAATTGAAAGTCTAAAACAAATGGAGTCAGATGCAACAGTATCTGCAGGAAATACTGGTGCATTGTTTGTAATTGCAAAATTAAATTTAAAAATGATAGAAAAAATTGATAAACCCGCTTTATCTGCATTATGGCCAAATAAATATGGCATGAATATTGTATTAGATCTTGGTGCAAATATTGAATGCAGTGAAAAAAATTTAATTGATTTTAGTTTTATGGGTTCAGCACTTCATAAATCTTTATTTGAAAATGAAGATCCAAAAGTTGCATTATTAAATATTGGATCAGAAGAATTAAAAGGTAACAATATAATTAAAAATACATATCAAATTCTGAATGAAAAGAAAAATTCATTATTTGAATTTAAAGGATATATAGAGGGTAATCAAATTATGGATGGAAACGTGAATGTTATAGTCACAGATGGCTTTACTGGAAATATTGCTCTTAAGACAGCTGAAGGAACAGCAAATTTTATTAGTTCTGAGTTAAAACAAGCATTTAATTCTTCATTTCTGGGTAAATTATCAGGCTTTCTTAATATAAGTAATTTAAAAAATTTTAAAAAAAAATTGGATCCAAGACTTTATAATGGGGCAATATTATTAGGATTAGATAAACCAGTTATAAAAAGTCATGGCTCTACAGATGAAGTTGGATTTGCTAATTCTCTAAAAGTGTGTGAAAAAATTATTAAAGGAAAACTAATAGAAAAAATTAAAAAAAATATTATTTAAATGAGAATTAATTTAACAAAAAAAGAAATAATTAATTCTATTCATATGCAATTAGGATTTTCCAAAAAAATTACTGAAAATCTACTTGAAGATTTTCTCTTAATTATTTTAGATGAGTTGATTAAAAATAGTAAAGTCAAAATACCAAAATTTGGGACATTTATTTTAAGAAAAAAAAATAGTAGAATTGGTAGAAATCCAAAAACTTTAGAAAAAAAAATTATTTCTGAAAGAAATGTAATATTATTCAAGCCCTCAAAAGAGTTAAGAAAATTTATAAATAAAAATGATTGAAAAAAAAAAGGTTTATAAAACAATCGGCGAAGTTGCTAAAATTTTAAATTTATTTGATTATAAGACAGGTAAAGTAGCAACTCATACTATAAGATTTTGGGAGAAAGAATTCAAAGAAATAAAACCAATAATTTTTTCCGGAAACCGTAGATATTATGATGAAAAAAATATCAAAACTTTACATAAAATTCATTTTTTGCTTAAAAATAAAGGATTGACTATAAAAGGTGTAAAAAAATATCTTAAAGAAAGTAATTCTAAACTTGACGTGAATAATAATAAATCTATAAACACTAAAAATATAAGATCAAAAGTAAACAAAATATCTAATTTGATAAAAAATATAAAAAATAATGGCTAAAAAAACACATGTAAAAGTAAGAATGGTTCCAGAGACCAAACCAGATAGTCCTTTTTTTTACTATGTTAAAAAACCTGCCGGTGGAGAAAAGGCTAAAATAAAACTTAAAGCAAGGAAGTACAATCCAGCAACAAGAAAGCACGAAGTTTTTATTGAAAAGAAGCTTCCACCTCACAGTAAATAATTATTTTTTTTTAAAATTTCTTCTTTCAAAGTCAATATAGGACATAATCATATTTTTCCAAATACGATTAGTTATCTTTGGATCAATTTTATTTTTGATTGATTTTTTTTTTATATTTTTAAGAATTACTGAAATTCTTTTTTTGTCAACAATTTCATGTTTATGAGTTTTTAGTTTAAGAACATCTTTAACTATATTAGTTCTAATTCTTATTAATTTAATAAGCTTATTATCAAGTAGATCTAACTTTTTTCTTAAGATATTTAATTTTTTTCTTTTATCAGGCGACATTTGATCAATTGGATTTATAAATAAATATTATATTAAAACAATTATGTATACCGAAATAAATACAAAATACAGATTATACATATCTAATTGGTTATTATTTATGTTTTTCTTGGTTGCTATTATGATTGTTGTTGGCGGCTTAACAAGACTTACAGATTCTGGGTTATCAATTACTGAATGGGAATTTTTTAAAGGTTTTTTTCCACCTATGAATAATGATTCTTGGTTAGCATATTTCGAATCTTATAAACAAATACCTGAATTTAAACTTCAAAATTATTCAATGACTTTAAGTGAATTCAAGGTGATATTTTGGTGGGAGTGGGCACATAGATTTTTTGGACGAATTATTGGTTTGGCTTTCTTGATACCTTTAATATTTTTTACAATCAAGTTGGGTGTTAAAAAACTTTATAATTTTTACTTGATATTTTTTTTGATTTGTTTTCAGGGATTTTTAGGTTGGTATATGGTGCAGAGTGGTCTTGTTAATAATATAGATGTAAGTCACTTTAGATTATCTATACATCTTTTATTTGCATTTATTATTTTATCATTAATTTTTTGGAGTTATTTATGTTTAACGAATTTAAATACAAAGGATAAAAAAATTAATAATTATACACCTGAATTTTTTTTACTATTAATTTTCTTACAAATTATTATTGGTGCATTCGTTTCAGGTATGGATGCAGGAAAAATATATAATACTTGGCCGTTAATGGGCGATTCTTATTTTCCAGATGATAACAAATTTATGAATTTATTTAATTTATCTGCTTTTAGCGACCCATCATTAGTTCAATATTTGCATCGAAATTTAGCTTATTTAATATTTATTATATACATAGTAATTTCTTACATAACTTATCGGAATAAATTTTTTTACTTATTTAAACCTGTAATTATTTTAGGCTTAATTATTTTATTACAAATTGTATTGGGAATTCTTACTATTATGTCTGGTGCTAGTATTTTAACAGCGTCTTTGCACCAGTTTAGCTCAATATTATTAATTACTTCATCATTGTATTTTTTATTCAGGAATAGATTTAGTTGATTATTTTTTTTCAATTACAAAAAGTTCATTGTTAAAATATAGTCCTTTGTTTTTATTGACTATGTCTTTTACAACTTTTTGGTAATATTTTTTTCTTTCAGCATTCATTATTTGTTCATCTGATATTTGGTTAACATATACTGCAGCATTCCAAGCTGAAAAAATTAATGATGTGGCAATACCTCCGCTAATTTCATTTGGTAATGCTCTCAAAACATATTTTATATTTTGTTTTTTATTAAATTTTAATGATTTCAAAATTTCATTATCTGTGTTGTTTTTTATATATTTTATTATTGAGTCATAAAGTGAGGGAAATGGATTTTCTTTTGGCCAAATTTTCTTAATAATTTTATTTCCAGGATCATTTCCACATGCATGGACTACCACTAATTTACCTTTTTTATCCAATGATTTTATCATTGGATCGATAACATACTTTACTTTTTTCTCTGCAGGTATTCTTGATCTATAAGGTTGAGATGCAATGATTAAGTCGTAACTATTTTTTCCATTATTTTTTTTTGGAATAACATTTTTCAATGAAAATTCCTGATCTTTTCGGTAAATTACAATTACTGATGGCTCTTTGTATGTAGGGTTTCCATTTCTAGGATTTCTTTCTATTTGCCATTTTTTATTTAAAAATTCTTGATTAAGCTTTCTCAATTGATTTGAAAAATCTAATGAAGAATTACCTTTTAACTTAACTATCTTCCAATTCATTTTTTTTTGTTTTTTTTTGTCATTTGATTTGAGTGCAGTTGACTCTACATAATTCAGATTTGAAATAACAAATACTGTATTTTTATGTTCAACAAACCGATCTGGAAGTTTTTCGAGTCCTAATCTAACGTCTTCCATACTTATCTCTTTTGTGCTTACTAATAGAGGAATTTGAGGCATTTTCTGATGACATTGCCTCATTACACTCATCAATAATGAACCATCACCCATACCTGCATCAAATATTTTTAATGCTGGAAATTTTGGTTTTAAATTTTGAACAATTGGTTTTAACGCATCAGCAATTTTGTTCTTTTCGTTAGTTGTTGTAACGAAAAGTAAATATTTTTGTCTATTATCAAAAAATCTAAAATTTTTTTTCATAAATACAAATTTGCAATTACTAATTTGCTGGATAATTTGTTGTTATGAATTTTTTCAAAACATTTAATACTCGATCTGCTTCCTCTAATAACATCATATGTCCGCAATTATCTATTATATCTATTTGACTTCCTTCAATTAAATTAGCTAGTTTTTTACCTTCTTTTACTGGACACATTTTATCGTCAGTGGCAAGTATAGAAAGGGTAGGTATCTTAATTTGTTTTGCAGCCTCAAAACCATTTTTATAATTATCACATGCTCTGAAATCTACACCGAGGGTATTTTTTATTGTTCTAGTTTTAGCTAACATTGAACCAGTATTAATATGATATAATCCTGGTACAGGATGACCGCCAAAATGGCCAGCTGGCCCATGTGCCCAGTCCATCATTAGTTCAACGGCCTTAGGATCATTATTTTCTGCTAAAGATAATAATTCAGGATTCATCGGAATTGCACCAGCTCCACCCATTAAACTTAAAGTTTTTATTTTTTCAGGATTTCTCGCTGTACACTCTACAGTAACCAAACAACCCTGAGAATGACCAACTAACGAAGCTTCTTTATATCCAACAGCATCAATAACATCGCTGACCCAATCAGCCATATCCTCAATTGATTTTAAACTTTCGCCACCTGATAATCCATGACCTGGCATATCTAAAGCTAAAACACTATATCCATGGAATGCAAAATATCTTGTTTGCAAAACCCATGTCATATGAGTTAATCCACTACCATGGACAAAAATTATTAATGGCTTATTTTTATCAAAAGGTCTGCCTCCCGTAGAAGCATAAACTTCGTTATTATTTACTTGAAACTTCATTGATTGGATACGAGCCTAGGTTTCCTAGCAGCTCTAAATCCATTTTCAAAGTCGTTTTTAATATCATCTATATCCTCTATACCAACTGATAATCTGATCATATCATGGGATAAACCCGCAAATTTTAATGTAGCTTCGTCCATTTGAGAATGTGTAGCTGATGCTGGATGAATTACCAATGTACGTGTATCTCCAACATTTGCTAAATGAGATGCAAGTTTAACGTTATTAATAAATGCTTCACCTGCAGCCTTTCCTCCTTTAATACCAAATGCTATCATTGATCCTTTGCCATTTGGTAATAATTTGCTTGCTAAATCATGATCTGGATGATCTGGTACACTAGGGTGAGAAACCCAAGCAACACTTTCGTGACCTAATAAATACTCGACCATTTTTTCAGCATTCTCACAATGCTTTTTCATTCTGACAGAAAGTGTCTCGATACCTTGTAATACATTCCATGCATTCTGAGGACTTAGACAAGGTCCAAAATCTCTCATACCTTCTGCTCTTGCTTTCATTGTAAATGCTGTTGGTCCAAATTCTTCTGCAAAAGATAATCCATGATAACCTTCATATGGTTGTGTCATAGTTGGAAATTTATCATTTTGCATCCAGTCAAACTTACCGCCTTCAACGATTATACCAGCCATTGAAGATCCATGTCCGGCCATCCATTTAGTAAGTGAATGAACTACGATATCAGCGCCATGTTCTATAGGTTTACACAAATAAGGTGTTTGATAAGTTGCATCTACCATTAAAGGAATACCTGCGTCGTGAGCTATTTTAGCGATCTCAGGCATATTCATTATTTCGTTACCTGGATTACCAACAAGTTCTCCAAAAATACCTTTTGTGTTTTTTTGAATTGCTTTTTTAAATCCCTCTGTATCTCTTGGTTTTACAAAAGTTGTTTTAATACCAAATTTTGGAAGCGTTAGTCTAAATAGATTTACAGTTCCACCATAAAGCTGGGATGATACAACTAAATGATCTCCTGCTTCGCAAAGTGTCATTACTGCAAGAAATATCGCACTCATGCCAGACGAAGTAGCAAGTGCAGCTGTTCCTCCTTCTAATGAAGCAACTCTTTCTTCTAAAACTGCAACTGTTGGATTTGATATCCTACTATAAATGTGTCCACCTCTTTCTAAATTAAATAATGCTGCCGCATGATCTACATCATCAAATAGATATGAAGTTGTTTGGTATATTGGTACTTGTCTTGAACCAGCATTTTTATGAGGCTGATAGCCTGCGTGTAAACTAAGGGTATCGAATTTATATGTTTTAGGATCCATTCCTTTTTTGTCTGACATTTAGTTTCTCCTGTTTAAATTTTTAAGATTTTATTATAAACAAATATTATCGCTTATTTATAGCTTATTTATTAGTTAAAACTATTAAAAATGACTTAAGTTCTAACTGTATATCGTTTGACAATATATCGATTTATAAGTATTAATCCCGCAATTATGACTAAATTTCTTAAAAAAGATGACCTAAATAGCAAATGGTTTGAAATTGACGCAACTGGAGCTGTAGTTGGAAGACTAGCAACCGTTGTATCAAAAATTCTTAGAGGAAAAAATAAAGCAACATTTACTCCTCATATGGATAGTGGAGATTTTGTTGTTGTTAAAAACGTAGATCAATTAAAATTTACAGGGAATAAGTTTTCAAACAAAAAATATTATAGACACACAGGTCACCCTGGTGGAATTAAAGAAACAACACCTGAAATATTACAATCTACAAAACCAGGTGAAGTTTTAAAAATGGCAGTAAAAAGAATGTTACCTGGTGGTCCTTTAGCTAAAAAACAATTAACTAAACTTAAAGTTTATTCAGGATCGGATCATCCTCACTCAGCACAAAACCCTGAAGTAATTGAGATTGGAAAACTTAATTCAAAAAATATAGCAAGAAATTAAAATGGAAACAAATCAATCAACATCTTCAAAATTAAAATTAGATTTTAAAGATGCAAAATATGCAACAGGTAGAAGAAAAACTTCAATTGCAAAAGTTTGGTTAAAAAAGGGGACTGGTAAAATTTACGTTAACGGTAAAAATCTAGATGATTATTTCACTAGAGCTACACATAAAATGCAAATACTAAGACCTTTTGAAATTATCAATCAGTCTACAGAATACGATGTTAGATCCCAAGTTGTTGGTGGTGGACACACAGGTCAAGCAGGAGCATTAGTACATGGTATATCAAGAGCACTATTACAATTTGATGAAAATCTGAAACCAACACTTAGAAAAGAAAAACTTACCACGAGAGATTCTAGATCAGTTGAGAGAAAAAAACCTGGTCGTGCAAAAGCTAGAAGAAGTTATCAATTCTCTAAAAGATAATATCATTTTATTAAACAACTGTTATATTACAATATGTCTAAGATTAATGCATTAGTTGCTGGAGCTACCGGATACATTGGTATTCAATTGGTCAAATTATTAACTAAACACAAAAGAGTTAAAATTAAATATCTTTGTGGTGATACCTCTGTAGGTAAGAAAATTAGCTTTTATGATAAATACTTTAATAAATATAAACTACCAAATATTGTTAAATTTAATAAAGTGTTGTTAAAAAATGTTGATGTTATATTTACCGCATTACCTAATGGAGAGGCTCAAAAAATTTCAAAAAATTTACAAAATAAAAATATTTTAATTGATTTAGCGGCAGATTTTAGACTTAAATCAGCCAGTGATTATTTGAAATGGTATAAAATCAAACACAATGCTCCTAAATTAATCAAAAAAAGTATTTATTCTTTACCTGAGTTAAATAATAAAAGTATTAAGAAATATAAAATAATTTCTTGTCCAGGCTGTTATCCAACATCAATTTTATTACCCCTAGTACCGTTAATTAATAAAAATATTGTTAAATCAAACAATATCATAATTGATTCAAAATCTGGTTACTCAGGTGCAGGCAGAAATATTCATAAAAAATATAACAACAAATTTTTAAATGAGACATTGAGTGCTTATGGTTTAGCCTTTCACAGACACAATTCAGAAATTGATCAGGAACTAAAAATAAAAACTGGCAAAAAAGTAAAATTTCAATTTACACCTCATCTTTCACCAATGTTTAGAGGAATATTAACTACTATGTATTTAGATCTAAAAAGAAATGATTCTCTTGAAAAAATTTATTCTTTTCTAAAAAAATATTACAAAAATAATAAATTCATTAAAATTTTGAAACCAAATACTTTTTTAGGAACTAATGAAGTAATAAACACAAATAACTGTCATATTTCTGTGTGTGAGAGTAAATATAAGAATAAAATTATTATATTGTCAGCAATAGATAATTTGATTAAGGGTGGTAGTGGACAAGCTGTTCAAAATATGAATATTTTATTTGGATATAAGTCTGACGAAGGATTAAATTGATGAAAATACTGATAATTTTATTAATTTTTTTATTTTTAAATAATTGTTCTAACCAAAACTTTGGTTCTTTTTTAAAGAAAAAAAATGACGATATGGTTGAAAAACCAAATTTAGATATTGATAAAAATATTTCTTTTGAAGATTTTAAAAATAAAATTATTAATTATGGAAAAAATAGTAGTTTTCCAAGTTTAGATGATTGATATGACTAAAAAGCTTAATATAGCAATTGTTGGATTA
>CACMYV010000011.1 GCA_902617975.1 uncultured Pelagibacteraceae bacterium
CTGAGGGAATAATTACTAGTATTTATTTAAAGGATCTAAAATTATATAAAAATATATTAAAAAAAAAATTAAATATTAATCATAAAGTTATATTGGGAATTAACAGTATTAAACAAAATAAAATTTATAATTCATTAGTAGTATTGAATAACGAGTCTGAATTATTGTATAAATACAACAAGAATAAACTAGTTCCATTTGGAGAATTTTTACCTTTTGAAAATTTCTTCAAAAGAGCCGGTTTAAAAAAAATAACCCAAGGATACCAATCGTTTTCAGCTGATAATAAAAGGGAAATTTTAAACATTGATAAATTAAAATTTATCCCTCTTATTTGTTATGAAATTATTTATTCAGGAAAAATTAATCCAAATAAAAAATATTATGATTTTATATTAAATATTTCTGAGGATGGGTGGTTTGGCAAATCTATTGGACCTGCTCAACATTTATCTCATTCAATATTCAGATCAATTGAAGAAGGTAAAAATATTATTAGGTCAACTAACAATGGAGTATCGGCTTTTGTTAATCCCAAAGGACAAATTGTCAAACAAATTAGTGACAAAGGGTACTTTGACGTTAATAAGATCAAACGTGTTGATAAAACTTATTTTGCCAAACACGGGAATAAGATCTTCTTTTATTTTGTTCTAATTTATACTACTTTAATTGTGATTTTAAAAATTAGGGAGAATAAATGAAAAAAGATTACTTATTTACCAGCGAGTCAGTATCTGAGGGCCATCCAGATAAAGTTTGCGATAGAATTTCAGACATGGTTGTGGATACATATTTGGCAGCTGAACCTCAATCGAGAGTTGCTTGTGAAACATTAACAACAACTAATAAGGTTGTCCTAGCTGGGGAAGTAAGAGGTCCAGAAATCAAAAAAGAGGATTTAATTGAAAAAGTAAGGCATTGCATTAAAGATATTGGTTATGATCAGGACGGATTTACTTGGAAAGAAGCTACATCAATTGAAAGTTATTTACACTCTCAATCTGCTGATATTGCTATGGGAGTAGATTCATCTGACAATAAAGATGAAGGTGCAGGTGATCAAGGAATTATGTTTGGCTACGCGTGTAATGAGACTGACGTTTTGATGCCAGCTCCAATTCATTATTCACATAAAATACTAAGACTTATGGCCGAAGACAGAAAATCTGGAAAATTAAAAAATATTGAACCAGACTCAAAAAGTCAAATTACAATTGAATATAAAGATGGAAAACCTTCATCTGTGAAATCTGTAGTTATATCGACACAACACTCTCCTGAAGTGAATCAATCTCAAGTAAGAGATTTAGTTAAACCTTATATTGAAAGATCGATACCAAAAGAATTACTAAGTTCATTAGATGAGAAAGAAATTTATGTAAATCCAACTGGGAATTTTGTTATTGGGGGTCCTGATGGTGATAGTGGTTTAACAGGAAGAAAAATTATTGTTGATACTTATGGTGGAGCGGCTCCTCATGGTGGAGGAGCATTTTCAGGTAAAGACCCAACAAAAGTTGATAGATCCGCTGCTTATGCATCTAGATATTTAGCAAAAAATGTTGTTGCATCAGAAATTTCTGACAAATGTTTGATACAACTCGCTTATGCAATTGGGGTATCAAAACCTTTATCAATTTATGTAGATTTATTTGATAACGATGATGAAAAAAATAAGCATGTCGAGAAGCTTATTCATGAAAATTTTGATTTAAGTCCCAGGGGAATAAGAGAAATGCTAGGTTTGAATAAACCCATATATGAAAAAACAGCTGCTTACGGACACTTTGGAAGAAACCCTGATGATAAGGGTTCATTTTCTTGGGAAAAGACAGATAAATCACACGTATTTAGCAAGTAAATAAGTTGAATATTAAATAAAAATAAATATATTCCAATCACATTATTGAGATTTCAAAATGGGCTACGGCCCATTTTTTTTTAGGTTAAAAAAAATGTTAAATAAAAGAGCAGATAAATTAGAATTGATAAGAATTGCCGAAGCAGTAGCTTTGGAAAAGTCTATTGATAAAGAGCTGATTATTGGATCAATGGAAAATGGAATTGCAAAAGCAGCAAAATCTAAGTTTGGTTCTGAAAATGAAATTAAGGTTGAGATCGATAGGGATAATGGCGATATAGGAATATTTAGAAAATTAGTTATAGTAGAAAATCCTGAAAATTCTAATTTAGAGATAACTCTTAGCGATGCAATAAAGCTTAATGAAAATAACAAAGGAAAACAGGTAGGTGATGAAGTACTTCAACCATTGCCATCATTTGATTTTGGAAGGATTGCAGCACAAACAGCTAAACAAGTAATTAGTTTTAACGTAAGAGAAGCAGAGCGTGAAAGACAATATAATGATTTTAAAGATAAAATTGATACTATTTTAAGTGGAATAGTAAAAAGATTAGAATTTGGTAATGTAATTGTTGACCTTGGAAGAACTGAAGCAATAATTCAAAAAAATGAGATGATTCCTAGAGAAAATATAAAAGCTGGTGATAGAGTAAAAGCTTATTGTCTAGACGTTAGAAGGGAACCAAGAGGACAACAAATATTTCTATCAAGAGCACATCCAAAGTTTATGGAAAAATTGTTTATTCAAGAAGTACCAGAAATTTATGATGGCCTTATTGAGATAAAATCATCGTCAAGAGATCCAGGTAGTAGAGCTAAAATTTGTGTAAAAGCTATAGATACCTCTTTAGATCCAGTGGGAGCATGTGTTGGTATGAGAGGTAGTAGAGTTCAGGCGGTTGTAAATGAACTGCAAGGAGAAAAAATTGATATTGTAAATTGGTCAGATGACCCAGCTGTCATTGTCGCAAATGCATTATCACCCGCAGAAGTACAAAGAGTTAATGTAGATGAAGCTGGAAGAAAGCTTGATGTTATTTTAACTGAGGAAAATCTTAGCAAAGCGATCGGTAGACGTGGTCAAAATGTACGATTGGCGACTAAATTAATGAATTACGAAATTAATATTATGACGGATCAAGAGGATTCAGAAAGAAGACAGATAGAATTCAAAGAAAAGACTGATAATTTTGTCAAAAATTTAGAACTAGATGAAACATTGGGTCAATTACTTGTAGCTGAAGGTTTTTCATCTATAGATGACATTAAAGAGAGTGACCCAGAGGCACTAATGAAGATTGAAGGAATTGAAGAGGATACTGCAAAAGAACTTATTGAAAGAGCTAAAGAATTTTATCAAAAAGACCAGGAAGAAATAGCCAAAAGAATTAAAGACTTGGGTTTAGAAAATGATTTAATTAATCATAAAGGTTTAACCCCAGGAATGCTAGTCACACTTGGCGAACAAAAAATATTAACTCTAAACGATTTTGCAGATCTGGCATCAGATGAGTTAACTGGTGGATATGATATTGTTAAGGGTGAAAGAATTAGAATTAAAGGATATTTAGAGGAATTTGCTCTTTCAAAAGAAGAAGCAGATGATTTGATTATGTCTGCAAGAGATATAGTATATCAAGATTGAGAGATGAAAAATGGAAAAGAAAAAATTAAAGTTATCAATTTCGGGAGCTTCCAAAAAAACGATAAATAGTATCGAACAAGCAAAATCTCAATCAAAGAATACAGTCGTAATAGAAAAAAGATCTCCAAGATTTAGCAGTAAAACAAGTTTTTCTAGAGGACCCAAATCTATGGAAAACAAATCACAAAGTAGTTTTATACCAAAAAAAGTAAACTACTCTAAACCTCCAACACCAATTAAATCAGATTTTGAAAAAAGAAAATTAGCAGAGCAAAGAGCAACAAGGAGACTAAAAGGTGAAAATATTCAAAAAGAAACTAAATTTACAAAAGTGGGAGGAAAAAGAAGAGAATTAAAACTCACAGTTTCTCGAGCACTGAGTGGAGATGATATTGGTGCAAGATCAAGAAGTTTAGCTTCATTGAAAAGAGCAAAACAAAAAGAGAATAGATTGTTAAACAAAGAAAATGGTAAAGAGAACTTTAAACCAGTAAAAAGAGATATTAACATACCTGAGGTTATTACTATTAGAGAATTAGCAAACAGAATGGCTGAGCAATCAAGTAGTATAATCAAACATTTGATGGGAATGGGAGTAACAGTTACTATTAATCATACAATCGACGCAGATACTGCAGAATATTTAGTTAAAGAATTTGGACATAATCCTGTTAAAGAGGAAAAAGCCGAGGAAATTTTAGATAAAATTAAAGAGATTAAAACACAAAATCTAAAGAGCAGAGCACCCATAGTAACAGTAATGGGCCACGTGGATCATGGTAAAACATCTGTTTTAGATGTTTTAAGAAAAGCCAATGTTGTATCTGGTGAGTTTGGAGGCATTACTCAACACATTGGAGCATATCAAATTACACATAAAAAAAATAAAATCACTTTTATCGACACTCCTGGTCATGCTGCATTTACAGAAATGCGAGCAAGAGGCTCAAAATTAACAGATATTGTAATTTTAGTTGTTGCGGCTGATGATGGTGTAAAGCCACAAACAATAGAATCAATTAAACATGCAAAAGCTGCTAAAGTACCAATTGTTGTAGCAATAAATAAGTGTGACCTTCCTGATGCCGATCCTCAAAAAATTAAAAACCAGCTTTTAGAATATGAGTTAATAGCAGAAGATTTGTCAGGGGATGTACTCATGGTAGAGATATCCACAAAAACAAATCAAAATTTAGAAAAGTTAGTTGAGAGTGTAATTTTACAAGCCGAAATATTGGATTTAAAAACTGACTTTGATACTGATGCAAAAGGAATTGTTTTAGAGTCCAAAATTGATATCGGAAGAGGACCAATTGCAAATGTAATAGTTACAGCCGGAACTCTAAACAAGGGTGACTATTTTGTAAGTGGTTTAAAATGGGGAAAAGTGAGAGCTATTATAAACGATCAAGGAAAACAAATTGAAAAAGCAGAACCCGCAACACCAATTGAAATATTAGGTATTAACGGAGCAGCAAAATCAGGTGATGATTTTATAGTTTTAAAGAGTGAAAAAGAGGCAAAAACCCTTTGTGAAGGTAGAATTCAGGAAGCAAAGGAGATCAAAAATCCAATGTCTTTTGTAACTCAAGATTCTGCATTTAAAGATACATCGTCTGAAGAACTAAATATTATAATAAAATCAGATGTTCATGGTTCTTCAGAAGCAATTAAAAATGCTATAAATCAAATTAAACATGATGAGGTAAAACCAAAAATTCTTTTGTCAGATATAGGAATGGTTACCGAGACTGATGTTACCTTAGCTAAAGCATCTAATGCTGTAATTATAGCCTTCAATGTAAAACCTAGCAAAGAAGCAAAAAAAAGAGCCGACCAGGAAAAAATTTCTATATTCAGTTTTAATATTATTTATGAAGTCTTAGATTTCATAAAAAGTAAAATGTCTGGTCTATTAACTCCAGAGGTAGATGAAAAAATAATAGGAACAGCAGAGATACTGGAAATATTTAAAGTTTCAAAAGTAGGTAAAGTTGCAGGTTCTAAAGTAACAGACGGAGAAATTACCCAAGACTCTAATGCAAGAGTTATTAGAGATGGGGCTATTATTTTCAATGGAAAAATTGGATCAATATTTAGAGAAAAAAATCAAACTAAACAGGTGTCTGCTGGTTTAGAGTGTGGAATAACACTTAAAGATTTTGTTGATTTTCAGAAAAATGACGTAATTGAAGTATATAATTCTACAATAACAGAGAGAACGATATAATGACTAACTTAGGAAAACCAGTTACCCAAAGACAATTGAGAGTTGGTGAAATGATAAAACAAGCATTAGGAATGTTATTTATAAGAGATGAAGCAAAATTACCAAATTTATCTACAAAAGAAATAACAGTTACTGAAGTTAGAATGTCTCCAGATTTAAAAACAGCTAAAATTTTTGTAATGCCTTTAGGTGGAAAAGATACTGAAGAAGTCGTTACTAAATTAAAAGAATTTTCATTTGTAATCAGAAAAGTTTTATCAAAAAAAATAGTGATGAAGTTTTTACCAAAACTATTTTTTGTAAAAGATGACTCTTTTGATTATGCAGAAAAAATTGAAAATTTAATCAAACAAACAAATAAGTAAGGAAAAAAATGGCAAATAAAGCAAAAGAACTAGCAATCCATGACAAGGACACTGGTTCTTCAGAAGTTCAAGTTGCTCAACTAACAGATAAAATTGAGAACTTATCTAAACATATAAAACAGTTCAAAAAAGATAAACACTCATCTGTTGGACTTTTAAGAGCGGTAAATAGAAGAAAAAAATTATTAGACTATTTAAAGAAAAATAAAATGGAGTCTTATAAAGAAGTAATATCAAAATTAAATTTAAGGAAGTAAATGTTTAAAGTTGTAAAGAAAGAAATAGAAGTAGCAGGGAAAAAGATTAGTTTAGAAACAGGTAAAATAGCAAGACAAGCAGATGGCGCTATCATAGCACAATGTGGAGAAACAGTTGTTTTGGCGACTGCAGTTGGAGCAAAAAAAGTTAATCCAGATATGGATTACTTTCCGTTGTCAGTAAATTATCAAGAAAAATATTACGCAGCTGGTAAAATTCCAGGTGGATATTTTAAGAGAGAAGCAAGACCAACGGATAGTGAGACTTTAATTTCAAGATTGATTGACAGACCTATCAGACCACTTTTCCCAGATGAATTTAAAAACGAAGTTCAGGTACTACCAACAGTAATATCTTACGATAAAGAGAATGAAGCAGATATTTTATCAATTATTGCCTCATCAGCTGCGTTAGCAATTTCAGGAATGCCATTTTTAGGCCCCGTCGGTGCGTCTAGAGTTGGCTTTATTAAAGGGGAATACATTCTTAATCCTACTAAAGCAGAACTTAAAGACTCAAAACTTGATCTTGTAGTAGCAGGAACAAAAAATGCAGTTTTAATGGTTGAGTCCGAGGCAAGTGGTTTAACTGAGGAAGAAATGTTAAACGCTGTTAAGTTTGGCCATGAAGGATTTGTTCCAGTAATTGAAATGATAGAGGAACTAGCCAAAGAATGCAAAAAACCCGATTGGACAGTTGAGAAAAAAGATCTTTCAGAAGTAAAAAATAAATTGGAAAGCGAATTTACAGAGGAACTTAAAAAAGCATTTTCAATAAAAGATAAACAGGAAAGATCGAATTTAATCTCAGAAATAACTGATAAAGCAAAAAAGCTTTATGAAGAAGATGAGAATTATACCGATCTTGACGTAAATTCTGAGCTTAAAAATTTAGAAAAAAGGATTGTCAGAACAGATATTCTAAAAAATAAAAATAGAATTGATGGTAGAGGTCTTGCAGATGTTAGGCCAATTATGTGTGAAGTTGGAATTCTTCCAAGAGTCCATGGTTCTGCTTTGTTTACTCGAGGAGAAACTCAAGCAATAGTTACAACTACACTTGGTACATCTGATGATGAGCAAAAAATAGAAAGTCTTGAAGGATTACAAAAAGAAAGGTTTATGCTTCATTATAATTTTCCACCTTTTTCTGTTGGAGAAACTGGTAGAATAGGTACCGGAAGAAGAGAAATAGGTCATGGAAAATTAGCTTGGAGAGCAATAAATTCTTCTTTGCCTTCTAAAGAGAGTTTTCCTTACACATTTAGAATTGTATCAGAGATAACTGAGTCAAACGGTTCTTCTTCTATGGCGACTGTTTGTGGTTCATCTTTAGCTTTGATGGATGCAGGCGTGCCAATAAAAGAACCAGTTGCTGGTATTGCAATGGGATTAATTAAAGAAGGAGATGACTTCAGCGTACTTTCAGATATTCTTGGAGATGAAGATCACCTTGGTGATATGGACTTTAAAGTTGCAGGAACTAAAGACGGAATAACATCTCTTCAAATGGATATTAAAATTACAGGTATAACATTTGAAATTATGGAGCAAGCCTTAAAACAAGCAAAAGATGGAAGAATTCACATTCTAGGTGAAATGAATAAAGCTTTATCTAAATCAAGAGAAGATGTTGGAAAACATACTCCTAAGATGGAGAAAATTACTGTAGATAAGAAAGATATTGCTACAGTCATTGGAAAAGGTGGAGCAACTATAAGAGAAATAGTTGAGGTATCTGGTGCCAAAGTTGATATCAATGACGAAGGTGAAGTTACAGTAGCTGCTCCAGATGAAGAGTCTAGAAATAAAGCAATGCAGATGATTAAAGATTTAACTGCAAAAGCTGAACTCAATAAAATTTACAATGGAAAAGTAATGAAAATTATGGAGTTTGGTGCGTTTGTTAATTTCCTAGGAAAACAAGATGGCCTTGTTCATATATCAGAGCTTGCTGATAAAAGAGTTGGCAAAGTAACTGACGTAGTAAAAGAAGGTGATGAAGTTAAAGTTAAAGTAATTGGCTTTGATAGAGGAAAAGTTAAGTTATCAATTAAACAAGCTTCAATATAAATTTATAGGAGAAATATGAAAAAATTTGATGATTTAATGAGCGTAAGCAATGAGATTGAAAATATCAGCGCTAGTGATGCAAAAGAAAAGCTAAATGACCCAAATGTTCAATTTATCGATGTTAGGGATAAAGAGAGCTTTTCAAAAGGTACGATCGGTAACGCAATTCATTTAGACAGAGGTTTATTAGAATTTTATTTAGCAGAAGGAAGTCCTCTTGAAAATGATATGTTTAAAAATAATCCTGATAAAGAATATGTAGTTTTTTGTGGTGTTGGTGGACAAGGAACATTAGCAACCAAAACTATGAAGGATATGGGGGTTAAAAATGTCAAAAATATCACTGGTGGTCTGAAAGAGTGGGAAAAGATCAAGTAAAAAATAATTGTAATAAATTATAATATAATGGAGCTTTTAAAAAATTTTAAGTTAGAACTACAGAAAAAAAAATACGGAAGGTATTTATTACTTGGAAGTTTTGCATTTTTTTTTATTAAAGGTTTAATTTGGTTAGGTATTTTTATTGCTGTTGGCTTAGGTATTACTAATTCTTTTTAAATTAAGACAAGTAACAACAAAATCATTTGAACAAAATTTATCACCACAGAAACAAAGTGGGATTGTTTAAATTTTTTATTCTGCTTTTCATCTCTGAACTTATTTATCAGTGGCATTAGTACAAAATTTGATACAGCAAATAATACCGCAACACTTAAAATTAAATAAAAATCTAAAGAAAAAATTTTTAGAATTATAAATAAAATTAAAACTAAAACACTAATAGCTAAATTAACAGTATAGTAATAAGGAAATATTTTTCTTATAAATTTTCTAGCATTTTCCTCATTTAATGCAGTGAAAGTTACAGGTGCTACAACAAAAGAAAAGAAAAGCATAATTCCAAATATTATACTGGTTAGATAAATACTAATTTGTTGCATCATAATTTAATTAAATTTAACTAAATTTCAGGTGATATTCTTAGGATCTGGCATTCCAACTTTATTGTAACCGGCATCTACATAATGAATTTCACCAGTAACACCACCAGCCATATCACTTAAAAGATATAATGCTGAATTTCCGACATCAAGATTATCTACATTTCTTTTCAAAAATGAATGATCGGCATTCCACTTGTAAAGAAATTTAGCATCCCCAATAGCAGAAGCTGCTAGAGTTTTAATTGGTCCCGCACTTATTGCATTAACTCTAATATTCTTTGCTCCCAGGTCTCTTGCAAGATATTTAACACTAGACTCTAGTGCAGCTTTACATACGCCCATTACATTATAATTAGGTATGGCTTTATTTGCTTCATAACTCAAAGTAATCATACTACCACCTTGCTTCATTATTTTAGATGCTTCTCTAGCAACTTCAGTAAATGAAAAACAAGATATTAACATACTTCTTAAAAAGTTTTCTCTAGTTGTATTTAAATATTCTCCTGATAACTCGGATTTATCTGAAAATGCAATTGCATGTACAACAAAATCAATTTCTCCCCATTGACTTTTTACATCTTCAAAAAGTTTTACAACTTCTTCTTTTTTTTCTACATCACAGCTAAAAGTTACATTTGAATTTAGTTTTTCTGCAAGTGGAATAACTCTTTTTTTTAAAGCATCACCTAAATATGTAAAAGCTAACTCTGCTCCAGCTTCAGCGAGTTTTTGAGATATACCCCATGCAATTGATCTCTCATTGGCAACGCCCATGATAAGACCTTTTTTTCCCTTCATTAAACTCATAGATCTAAACTTTCTCAAACACTAATGTTGCATTAGTTCCACCAAAACCAAAGCTGTTAGACATAATTGCATCTAAATTTACGTCTTTTTCAACTTGTGTAACAATCGGATAGTTTTTTGCTTCATCATCCATTTCTGAAATATTTGCTGACGCTGAAATAAAATTGTTTTTCATCATTATCAAACTGTAAATTGCTTCGTGAACTGAAGTTGCACCTAATGAATGACCTGACAAAGATTTTGTCGAACTTATTTTAGGTTTATAGTCTGGGAAAGCCTCACCCACTGCTTTTAATTCTGTAATATCTCCTACAGGTGTTGATGTCCCGTGAGTATTAATATAGTCAATTTTGTTTTTTGAAGTGGCTAGAGCCATTTTCATACATCTCACCGCTCCCTCTCCAGATGGTGCAACCATATCATAGCCATCTGATGTTGCTCCATATCCAGTTAATTCTGCGTATATTTTAGCACCTCTTGCTTTGGCATGTTCGTATTCTTCTAGAACAAGAACTCCACCTCCACCAGCAATCACAAAACCATCTCTTGTTTTATCATATGGTCTTGAGGCTTTTTCAGGGGTGTCATTATATTTTGAGGATAGTGCGGTCATTGCATCAAACATTGCAGTCATAGCAAAGTGAACCTCATCGCTTCCACCTGCAAAAATAATATTTTGTTTTCCTAATTGAATAAGTTCCATTGCGTTACCTATACAATGACCACTCGTCGCGCATGCAGAACTTATTGTGTAATTAGTGCCTTTTATTTTAAATGGAACTGCTAGAGTGGCAGAAGCAGTACTTGCCATAGTTCTTGGAACTATAAATGGACCCATTTTTTTTGGATTTTTTTCTCTAGTTTTATCTGATGCTAATATCACATTTTCAATTGATGGTCCTCCTGATCCCATTACCATCCCAGTTGAAATATTACTAACTTCATTCTCCTCTAATCCAGAATCTTTAACTGCTTCACTCATAGCGACATAATTATATGCTGAGCCAGCTCCCATAAACCTAATAACTTTTCTATCAATGTAATCCTCTAATTTGATATTAGGTTTACCATGAACATGGCTCTTTAAATTATGTTCTTTATATTCTTCTGAAAATGTTATTCCTGATTTTGTATTAACTAAAGATTGATAAACTTCATCTTGATTATTCCCTAAACATGAAACTACACCAAGTCCTGTTACAACTACTCTTTTCATTATTTAAATAATCCTACCTTAAGATTTTCTGCACTATAAATCTTTTTTCCGTCAGCAAGCAGTATTCCATTTGCAAGTCCCACAGTTGTTTCTCCTTTAACAAGAATTCTTTTAATATCTATTTCATATGTTGCCATTTTGACATTTTTAAGAACTTCCCCAGTGAATTTTACAGTGCTTACACCTAATGCTCTACCTCTTCCTGGATTTCCAAGCCAACCAAGAAAAAAGCCAACTAGCTGCCACATAGCATCTAAACCAAGACAACCTGGCATAACTGGATCTTCTCTAAAATGACAATCAAAGAACCACAAATTATCCTTAATATCAAGTTCGGCTTTCATAGATCCTTTTTTATAAAAACCCTCACTCTCAGTTATTTCTGTAATTCTATCAAACATTAGCATTGGTGGAGAAGGCAATTTTGCATTACCTGGACCAAATAACTTACCATTAGCGCAATCAATTAGTTCGTTGTAATTAAAGGAACTTTTTTTCATAATTTTGTAATCTTATTACTTGATTTAGGTACATTATAATATACAAATAGTTTAGAATAGTTTTAAATTGCTTATGACTAGTAAACAAGAATTTATTGAAAAACTAAGAAACTCTAGCTTAAGACCAACTAAACAAAGAATAAATATATGCGAGGTTTTGTTTAATAGAGATAAAACTTTCCATTTCACAATAAACGACTTATTCAATTTGATAAAAGATAAAACTGGAGAGAAAGTTTCTTTAGCAACTGTTTACAATACAGTCCATGCATTCCTTAAAAAAGGATATCTTAAAGAGATACCAATTAATTCTAATCAAACTTATTTTGATACAAATGTCACAGATCACCACCATTTCTTTGATGTTAATGAAGAAAAGCTTATTGACATTAAAAATGAGGATGTAGGACCAATAGAGATTCAGAAATCCATTCCTGGAAAAAAAATTAAATCAGTCGAAGTTCTAGTAAAATTAGAGGACTAGGTTTTCAAAATTACATCATAAATTTTCTGACTTATTGACAATCTTCTTTAGAATAATTATAAACAAGAAATTAGAATAATTATAATATTAAAGGAGACAAATAATAATGAGTGCGGAATTTCATAAAAGTAAAACATTTAAATCAGCAGAATTAAGTAAGTGCCCTTTTACGGGCGCAGGTACACCAGCAAAATTTAGCGCTGGAAGAGGACAAACAAACAGAGATTTTTGGCCAAATAGTTTGAATTTGAAAATTTTAAGTCAGCACTCGAATTTATCAAATCCAATGGAGAAAAAATTTAATTATTCTAAAGAATTTAAAAAACTGAATTACAAAGCACTCAAAAAAGATTTAAACAAATTAATGACTGACTCACAGGACTGGTGGCCAGCAGATTACGGTCATTATGGTCCTTTATTTATTAGATTAGCATGGCACGCAGCAGGCACATACAGAACAGGTGATGGTAGAGGAGGAGCTGGAACAGGTAATCAAAGGTTTGCACCGTTAAATGCTTGGCCTGATAATGTTAATTTAGATAAAGCAAGATTACTTCTGTGGCCAATAAAACAGAAATATGGAAAAAGAATTTCTTGGGCAGATTTATTTATACTAGTTGGAAATGTAGCATTAGAGTCAATGGGCTTTAAAACGTTCGGTTTTGGAGCGGGAAGAACTGATATCTGGGAACCAGAGGATGATATTTACTGGGGTTCAGAAAAAGAAATGTTAGGTGTTAAGAGATACAGCGGAAAAAGAGATCTTGAACAACCATTGGGAGCTTCTCACATGGGATTAATTTATGTAAATCCACAAGGTCCAGATTTTAACCCAGACCCATTGAAAGCAGCTCATGATATTAGAGAAACATTTGGACGAATGGCAATGAATGATTATGAAACAGTTGCGTTGGTTGCTGGTGGTCATACTTTTGGAAAATCTCATGGTGCTGCGCCTGAATCACATAAAGGACCTGATCCAGAAGCATCAAGAATTCAAGATCAAGCAACTGGTTGGAATAGTAATTACAAATCAGGAAAAGGTGTACACGCGATAAGTAGTGGTATTGAAGGGGCATGGACACAAACACCAACACAATGGGATATGGGTTACTTTGATTGTTTATTTAACCATGAATGGGAATTGACAAAAGGACCTGCTGGAGCATTTCAATGGACTCCGAAAAAGAATGGTCAGAGAATTAAAATGGTTCCTGATGCTCATGATAAAAGTAAAATGCATCCTCCAATGATGCAAACAACTGATTTATCTTTGAGAATGGATAAAAGTTATGGACCAATTTCAAAACATTTTTATCAAAATCCAGATGAATTTGCCGATGCATTTGCAAGAGCTTGGTTTAAGCTTACTCATAGAGACATGGGACCAAGAGCATGTTATTTGGGTAGCGAAGTACCAAAAGAACAATTAATTTGGCAAGATCCTATAGATAAACCAAAATATAAACTTAAATCAAAAGATATAAGAGATTTAAAATCAAAGCTTTCAAAATCAAAAATCTCTGTTTCTGATTTAGTTTCTACGGCTTGGGCGTCCGCTTCTACATACAGAGGTTCTGACAAAAGAGGTGGAGCAAATGGTGCAAGAATTATGCTTGAGCCCCAAAGAAGTTGGAAAGTCAATAACCCTAAAAAACTTTCAAAAGTTATTAAAGCTTTACAAAAAATTAAGAAGAAATTTGATACAAATAAAAAATCAGTTTCAATGGCGGATCTTATAGTATTAGGTGGAAATGTAGGAATAGAGATGGCAGCAAAAAAAGCTGGTCATAAAATTCAGGTTCCATTTACTCCTGGAAGAGGAGATGCAAGACAAGACCAAACAGATGTAAATTCATTTGGATTACTTGAGCCGCAAGCGGATGGTTTTAGAAACTACATGAAAAAAGGTAAATCTAATGTTTCAGCTGAGGAAAAATTAATTGATAAGGCACAATTAATGGGATTAACGGCACCAGAGATGACAGTTCTTGTAGGAGGAATGAGAGTTTTAGATACAAACTATGATAGTTCTAAAAATGGAGTTTTCACAAAAAAACCTGGAACTCTATCAACAGATTATTTTGTAAATCTTCTTGATATGAGTACGACTTGGAAAGAAACTGACAAATCTGAACAATATTTTGTTGGTAAAGATAGAAAGTCTAAAAAAACTAAGTGGAAAGGTTCAAGAGTTGACCTTATTTTTGGTTCAAATTCTCAATTAAGAGCATTAGCCGAAGTCTATGCCTGCAAAGACTCATCTGACAAATTTGTTAAAGACTTTGTATCTGCATGGGTCAAAGTGATGAATGCAGATAGATTTGATTTAAGATTAAATTAGTATAGAAAAAGGCGGAAAAAAAATGACATCATTAAATTTTGAAGATTTTTATAAAGTTCCTGAAATCAAATTTGACATCTCAAAATTACGTAAAGATCTAGATGCAATATTGGAGAAAAAAAGATTTAATTCACCAGGAGTAACTCACTTTGGTGCAATTCCTTTAAATCAAATCCCTAATGATGAAGAGTCAATTAAGGGAAATAACATTAGAGGAAGATATTGGACAATTGCTGATGAGACAGGAAAAGAAGTTTCAAGAGACATTGATATTGACGAGTCAAAATATACTCAATTAGTGCCTGAATTTGAGAATACTTATTTCAAGGAAGTTTATGAAATCCTGAGCAAAAAATTTAAATTAGGTAGGGTAAGACTCCTGTTAAAAGAACCTAGATCTACACTAAGCTGGCATAAAGACCCAGAATGTAGATTGCATGTTCCAATAGTAACTAATGCTGGTTGTTCAATGGTCATAGAAAATGTTGCAAAACACTTGCCTGCTGATGGTCATGTGTGGATTACCAATAATACAAAATATCATAATTTTTTTAATGGAGGAGAACAGGCTAGAGTTCACTTAGTTGCTTGTGTTCTTAATAGCCCGTTTAAAGAATAATGGAAGTTACTAATGGTATTTTTAAAGCTGCTGGACAGATTTATACTAATAACAGAGGCTCAATTTTAAGAACAATCGTTTATACGCTTGGTCACTTTGCAATTGCCATAACAGTTTTGATGTTGGTTGCGGATGTATCATTTATGATAGCCTTAACTGATGCAATAGTAGAACCAATCGCTAATTCTGTTTGGTATTTCGTTTTAGATAAGTGGTGGGCAAGTAGATCAAAAAGTTAATAATAATCATTATCAATAAATAAATAGAAAAAATTTTATAAGGATAATTTGTAGTAATAATAATTATTCGCAAAAAAAATACGTAAATAATAATTATTCGCAAGGATATTTGTTGAAAATAATTTTTTCATATTTAATTTTAAAGTATGCAAATAGAAAATTACAATTGTAAAAAATGTGGATTAACAATTTCTTCAACTTGTTCTAAGTGTGATAAAATAGTTGATGTTGAAGTCCTTGATGATGGATGTATTGTTCAAAAGACTAAATGTGTTGATTGTGCGAATGCTCCAGTGATCAAAGACGTATGTGTCCAACAAAAATAATTAGTTAATATATATAACTTAAAGGGTTAGTTGATTTTTCCCCAAAGATCTTCTTCATCAACCCACCCTTTAAAACTTTTTGTTTCTACTAAACACCAATTTCTCTGACATTTTTTTACTAACAATAATCTTCCAGTTTCTATTTTAGCCATTGGTTTGGAAAATTTAGTTGGTTTTTTGAAAAGAATTTTATTTGACACAGTTATAAAGGATTTTGATTGCTTCAATTGAGATATATGTATCCACCCACCATTTTTTTTATTATCAATTATTCTTCTAAAATTTTCTTTTTTATCAATCACTTTTACTGGCAAATTTATTTTCTTGTAAATATACTTTATTGGATAATCAAAACTTGGTCCATATCTTACGTTTACCTTATCATTTTTAAGCATTAAAAATTTTTCATTATCCTCCGAAATGACATTTGAGGTAAAAAATATTATGATTAAAACCTTGAAGATTAATTGCACAAGCAACCTTTTTTTTTAGTAAATTTTATTTTTCTAAATTCTAGTTTTTTTAGATTAACCACCAGAATTGATGAATGAAGACTTTTATCAGAAGAAATTATGTTTTTTAAAACTTCATTTGCTTGCATACTCCCAATTATATTTGATGTAGTTCCTAATATTCCTTCACTTTCACAATTTAAAACTTCATCAGAAGGTTCTGACTGGTAAAAACATTTTAAACATGGGCTTGATTTATTATTAAAGTCGAATGAAAAAATATGTCCATCAAATTTGCTAATAGCACCAACTATTAATTTTCTTTTATATTTTATTGAAAATTTATTTATTAAAAATTTAGTTTTAAAATTATCTGTTCCATCTACAATTATATCGAAATCTTTTACAATTTTATTTAAATTTTTTTCTGATGCTTTTTCTTTTAAAATTTTGACTTTTACATCTCTGTTAATTAATTTTATTCTTCTTTTAAAGATATCAACCTTAAATTTTCCAACATCTTTTGAAGTATACAAAATTTGTCTTTGAAGATTTGAAATATCTACTTTATCGTGATCAATAGCGCCTATATATCCTACACCGCATCTAGCCAACAAATCTGCAACTGGACTACCTAATCCACCAATTCCTACAATTAAAACTTTTGAATTAATTATTTTCTTTTGTCCTAATATACCAATATCCTTAAGTATTATTTGTCTAGAGTATCTCTCAAGCTTTCGTTTAGATAATGAATTTTTCACTTACCCGTTGATCCAAATCCACCCAAACCTCTAATTGTCTCAGGCAAAGTTTCTACAGTTTCAAAATCTACTTTTAAAATTGGCATTAGTATCATTTGAGCAATTCTATCATCGTTATTTACTGTAAAGTCTTTATCTCCATGATTAAATAAAATTACTTTTATTTCTCCTCTATAGTCACTATCAATTGTTCCAGGAGTATTTAATACGCTTATATTATTTTTAGCTGCTAAACCTGATCGTGGCCTGATCTGAACTTCGGTATCCTCAGGTATTGCAATGGATATACCTGTTGGCACTAAAGCGTTTTCGCCCGGTTTGATTACTATTTTCTTTTCAATGAATGCAGTCAAATCTAGTCCAGATGATCCTGTTGTTTTATATTCTGGCAGTTTAACTTTCTTGTCTAATTTTTTAATTAAGACTTTCACCATTAAGTTAATTAATCTGTTGAATTATTCTTTTGACTATTTCCTCAGCTACCAATGATTTACTCAACTTTTCAAAATTTTCTTCAGGTTTATCTTTGTAAAATATAGAAATTTTATTAAAATCTGATCCAAATCCTATAGTTTGATCTGAGACATCATTTGCAATTACCCAGTCACAATTTTTTTCATTCAACTTCTCTTTTGCATTTGTCGAGAGATTGTTTGTTTCTGCTGCAAAACCAATTGTTATTTTTGGTCTTAATGAATTGTGATTAGATATATGATTTAAAATATCGATATTTTTTTCTAGCTCTAAGTTAAATTCTTCATTCTTTTTAATCTTTGTACTCTTATAATTTTTCACTTTAAAATCAGAAACAGCTGCAGAAAAAATAGCTACATCTGTTGGTAGATTATTTAAACTTTCTTTGAACATTTCTTCAGCCGTTTCAACACTTACAAAATTAACACCGTCCAAAGGTTTAATGCTTGTCTTTCCAGAAATAAGTGTCGTATCAAATCCATTGTCTCTAAGACATTTGGCTATTTCATATCCTTGTTTGCCACTGGATTTATTTGTAATAAATCTTACAGGATCAATATATTCATTAGTTGGTCCTGCAGTAACTAAAGCTTTTAATTTTTTATTCTTATCTAAATTAGAAAAATAATTTTTAAGCGTATTGACTATTTCATTTGGTTCTGTCATTTTTCCCTCACCGTATTCACCACATGCCATATCTCCTATCTCTGGCCCAATAATTTTGTATCCAAAGCTTTTTAATTTTAATATGTTTTCTTTAGTAGAAGGATGCTCCCACATCCTTACATTCATTGCCGGTGCTAAAAATATTTGTTTATTAGAAGCTAATAAAACAGTAGACGCCAAATCTTCTGCATTTCCTGAGGCTACTTTCGATATGGTATTAGCTGTAATTGGTGCAACTAATACTGCATCAGCCCATCTTGATAAAGATATATGGTCCATCTCAGCTTCGTTTTCTACACTAAATATATCGTCATAAACTTTTTCTTGGGAAAGAGACGAAACAGATAGTGGAGTTACAAATTCTTTTGCATTTTTTGTTAATATAGTTTTTACACAAGCACCATTTTTCTTAAATAATCTTATTAACTCAAGACTTTTGTAAGCAGAAATTCCACCACATATAATCAACAGTATTTTTTTATTCTCAAAATAATTCATCGTCGAGATTAAAATACTACTAATCCTAAAATTACAAGTAATAATAAACCAATGATTGATTGATTTCTGAAAGCTATCATTTCATTTTTTTTTGTATTTAGATCATTATACGTATTAGTATTTTGTGGAATTTGCCCACTTGCAAGAAATGTTAATGCTTGGTTTGCTTTATCCATTATTTGCGGCATTTCTGGTAATCTTTTTATAACTTCTGCAGAATTTTTTAGAGTTTCATTTAATGTTGTTATAGGATCTTTTGTTTCTTTAAGCCATTTTTCAAGAACAGGTCTTGACGTTTCCCAAATGTTTGTCTCTGGATTTAATCTTCTTGCAACACCTTCAACTACTACCATGGTTTTCTGTAGCATGAGCAACTGTGGTTGAGTTTGCATATTAAATTTTTCTGTCACATCAAAAAGTTGTTTGAGTAGTTTACCGCCAGATATATCTTTAATTGACTGACCGAATATTGGTTCTCCTATTGATCTTAGTGCTTGGGCGAGATCATCAACAGGCACTTCTTTTGGAACTAACCCTGCAGCCAAATGAACTTCAGCCACTTTTTTATAATCTCGTTTAATAAATCCATATAAAATCTCAGCAAGAAATTTTTTACTCAAATCATCGAGCCTTCCCATTATACCAAAATCGATAGGAACTATTTGCCCGCTATTGTTTATAAAAATGTTACCTTGATGCATATCTGCATGAAAAAAACCATCTCTAACAGCATGTCTTAGAAAATGTTGAATAATATCCGATGCAATTTTTTTGGTATCTATATTTCTTTTTTCTAACTCTTCTGTTTCTCTTATAGAGACACCTTCAACCCAGTCTAAAGTCATTACATTTTCACTTGTAAAATTCCAATAAATTCTAGGAACTTGAAATCCACTGTCATTCTTTGTGTTTTCAGAATACTCATTAGCTGCAGCGGCTTCAAATCTTAAATCCATTTCTAAATTGGTTATTTCTTTTAGCAAATAAACAACCTCAACTAATTTAAGTCTTTTTGTCTTTTTGATAATTGACTCAGTTAAAAAAGCAAAAAGCATCAAAGCATCAATTTCTTCGTTAAATATTTTTTTTATATTTGGTCGTAAAATTTTTATAGCCACATCTTTAATTGTGCCATTATCATTTATTTGCGCTTTATGAACTTGAGCTATAGATGCTGCTGCCACTGGTTCAGATAGATTTATAATTGAATTAAAATTATCTTCTCCTAGATCCTTTTTGATTATTTCTTTAGCTTTAGATAATTCAAAGGGAGGCAAACGATCTTGTAAACTCTCTAGTTGCTTTGATAACTTTTCTCCAATTATATCTGGTCTAGTTGCTAGAAATTGACCTAATTTAATGAATGTTGTACCCATAGATTGCAAGGAGTTTGATAATCTTTCACCTTCGGTTTCATTTACAAAAGAATTATCTTTTTTTGAAAATGATAAAGACAACAAATAGAATAAAATTTTTATTCCAATCGGTGGATTATGAAACTTTGTGAATATACTTAAAGCGTCAGATTTTGCTAATTTCCTTCCAAGCCTAAAAAGTATGTATAATTTTTTAATCATATTTTCCAACCTGAATGAATAGCTACAATTCCACCAGAAAAGTTTCTATACTCACATTTAATAAAATTATTTTTCTCCATTAAACCCTTTAATTCCTCTTGATTAACAAATTCTTGGATACTTTTTATTAGATATTCATAAGGCTCTTTTTCACCAACCACAAATTTTCCTATTTCTGGAATTAATTTAGAATATCTTTTATAGACTAAATCTAAGTTTAAATTTTGAATTTTTGAAAATTCTAAACAAAAAAATCTACCTCCTGACTTTAAAACTCTGTACGCTTCACTTAAGGATTTATTAATATTTTTTGTGTTTCTTAAACCAAAACTGATTGTGTAATAATCACATGAATTTGATTTTAAAGGCAATTTCTCTGCCGACCCCTTAATCCACTTGATATTTTTGTAATTTGATAGCCTATTTTTTCCCTTTTTCATCATTCCCTCATTGGGATCAATACAAAATAATTCTATATTTTTATTTGAACTATTATCGATAAAAAGTTTTGCTATATCACCTGTGCCACATGCAACATCTGCTAGAATTTTATTTTTACCTGGGTTCATCCAATTTATTAAATTTCTTTTCCAGATTCTATGAACACCAAGTGACATCAAATCATTCATGATGTCATATTTATCATAAACTTTATCAAACACACCTTGGACTAGACCTTTTTTATTTTGAAGATATTGTTGCATAAAATAAATAATATTAATTAATATAATAATAAATGCCAGAATTGCCAGAAGTAGAAGTTGTTAAAGAGTCACTAAGTAGAACAATAACAGGAAAAAAAATAAAAAAAGTAAGTATAAAGAATAGGAATTTAAGGTACAAAATAAAAAAAGGTTTTGAGACAAGACTTCAGTCAAAATCAATAAAAAAAGTTAAGCGGTTTTCAAAATATATCATACTAGTTTTAAATGATGAGAAATTTTGCTTAATTCATCTTGGAATGTCTGGCACTATACATCTCTTAAGAAAAAATATTTTAAATCAAAAAACAAATGCAAGTTTTTATCACAGTCCTTATTTACCAAAAAAACATAACCATGTATTTTTGGAATTTGATAACATAAAAATTATATATAATGATCCCAGAAGATTTGGTTATTTCAAATTATTTGAAAATAAGAATAATTTAGAAAATTTTATAAATAACTATGGTCCTGAGCCTTTTTCTTCAAAATTTAATCTCAACTACTTAAAAAAATATTTTTATAAAAAGAAAAAGAATATAAAAAATTTTCTCTTAGATCAAAAGTTTGTTTCAGGTTTGGGGAATATTTATGCAAGTGAAATTTTATTCAGCTCTAAAATAAATCCAAAAAAAAAAGCAAAATCTTTAAGTGATAACGATTGTATTAATATTATTAAATATTCAAGAAAAATTTTAAATTTAGCGATAAAAAAAGGTGGGTCTAGTATCAGAGATTTTAAAAATATAGTTGGTAAAAATGGATCTTTTCAAGATAACTTTAAAGTATACAATAGAGAAAATAAGAGTTGTCTTTCAACAGGATGCAAAGGGACAATAAAAAAAAAATTTATCACTAATAGATCAACATTTTTTTGTAATATTTGTCAAAAATAAAAAATTATTATATTGACCGTATAAATTTCTCGTTATATACAATCGCGTTTATGGCAAACACTAAATCAGCTATTAAACGAATAAGACGTATATCACGTCAAACAACGGTAAATAAGTCTAGAAAAAGCAGGTTTAGATCTGCAATAAAAAAAATGAATTTAATTCTTGATAAAAAGGACAAAAAAGAAGCTTTAGCATTCTTGCCAAAATTAAACTCTGAATTGATGAAAATAGCAAAGACAGGGGTGATAAAAAAGCAAAACGCGTCAAGAAATATTTCTAGAATAACAAAAAAAATAAATTCCTTATAACAACTTTTAGTTTACTTAAAGAAATTACAACCCTAGAGATTATTTTTTCAATTAAAAAAAGAATCTTTTAATCTTTTAGTCCCAAGATAAAAAAAAATAAAAAAAAGTAAATTTAAGATTACTAATTTAAGTCCCTAAAAATAGATTCAATTATTAATTTATACAATTGTAAATTTTATTTTTTTTTGAGAATAAAAATAAATTTATTGCATTGAATTATGAATAGGAGTTTAACAGACTCTCATGAAAAATAATCTCACGAACATTAAATCAGACAATATTAATAAGATTGATTGGAAATTATTACAAAATGAAATGAAAAATAAGTTTGGTTCTGAGATTTATGATAGTTGGTTAAAAAAAATTGATTTGGTTGATGAGTTTAAAAATTATGTTTTATTATCCGTTTCGACAAGATTTATCAGAGACTGGATAACTTCAAGATATTTAGATCAAATATTACAAATAATTAAATTATATAAAAAAGATATTTCCAGAATAGAATTTGTGATTAACGAGAATATAAAGAACAAAAATACTAATGAAATAAAACCAGATAATTCATCTGATAATGAAAAGGTTTCATTCATTAAAGATTCATATCTTCAATATAATCGAATCGACCCAAATAAAAACTTTGAGAATTTCTTGCTAGGGAAAAGTAATAAACTAGCTTTTGAAGCCGCAAAAAAAGTCTCTGAGCAAATAGCCCACTATAATCCTCTGTATATTTATGGTGGAGTTGGAATGGGTAAGACACATTTGTTAAATGCAATTGGTTTAAGTTTGAAAGAAAAAAATAAAGTAATGTTTATTTCAGCTGAAAGATTTATGTATCAATTTGTAAAATCGATAAAATCCAATGACATGGTAAAGTTTAAAGAGTATTTTAGAAATACCGATATATTTTTGATTGATGATATTCAATTTATGAATGGAAAAGAAGCTATGCAAGAAGAGTTTTTTCATACATTCAATGTTTTGCTAGAGAAAGGATCTCAAATTATTATATCAGCAGATAGACCACCAAACAAATTAACTAGAATACAAGAAAGAATTAAATCCAGATTCTCAGGAGGACTAGTAGTTGATATCCAAAATGCAGATTTTGAATTAAGATACAATATAATAAAATCTAAAAATGATGATCTCAAAATTCATGATCCAAATAATATTAAAATTAGTGACGAAATCATAAAATTTATCAGTACAGAAGTTAATACTAGTATCAGAGAACTTGTAGGAGCATTTAATAGAATAGTATCTTTCTCAAGAATTTATGGAAAAACTCCTTCGATGTCAGAGGTAAAAGTAATATTAAAAGATCTCTTAAATTTAACTGAAAATAAAGTCGATATAGATAATATTCAAACAATAGTCTGTAAATATTTTAAAATAAGTAAAAACGAAATGTTGTCACCAAGAAGGTCAAGATATCTTGTAAGACCAAGACAAACTGCTATTTATTTGGCAAAAATGCTGACATCAAAATCTTTGCCAGAGATCGGTCGATCATTTGCCAATAGAGACCACACAACTGTTATTCATTCAGTCAAAACAATAGAAAAATTAAGAAAAGATGATAATGAATTAAATTTAAGCATTGATAGCCTAAAGAATAAAATATTATACAAACAAGAAAATGAAATTTAGTGTTAATCAACAAGATTTGCAAAAATCTTTAGGTTACTGTCAGGGTGTAATAGAAAAAAGAAGCACTTTACCTATTCTCTCAAATATTTTGATAGAAGCAGCAAATTCAAAATTAAAAATTACAGCAACAGATTTAGATTTAATATTTGTAAATGAAATTTCAAATATTAAAATTTTTGATGAAGGTAAAACAACTACTTCTTCATCAATTATGTTTGATATTGTAAGAAAAATACCCTCTGGTAGTCAGATAAATTTTGAAAACTCTGGAGAAAGTAAATTACAATTAGAATCAAATAAATCTCTATTCAATTTAAATTCTATAAATGCTTCTGAATTTCCAATTACAGATGAAAATTTCAATGAAAATGAATTTACTATAAATTCAAAAGATTTATTAAAACTTTTAAACAAATGTAAATTTTCGATTTCAAATGATGAAACAAGGCATTATCTTAGTGGTATTTTTTTCCATCAGACCCAAACAGATGATAAGAATTTTTTAACTGCAGCCGCAACAGATAGCCATAGAATGTCTATCTCAAAAATAAGACTAAAAAATAAAATTGAATTTGAACCAATAATACTTCCAAAAAAAACTATATTTCAATTATGTTCTCTTCTAGAAGATTATGATGGTGAGGTTAAAGTCTCAAATATTAAATCCAAAATTAAATTTGAACTTAATAATAGTATTTTGATATCAAAGTTAATCGATGGAAAATTCCCTAATTATATTCAAGTTATCCCTAGAGAGAATCAAAAAAAACTTGAAATAGATCTAAAATCTTTTCTAAATTCCGTTGACAGAGTAGCATCAGTTTCTCTAGATAAAAAAGATGGTGTAAAATTTAATTTGACTAAAGATAATTTAGATTTATCTGTCAATAACACTAACAGTGGTGATGGTAAAGAAAGCCTATCTGTAAAATTTGAGACAGATTTAGATATAAGTTTTAACTCTAGATATTTGCTTGATATAGCATCCCAACTAAATGGTGATAATATTGAAATATATTTGAAAGATACTGGATCTCCTGCGTTAATAAAAGATCCTGCAGACTTTGACAGTATTTATGTTGTAATGCCTATGAAAGGTTAGTTAGCAAGACCAAGCTCGGAATAAATTTCTTTTTGCAATAATTTTACAAATTCTGTTTCTTCGATACCTGTATTAATTGGTTTTAAAATAGAAATAGTAATCGTTTTATTGGGTATCATCTTTCCAGATTTTGGCCATACTCTTCCAGAGTCAATAGCGACGGGTTGACATTTTACATTTAATTCTCTGTAAATTCTTCCAACTCCCTTTTTAAAAGGAATAATTTCATCTGGTAGAACTCGAGTAGCTTGTGGAAAAATTATTACAGGTCTTTTTGTTTTTTCCATAACTTCTTTAATTTTTTCAGTAAAATTAAGGTTTTCTTTAGAAACTTTATTTCTATTCACAGAAATAGAATCTATCTTTCTTAAATACCAACCAAATATCGGAATATTTAATAGTTCTTTTTTAAGAATAAAAATTGGTGAATTAAATATTGTTTGTAAAAAAAAAGTTTCAAACATCGATTGATGAGAGCATGCGATGAAGAAATTTTCGTTATTAATTATGTTTTCTTGACCTTTTATTACTATGCCGGTTGAGTAAAAAATTTTTAAACAGAATGAGGACCAGTATCCAAAAAGTTTACCTCCAAAAAGAGTGATTTTCTTTGGTAGTAATAAAGATGGAAGAAAAATAATACATATTAAAATTAATCCAGAAAAAAATATACTTTTAAAGAGGATATTTCTCATTATAAGTTTTAAGTTAGATAATATCTGTTATTTTTTGTCTTTTTCTTATAATCTTTACTTTATTTCCTTTAATCAAAATTTCAGCAGGCCTTAATCTAAGATTATAATTAGATGATAATGAATAACCATAGGCACCTGTATCGCAAATAATCATAATATCATTTTCTTTTATATTCTGAAATTTCCTTTCTGTTAAAAATTTATCAGTTGTTTCACATACTGGGCCTACAAATTCTAATATTTTCTTTGATCGTGACATATTTCTTAGGGATGGAATTATCCTATGTTTTGCATTATACAAAGCTGGTCTTATCAAATCATTCATTGCCGCATCTAATATTACAAATGTTTTTGTTTTGTTATTTTTTAAATAAATTACTTTAGATACAAGTATACCAACATTTCCAATTATAGATCTTCCAGGTTCAAAAATTATTTTACAATTGTATTTATTTTTAAATTTAATTATTGATTTTTTATATTTTATATAATTAAGTTTTTTCGCTTTATTATCATAGTTTATCCCCATTCCTCCACCTAAATCAATGATCTCAAATTTATAATCTAAATTTTTTAAAAGTTTATCAAGGACATTTAGCATTTTTTCGTAGGGTTTGTGGTTTAAGATTTGACTACCGATATGAACGCTTAAGCATTTAATATTTATAAATTTTGATTGTTTCATCAAATTAATAATTTTTACAAAAGTCTTTTTATCTACACCAAATTTATTTTCACTTTTACCGGTTGAAATTTGTTTCAATGTTTCAGCATCTGTATCTGGATTTAATCTTAGTCCTATATCAACAACTTTATTTAGTTTTTTTGCAGCCGCTTCAATCGCCAAAACTTCACTCAATGACTCAGAATTTATTAATAATATTTTTTGCTTAATTGCGTACTCAATTTCATCTTTTGTTTTACCAACTCCAGAGAAAACTATTTTTTTTTTGTTAATACCAGCCTTAAGTGATGCATATAATTCACCTTTTGAAACCACGTCTGCTCCAAGGCCAAGTTTTTTTATTTCTTTTAATAGTGAAATATTAGAATTAGATTTTACAGAAAAACAAATTAAAGGTCTTATTTCCTTAAAAGCTTTTTTAAAATTCTCTACATTTTCTCTTAAATTTTTATAAGAGTAGCAGTATAGAGGTGTATTAAATTTTTTTGTCAGACTCTCAACGTTTTTTCCTTCAATAAAAAATTTATTGTTTAAATATCTCATAATACTTTTTGAATATTCTTACTTAATTCAGATTTATACTCTGGATCGCCTTTACGCCCACAAGCAACTACAAAATATAAACAAAGTATAATAATTAAAATTTTTTTACTCATTTTTTGCTTTTTTTATCATTTTCTTAACGTTCTCAAAAGAAGTTCCGCCATAAGATTTTTTTGAATTAATTGAATTTTCTAGATTTAGTATTTTATAAACATTTAATGTAAGTTTTGGCTCAATTTGATTTATTTCTTTCAATTCTAGTTCGTGAAGTTTTTTGTTTTTTTTTTCAGCTATATTAATTATTTTCGCTGTTTGTATGTATGCCTTTCTAAATGGATATCCAAGTTCTCTTACAATGTAATCAGATAAATCTGTAGCTGTAGTAAATCCTTTTTCCGCAAGAGATAGCATACTTTTTTTATTTATTATTAAATTTTTTAATACATCATTCAATAATGATAGCGATATTTTTAGTTGATCATTCGTTTTAAAAACAATTTCTTTGTCATCCTGCAAATCTTTAAAATATGATAAGGGTAAGCCCTTTAATATTGAAATCATAGAATTGATATTTCCAATAAATATTCCAGTTTTACCTCTCAAATATTCCAATGGATCAGGATTCTTTTTTTGTGGCATTATAGAAGAACCGGTTACTAATTTATCATTTAAAGTTATCAAGTTAAATGCATCAGAATTCCAAATTATTAGTTCTTCAGCAATTCTAGAAATGTGTAAAGAGCAAGCCAGAGAAGAATACAAAAAATCTAAAACAAAATCTCTATCAGATACAGTATCTACAGAATTATTTGTTGGTTTTTTAAATTTAAGTTTTTTTGTGGTGTAATTTCTGTCAATTTTAAAAGAGGTGCCAGATAAGGCCCCTACACCTAAAGGATTTTCATCTAAAAATTCTAAATTATTCTTAAATTTTTTCTTATCTCTCTTAAACATTTCAACATATGCTAGTAGATAATGTGCTAAAGATAGTGGTTGTGCATTTTTTAAATGTGTAAATCCTGGCATAATTGTTCTGATATTTTTTTGTGCAAGATTTAAAATATTTAAATTTGTATAATCTAATAAAATTATTATTTTTTTTGTTGCTTCTTTTAACCATAATTTAAGGTCGGTAATTACCTGATCATTTCTTGATCTAGCAGTATGAACATATCCAGCATCGTCACCAATAAGTTCAAATAATCTGTTTTCTATATTCATATGAATATCCTCTAAATCATAATTAAAATTGAATTTCTTTTTTACAATTTCATTTTTAATTCTTTTTAATCCCCAAATTATTTTATTTTTTATCCTGAAATTTATAATTTTCTGTTTGTGAAGCATTTCGACATGAGCAATTGATCCCTCGATATCTTCTTTAAATAGTCTTTTATCTATTGGCAATGAACCACCAACTTTTTTAAATAAAGTTGACGCATTCTTCTTAATTCTTGTACCCCAAATTGGTTTATTGTTTTTATTTTTACTCATGTTATTCAATTACAAATTTATGAAATTTATATTTATATCCATTAAAATAATATTACTTTACTTCATATCACTTAGTTATTCATATTCAATAGAAGCGCCTAATATAAAAAATCTAATAATTTATGAGAAAAAACAAAAAATTAAGTTTTTTGATTTTTTAAATGAGGCTGGAAATAAAGTTAATTTGAAAGATTTTGAGTCTGAATTAATTATTCTGAATTTTTGGGCAACATGGTGTGCGCCTTGTAGAGAGGAAATGCCATCTTTAAGTAATCTTCAAAAACTTAAGGATGAAAAAAAATTAAAGATTATCCCAATAAATATAGGTGGAGAAAATATTAGTAAATCTAAAAAGTTTTTTGATGAACTGCTCATAGAAGAATTACAAGTTTTTGTTGGTGATGGTGCTGGAATTGCAAAAAATTTGAAATTAAGAGGAATACCCACAACACTATTCATTGATAAAGATGGTTATGAGTTTGCAAGAATTGTTGGCTCAATAGATTTTAACAGTGATGAATTTTTAAATTGGTTAAATGAATTAAATTAATTTTTATAAAAGTAAGCTAATGCTACAAGCACAATTATAGCAACAAATTGTAGTAAAACTCTTAGCTGCATTAATTTGTTTGATGTTTTTTTATCTCCATCTCCTTTAAAAAGAGTTCTAATGCCAAGAATTAACACAACAGCTACAGCTGCAAGCAAAACAATTGCAGCAATTTTAACAAATATTTCAGAAATCATACTTTGATTTTAGTTTCTTTTTAAAATAAAAAAACATAATTACTTATCTATGACATTTTGCCTTGAATCAACAATTATAAAACCTGAAAAAGGGTTCGAAATCAAAAATGCAGTAATTTTACTTCATGGATATGGTGGAGATGGAAAAGATATAAGTATGTTAACTCTGAATTGGAAAAGATTTTTAACCAATTCAGTATTCTTATGTCCGAACGGACATGAGCCATGTAAGATTAACCCAATTGGTTATCAATGGTTTGATTTAGAAACAAATGATAAAAATTATATTTTAAATGAAGTAAAAAAAGCTGAAGATAAATTAAAAAAATACATTGAAGAGGTTAAAGCAGAATATAATTTGGATAATTCAAAGATATGTTTGTCTGGATTTAGTCAGGGTTGTATGATGTCAATTAACCTGGGCTTAACTTCTAAAAATCCCTTTAATTGTATTGTTGGATTTTCTGGAAAGATTATAGATAAAGAGGATCTTAATTTAAGATTAATTTCTAAAACAAAAGCTTTATTAATTCATGGTGAAAAAGATGAAATAGTTCCACCCCATAATTTATTAGAGGCAAAAGATTTTTTTACACGAAACAATATAAGTATTGAAACTTTAATGATCAAAGACTGCGACCATCATATACCAGTAGAAGCTTCAAGCAATGCATTAAAATTTATCAAAAACAATTTTAATTCTTAAAGATAATTAATTTTTTTGTTACATTGATTAATAATATTATATAATATATTAGATAATTATGACTCTGATGATCAATGAAAAACTTTCACTCGAAAAATGTCCAGCTCTAGTTCTTAATGCAGATTATAGACCACTAAGTTATTATCCTTTATCACTATGGTCATGGCAAGACGCAATTAAATCTGTATTTCTAGATAGAGTTTCAATCGTAAGTCATTATGATAGAATTATAAGAAGCCCATCTTTCTCTATGCAGTTACCTAGTGTTATAGCTTTAAAATCTTTTATAAAGCCTCGTTCAAATCCAAATTTTACAAGGTTTAATGTTTTTTTAAGGGATAAGTTCAGTTGTCAATATTGTGGAAGTAATGAAGAACTAACTTTTGATCATCTTCTACCTAGATCAAAAGGAGGGAAAACAGATTGGGAAAATGTTGTTACTGCTTGCTCAGAATGTAATGTAAAAAAAGGTGGAAGATTATTAAAAAATTCAGGAATGAAATTAAATCAATGGCCTTTTCAACCAACAACAGAGGATCTTCACAGAAATGGGAAGAACTTTCCTCCTAATTTCCTCCATAGCAGTTGGATGGATTATTTATATTGGGATGTGGAATTAGATCCTAGTTAAATTTTTTCAGAGATATTTATAGCAATTTTTGAACCAGTTTTAATAATTTTATCCATCACTGAATATAATCCTTTCTTTGTTGCTCCGTGCTCATATGCAATATCCTTATGTTCTAGCTCATCAGCTCTAAATTTTTTAATTTTTTCTCTAAGTTTTTTCTCATCATCTTGTAATTGATCTATTTGACTTTGGTAATGTTTATCAATTACTTCTTCAACAGAGGCTGTGCACAGCATTGCTGCCTTTTTTCCTAATATTGTTGAGCCAAAACCTAAACCTACTCCTAACAGATCCCATAGTGGTAAAAATTTAGTTGGTTTTATATTTCTTTCTTTGATTTCATTTTCAAAAAAATCACTATGTTCCTGTTCATGCTCTCTCATTTCTTCTACTAATTTTAACAGTTCAGGATCTTTTTTGAATGTTTTAAGTGCTAAAAGTTGACCTTCATATATTTTAATTGCACCTCTTTCTCCAGCGTGATCTACTCTAATAAATTCCTCTAATTTTCTTTTGCTAGTTTTTTTCATAAATAAGAGCTCTTAACGAAAATAATACAATTAGTAAAGATGTTAAAAAATTCAATCCAGATAAAGAGATGCCTAAAATAGCGAACTCCACATCTTTACAATTTTTAACTATTCCAAGACTTTCGATTATTTTTTCTTTATCTATGATATCTATGTTTGTGATTGTGCAACCAGCATATTCATCAAAAATGTCATTTTCTATACCAAAATGATATCCCGCAAGAGCAGTACTTAGTGTGAATGTAATTATTAAAGCAATTAATATTTTATCAGATTTGAAATAGTTATATCCTAAAAAACAAATGAAGATTGCTACTAAAAAAGGAATTCTTTGATAAATACATAATTTACACGGTAGATACTCAAGAACTTTTTCAATATAGATCGCGGATAATATAGCAATAATCGAGTATATAAAAATTAATAAATAAATATTTTTTCTTTTTAAAGTAAAATTCATTTTAGTTCATAAAGTTTTGTAAAAATCTATAAATTAAAAAAACAAAAACAATTAATACAATTGAGAATATAATTGAAACTTTAAGAAGCTTTTTTTCAATTATTGATTTCATAGCTGGACCAAAATTTCCAACCAAGAAAGCTATTATAAAAAATCTAGATCCTCTTGTTAGTAAAGAGACAATTATAAAATAGACAATATTAAATTGAACAAATCCACTAGTTATTGTGAGTAATTTAAATGGGATGGGTGTAAAACCCGCTACAGCTAACAACGTTGCCCATGCAAAAGCTCCACCATCTGATGAAATTTTATCTTTTAAAAATGAAGTATTATCTACACCATAAAGCTCAAAAATCTTAATACCAATTTCATTGAAAAAAACATACCCTATGAAATATCCCAAACATGCTCCTAAAACTGATCCTGCCGTAGCAATAATTGCTATCTTAATCCATTTTTGTCTGTCAGCAATAGTCATTGGAATAATAAGAACATCTGGTGGAATAGGAAATACGAAACTTTCAATAAAAGATATGAATCCTAAAATTTTTTTAGAATTTTTATGTCCTGCAAGTTTAATTGTTTTGTTAAATAGTTCCTTAAACATATTTTCTTTTAATATAAATAGTGTTTTAATACTATTATTTATATTCTATGAAACTAAAAATAAATGGGCGAATGGCGGAATTGGTAGACGCGTTGGACTCAAAATCCAATAGTAGTAATACTGTGAGAGTTCGATTCTCTCTTTGCCCACCAAAAAATATATGAAGATAAAACAAATTAACAATTTAACAGAATTATTTTTTCATCAATATAATAGAGAAACCAATAAAGATAAAATTTTACTGTCAACTTTGGGCGATAAAAGAAAAAATTATTCTTGGCAAGAGACACATGATTTAATTAATTTCATTTCTAATGAATTAAGAAAAATAATATCAAAAGGTGACAGATGTTTGTTGATTTCCGAAAATAGACCTGAATGGTTTATTGCAGACTTGTCTATTATGCTATCAGATGGGATAACAGTTCCAGCTTACACAACTTATGCAGAAA
>CACMYV010000012.1 GCA_902617975.1 uncultured Pelagibacteraceae bacterium
CTTTATGCTTTAGAAAGAAAAATAGAAAATTTATTTTAGATAAAAAAAGATCTTCAAATTTATTAAAGGGCTACCAGTCTGTTAGAAAATTAAGTGAGATAGAAAAAAGAAATTTAAATACATTATGTAGAGGATCAGCTTTAAGATATCTTTTAACTAGATCTTATGATTATTTAAATACTCCTAAAAATGCTGTCATTAAAATCAAAGATCCAAAGGAGTATATAGATAAGTTAAATTTTCATAGAAATCTGAGCTCATTTAAGGATTATTCTTGATGATTAAAATTTACACAGATGGTTCATGCATTGGAAATCCAGGAAATGGTGGTTGGGCTGCAATTATTATTGAAAATGGAAAGAAAACTCAAATTAAAGGAAGCAAAAAAGAAACAACAAATAATCAAATGGAATTACTTGCCCCCATTAAAGCTTTAAAAAAAATTCCAAAAGGAAGCAAAGTTCAAATATTTACAGATTCTAAATATGTAAAATCTGGAATAACTGAATGGATACATAATTGGAAAAAAAATGGTTGGAAAACGGCCAACAAAAAAGAAGTTAAAAATAAAGAACTTTGGACTGAATTAGACTATCTATCAAATAAATATAAGATTGAATGGAGCTGGGTGAAGGCACATTCAACTGATCTTCTTAATAATGAAGTAGATATACTTGCTAGGGAAATAGCCAAAAATTATTAGTTGATTAAATTTTTATATGAATCTAGAATTAATTAATGCGATACTTTTCTATATGTTTCTTAAGTTTATTCTTAACCTCATGTGCTACTATAGTTAATGATGCAAATGTTCCTGTTGCTCTATCTTTCTCTGATGGCAGTAATGGTGAGTGTCAATTATCAAATAAAAGAGTTTCATTAAATGTTAAAATCCCTTCTACGCCAATGGTCAGAAGATCAGATGATGCTTTAAAATTTAATTGCAAAACTGTAGACGGAAAAACAGGTTTTGGAAGCATACCAAGTGAGATAGAATCGGGTAAGTTGGCAGGTAGTGTTGTATTTTTTGATTTAGGTATAACAGACTCAATTACTGATAAACACAGAAGATATCCATCTAGTTTTGTTATTCCTGTAAATTAAATTATATCTAAAATACCTTCTGCTGAAGATAATCCACATTGTTTGGTTTCTTTTTCGACCTGAATATTAATAATTTCTAATTTCTCAATAACCATAGCATAACGATTTGATCTAATACCCATTCCTTTTGAATTTCTATCTACTTCTGCACCAATTGCTTTCGTAAATAATAGATACGGATCTGATAACATTGTAATTTTGCCTCCAGCATTATTCACTTCTCCCCAGGCATTCATAACAAATGGATCATTAACGGATAAACAAAATATTTTTTCTATTCCTTTTGATTTAATTTTATCTGCATTAGCTACATAGCCAGGAAGATGGAGTTTTGAACAAGTTGAAGTAAAAGCTCCAGGTAATCCAAACAACACTACTTTGCCATTTCCTAAAATATCTCTAATTTTGCTAGTTTGTGGTTCACCATCTATTAGATGAAAAATTTCTATGTCTGGAATTTGATCTTTTATTTTTAATTTCATATTGAGTTTATTATGTATTCTTTAACTTTATTTATATCATTTGAAATAACCTCAAATTTTTCTTCTCTATCATAAACATATTTAAGACTATCTGGTAAACTTTCAGTTTTTGAGATTGCATCTTCAATTGCTTTTGGAAATTTACAGGGGTGTGCTGTAGATAAAACAACACAATTTTTCTCTAATCCAAGTTTTTTTGCAACACCAATTCCAACTGCAGTATGTGGATCAACTACAACTTTATATTCTTTATTTATATCTTTTATCATTTGGATAGTTTCATTTTCATCTAACATTTCAGATGTAAAATTCTTTTTTATTTCATCTAAATCACTATTATCAATTTGATAAGTATTATTTTTTATTTTACTCATCACATCTTTTGTAACGTCTGAATTGCAGTTTTTGACATCGTACAAAAGTCTCTCAAAGTTACTTGCTATCTGGATATCCATACTAGGAGTATTTGTTTCCTCAACTTTCTTTTGAGTATAATCTCCACCAGAAATTGCCCTATGAAGTATGTCATTTTTGTTTGTAGCTACAATAAGTTTATCAATTGGAAGACCGAGTTTCTTCGCTAAATAACCAGCATAAATATCTCCAAAATTTCCAGTCGGAACAGAAAAAGACAAAGGCTGTCCATTACCTATTTTAAAATAAGCATAAAAATAATAAACAGCTTGAGCAACAATTCTTGCCCAATTAATCGAATTAACACCTGACATATTTATTGAGCTAGAAAATTTTTCATCATTAAACATTGCTTTAACCAGATTTTGACAGTCATCAAAATTTCCCTCAATAGCAATATTGAATACATTTTTTTCTTCATGGATTGTCATCAGTCTTCTTTGCACTGGTGAAATCCTGTTATTCGGATGTAATACAAAAACATTTAAATTCTTTTTGCCTTTTAAAGCATCAATAGCAGCTGCACCTGTGTCTCCTGATGTTGCTACAACAATATTAATTTTTTTTTGCTCATTTCCTAAGTGATATTGATAGAAATTTCCTATTAATTGCATTGCAATATCTTTAAAAGCAAGAGTTGGGCCATGATAGAGTTCTAAGACTTTTAAATTTCCTAAATCAGAGGTTTTTACAACATCTTCTGCTCTAAAATTTGAGTAAGATTTTGATACTGTGGAAATTAACTCTTCCTTAGTCATAAAATCACCGATAAATGGAAATATTATTTCGGCTGCTAATTCATTGTAATTAAAACTACTTAGTTTGTTTAGTTCATCTTTACTAAATGGTTTGATTGACTTTGGCACAAAAAGGCCTCCGTCATCGGCTAAGCCTTTCAGAAATACATTTTTAAATGAAAAATGATCTGAATTATTTCTAGTGCTTATATATTCCATCAGTAATTTTTTTTTCTAAAATATAAATATATTAAAAAAATGGAAACAGCTAATGAAAACCATGTAAGAGCATACTTTAAGTGGTTGTTTGAAATATTGGCTCCAATTTGTTTTGACTGAGGATAAATTCCTTCCTGCTTGCTAATATTGTTGATAATGAATGGAGAAAATTCTTTACCTGTATAGGTCAATAAATCTTCATCTTTAAGTGTGAACCAATAATTCTTATTTACGTCATTATCTGGCTTGAAATAATTAAATTTGCTTTTTAATTTTAAAACTCCCTCAAATTTACTTTCATTTGAAACATACTTTTTAGATTTAAAATCTCTTGGAACCCAACCCCGATTTATTAAATAGCTTTTATTGTTAATACTAACTGGATTTACAATGTCAAATCCTGGCTCTCCTTTTTCATTTAAGGAATATAAATAAATTATTTTTGAATTATCTAATATTCCTTCAAATTTGATTTTTTTAAAGTTAATTGGATTACTTCCATTAAATTCTACTGGATCACTTTTTAAAGATTGGTCGATTGAATTTATTAAATCAAGCTTCCAGTTTAGTCTTATAATTTGCCAAGTACCTAATGCCAAAAAAACTAAAATAAAAAAGTATACAAAAATTGAAAAAGATAGCTTATTTTTCAAGAACTATTAACTTCCCCAAATGTAAATAGCTGCAAATAAGAATAACCAGACAACATCAACAAAGTGCCAGTACCAAGCAGCAGCCTCGAAACCAAAGTGATGTTCTTTAGTAAAATGTCCTAATTTACCTCTCCATAAGCAAACCGCTAAAAAAATAGTCCCAACTAAAACGTGGAAACCATGAAACCCTGTGGCCATATAGAATGTAGCTCCATAAATATGACCTGAAAAACTAAATGTAGCGTGTTGGTATTCGTATATTTGCAATAACGTAAAAAATGCTCCTAAAATTACTGTACAGATTAGACCATTTATAAATCCTTTTCTATCATCCTCTAATAAAGAATGGTGTGCCCAAGTTACTGTTGTACCAGATAAAAGTAGGACAAGAGTATTTATAAGTGGGATGTCCCATGGATCAAAAGTTTCAATATCTTTTGGTGGCCATACATTTCCCATGAATTCATTTGGAAACAAACTTGCATCAAAGTATGCCCAAAACCATGCAACAAAAAACATTACTTCAGAAGCAATAAATAATGTCATTCCATATCTATGATGAATTTGAACAACAGGTGTATGATGACCTTTGTGCTCAGCTTCGATTACAACATCTCTAAACCACATAAAGGCACAATAAATTATAAGTAAAAAACCTAAAACCATTGCCCACATAACTTTACTGTGAAAATAATAAACAGATCCAACAGCTGTAACTAGTGTTGCTATAGATGTAGCTAGAGGCCAAGGACTAGGGTCAACTAAATGATAATCATGTTTTTGACCAGATGCAGACATTTATTTTAACTCTCTTTTTTTTCGTTTTTATAATATTCAGATGAGAAAAAAGTATATGACATAGTAACATCTTCAACTCTAGATGTTTTTGGATCATTTACTAATTCTGGATCTAAGTAGAATACTAGGGTGTAACTTGCCTTTTCCCCTGGATCTAGTGTTTGTTTTTCAAAGCAAAAACAGCCTAATTTATTAAAATATGCTCCAAATGATGATGGAGAAACATTATATGTAGCTACAGCAGATGAAATTTCATCTCCCGTATTTTCCACTTCAAATTTAATTCTGTATACCTTGCCTGGCTGAACATCCATTGTTTTTTGATCAACATCAAAATTCCAATCAAGAGCACTGTTAACGTTGGTATCTAACCTTACATTTATTTTTTTATCTAAAACAATATTAGGAGCCTCTTTGGATATTTGTGTTGTTCCACCAAAGCCAGTTACTCTGCAAAATAAATCATACAAAGGTACAGCTGCGAAAGATAATCCCAACATAAAGACAAAAATTCCTGCTAGAATTAGTGGAGTTAAAGTATTTTTTTTAATCATAGAGGTCTTTCAAATACTCCGATATTAAATAGTGTGAAAATGAATAAGAAAACTATAAATGCAACCAAACCAACTGCTGTCCATAAATTTTTCTTTTTTAATTTTTGATCTTTGACTATCATAAAACTTTATCCACTAAGAAAAAAACAAATATTAAAAATAAGTAAATAATTGAATAGCTGAAAATATGTCTAGCTTTCTTTATATTAAATTTTCCAACTTTATAGTTGTAAAGCTGGAAACAAATTAAATTATAATAAAATGTAAGTAGTAAGCTAAGTGTTAAGAATACTTCACCAACAAATCCAATGTAATATGGGAAAACAATTGTAGGTATCATTAGCAAAGAATAAATTAGAATATTCTTTTTAGTATCCTGAATTCCATTGGTTACTGGAAGCATTGGAATACCTGCTTTTTTATAATCATCAGCTTTGTATAAGCTTAATGCCCAAAAGTGTGACGGTGTCCAAAAGAAAATTATTAAGAAAAAAGCAATAGACTCCAATGAAATAGAATTTGTTGCTATTGCCCATCCAATTACTGGTGGTAAAGCTCCTGACGCTCCACCTATAACAATATTTTGTGGAGTTTTTCTTTTTAACCAAATTGTATAAACAAATACGTAAAATAATATAGTAAACAATAATAGAAATGCTGATAAAGCATTTGTAACAAAGTATAAGCTTACAACTGAAATAACTGACAGAGATGTTCCAAAATATAATGCTTGGTTTCTATTCAGCTTTCCTCTTGGAATTGGACGCAGGCAAGTTCTAGACATTAATTTATCTAAGTCAGCTTCATACCACATGTTAAGGGCTCCCGCTGCTCCAGCGCCAAAGGCTACAATTAATATTCCAATAACTGATTGTTGAAATGAAACTGAAGTAGGAGCTGTTAATAGACCAACTGCACATGTGAAAATAACAAGAGACATTACTCTTGGTTTCATTAACTTTAATAATTCAGTAATAATACCTAGTTCGTAATATGTTTTTTTTACTTTAGAATACGTCGTAGCCATTTTAATTTTTATATCTTAAGACGTTACTAACTACTAGATTTTTCAGTACCTTCATAATCTTCAAACTTCGGTAATTCATCAAAAGTGTGAAAATTCGGTGGTGATGGAACTGTCCACTCTAATGTTGTGGCCCCTTCTCCCCATGGGTTTTGTGCTGCTTTTTTCTTTTTTGCAAAAGCGTAGATTAAATTAGCGAAAAATACCACTAAGCCAACTACAGAAATATATGAACCAATTGAAGAAATATAATTCCAATCAGCAAATGCATCCGGATAATCAGCATATCTTCTTGGCATTCCAGCTAATCCTAAGAAGTGTTGTGGAAAGAAAACTAAATTTACACCTATGAAAGTTAACCAAAAATGAAGTTGGCCCATCCACTCAGAATATTCATACCCTGACATTTTACCAAACCAATAATAGAAGCCTGCAAATATCGCAAAAACAGCTCCCAAAGATAATACATAGTGGAAGTGAGCTACAACATAATAAGTATCATGCAATGCAGTATCTACTCCAGCGTTTGCTAGAACTACACCAGTTACTCCTCCAACTGTAAATAAAAATATAAATCCTAAAGCCCAAACCATTGGGGTTTTGAATGATATAGATCCTCCCCACATTGTAGCAATCCATGAAAATATTTTAATTCCTGTTGGGACAGCGATAATCATTGTTGCTGCTAAGAAATACGCTTTAGTATCAGTATCTAAACCAACTGTGTACATGTGGTGAGCCCAAACAACAAATCCTACTATTCCAATTGCTACCATCGCGTAAGCCATTCCTAAATATCCAAAAACTGGCTTCTTTGAAAAAGTAGATATGATATGACTGATCATTCCAAATCCTGGTAAGATTAGAATGTAAACTTCTGGATGACCAAAAAACCAAAATAAATGCTGGAATAATGTTGGGTCTCCACCTGTTTGTGCATCAAAAAATGCTGTACCGAAATTTCTATCTGTTAGAAGCATAGTAATTGCTCCTGCTAATACTGGTAACGAAAGTAATAATAAAAAAGCTGTAACTAATATTGACCATGCAAATAATGGCATCTTATGCAAAGTCATTCCAGGCGTTCTCATATTCAATATAGTTGTAATAAAATTAACTGCTCCTAAAATTGAAGAAGCTCCTGCAACGTGTAAACTTAAAATTGCTAAATCCATTGCTGGACCTGGTTGGCCTGCAGTAGAAGATAAAGGTGGATAAATCGTCCAGCCACCACCGACACCTTGTGCACCTGGAGGTCCATCTACAAAAATTGATGAAAGTAATAAAATAAATGCAACAGGCAATAACCAAAAAGAAATATTATTCATTCTTGGAAATGCCATATCCGGTGCTCCAATCATTATCGGCACGAACCAGTTTCCAAAACCACCAATCATCGCTGGCATGACCATAAAGAAAATCATTATTAATCCATGACCTGTAACCAAAACGTTATAAAGATGGTAGTTGCCACCTAACACATCATCACCAGGGTGCATTAATTCCATTCTCATCAAAACTGAAAATGCTGTTCCTATAACTCCTGCAATGATTGCAAAAATTAAATACATTGTTCCAATATCTTTATGATTTGTCGAATATGCCCATCTCTTCCAACCTGTTGGAGTATGATGATCGTGAATATGTGCTGCTTCTGAACTCATTTTTATTTACTCGCTACTAGTTTTTTATTAATTAAATTTTCATCTTTTGCAAATTTTATCTTCGCCTCTGAAAGCCAAATTTGATAATCCTCTTCTGAAACCACTTTAACTTCAATCGGCATAAAAGCATGTTTAATTCCACATAACTCAGAACATTGTCCGTAATAAGTCCCAACTTTTTCTGCTTTGAACCAAGTTTCATTTACTCTTCCTGGCATCGCATCTCTTTTTACTCCAAATGCTGGTAATGCCCATGCGTGTAGCACATCATTTGCTGTAATTAAAACTTTAACTACTTTATTTACTGGAACAACGACTACATTATCTGTTGCTAACAACCTTGGCTGACCTTCTTTTAAATCCTTCTCTTCGATCATATAAGCATCAAAAATTATATTTTCATCTGGGTACTCGTATCCCCAATACCATTGATATCCAATTGCTTTTATAGTTACATCAGCTTTAGGAATTGCATCTTGTGAATATAAAACTTTAAATGACGGAACTGCCATCACGATCAAGATTAAACAAGGAACTAATGTCCAAACAATCTCAACTAAAACATTATGTGTTCTTTTAGATGGATTAGGATTTCTCGATGCTCTAAATCTTACCATCACATAAAGCATTAAAAATAAAACAAACGCACTTATAGCAACTATGATTGGTACTAACATATAGTCATGAAACCAAACTATATCTCTCATAGTTTGCGATGCAGGCTCTTGGAAACCTAATTGCCAATTTTTTGGTTGGTTTGCAAACGCCTCAACTGAGTAAATTAATGCTATAAAAACAAAAAATAGTTTCTTCATTTGTTTTCTATATAGATCGAAAATATTATAAAAAATACTAGAGAATTCGCGACAATTTATCAATTTTGCAAATAATTGATCACAGATAACGCGGATATAACCGCAGTTTCAGACCTTAAAATGTTATCGCTTAGTTTTATCGATTGAGACCCTTTAAAGTTTAGAATCTTTTTAATTTCACCGGCTGAATAATCCCCTTCAGGACCAATTAAAAGACAATTTGGTTTTGAATTAGAAATTTTAATTTTTTTATTATTCGTATTTAAATCTCCAAAAATTAAATTGATATCTGAATTGTTAGACAGGAATTTATCTAATGATTGAGGTTTTTCAATTAAAGGAATATTTATTCTATTACTTTGCTCACACGACTCTATAATTATTTTATTTAATCTCTCAATATTTACTTTTCTAACAATTGTCCTTTCAGAAATAATTGGTACAAATTTTGTTACTCCAAGCTCAGTTGATTTTTGTATCATGAAGTTAAAATAATTTGATTTAATGGGTGAGAAGGCTAACCAGATTTCTTGCTCTTTATCTTTTTGTCTCAACTGTTCAACAACCTTGAAATTTAAACTGCTTTTTGAAATTTCAGTTACAATTGACTTCCATTCTCCAGATTTATTAAAAACAGAAAAGGTCTCTCCTTGTTTAATCCTCATTACTTTCAATAAATAATGTGATTGAGACTTAGTTAAATTAGTTTCTAAATTAATTGATAATTTTTCTGGATAAAATATTCTAATATTACTCATTATAATTAAATTAATTTATGAAAAATATTAAAGCAATCATATTTGATGCATACGGAACTTTATTTGATGTTAATTCTGCTGCCGAAAAATGCAAAGAAAGATTGGGCGATAAATGGGAAGGATTTGCTAATTATTGGAGAACTACACAGCTTGAATATACTTGGCTTAGAAGTTTAATGAAAAGACATAAGGATTTTTGGCAAATCACCGAAGATAGTTTGGACAAATCTATGAATTTTTACAATATTGATAATGCAATGAGATCAGAACTATTGAATTTATATAAAGTGCTTTCACCATTTACAGAAGTAAGGGATGCTTTAAATAAATTAAAACAATCAAATTATAAATTAGCGATTCTATCAAATGGTACACCTGACCTTTTAAATGAACTTGTAGTTAGCAATCAATTAAAAGATATTTTTGATGATATTTTTTCTATAGAAGAAGTTGGTATTTTTAAACCAGATTCAAAAGTTTATGATCTTCCAATAAATAAATATAATATTGAAAAGAATGAAGTTTTATTCTTAAGTGCAAATACATGGGATGTATCTGGCGCAGGAAATTATGGATACAACACTGTTTGGGTGAATAGAAATAATAATATTTTTGATAAATTAGATTTTGAACCTAACCAACAAATAAGTAATTTATCAGAATTGCTTGATTTAATTTAGATATATCCTATATGAACAACATGACAAATATCGAAGTAGAAAAAATTATAGATCCAACACCAGCATCAGATGGTGCAGGAGTTAAATTAAAAAGAAGTATTGGTGTTGAACCAAATTATTATGATCCATTTTTAATGTTAGATGAATTTGGATCAGAAAATAAAGATGATTATATTGCAGGCTTTCCTCCTCATCCACACAGAGGAATTGAAACAGTTACATATATGTTGGCTGGGAGTTTTGAACATAAAGATAGTACAGGCGGTCAAGGAAAAATGACTGCAGGAGATGTGCAATGGATGAAAACTGGTAGTGGAATAATTCATTCTGAAATGCCAGCCATGAACGATGGAAAACTTCATGGTTTTCAATTATGGATTAATATGCCAGCCAGCGAGAAGATGAGTAAACCAGAATACCATTATATTGACTCAGATAAAATGAGCATACATAAGGATGAAGATAAATTTATAAAAGTAATTGCTGGAAAGTTTGAAAATTCAGAAGGTCCAATAAAAAAACACAATGTCGATCCAATTTATTTTGATGTAGAATTAAATGAAAGTAAAACTTTTAATCATCAAGTTCCATCCACACACAATTCATTCATATATTTAATTGAAGGTGAGATAGAAATTGGAAACAATAAACATGAAAGTGTTAAAGACTCTACCTTAATTTTATTATCTAAAGGTGAAAACTTAAAAGTAACTGCTTTAACAAAGGCTAAATTTTTATTAATATCTGGAAAACCGATAGGAGAACAGATTGCAAGAGGTGGTCCATTTGTCATGAATACTAAACAAGAAATACTTCAAGCAATTGATGATTACCATAATGGTAATTTCGTAAAGTAAATATGAAAGCTATAAGATTTGAAAAGTTTGGTGGTCCAGAAGTCTTGGAATATAAGGATATTGAAATCGGTAAACCTGGTCCAAAGGAAGTTCTAGTTAAAAATTTGTCAATTGGACTTAATTATATTGATGTTTACCATCGAACTGGTTTGTATCCGATTGAATTACCAAGTGGACTTGGACTAGAAGCATCTGGAGTAGTTGAAGAAATTGGCTCAGATGTGAGTCTTTTTAAAGTTGGAGATCGAGTAAGTCATGCTTCTGCTCCAATAAGTGGATACTCAGAAAAACAAATAATGCCAGAAGAAAAATTAGTTGCGGTGCCAGAAGGTATTTCAGATGAAATAGCCTCATGTATTTTATTAAAAGGCATAACATCAGAATATTTATTACATAGGTCATATGCCGTAAAGAAAGGAGATAAAGTTTTATTTCATGCTGCAGCTGGTGGTGTTGGTCAAATATTATGTCAGTGGGCTAATGCTTTAGGATGTGAAGTTATTGGAACGGTTGGATCTAAAGAAAAAGTTGAAATAGCAAAAAAAAATGGGTGTCATCATGTTATCAATTATACAGATCATAATTTTGTGGAAGAAGTTGAAAAAATAGTAGGTAAAAACGGAATAGATGTTGTCTATGACGGTGTGGGAGCAAAAACTTTTGAAGGATCAATAGAATGTTTAAAAATTAGAGGGATGATGGTTGCATTTGGAAATGCATCTGGATATGTTCACACTATTGATGTCAAAAAACATATAAATACAAAAGGTCTTTTTTTTACAAGACCATCAATAATGCATTATACAATTACAAGAGATGAATTAGAAAAATCTGCTGAATTGGTTTTTGATGCAGTTCTCTCAGGGAAGATAAAAATTGAAGTTTCTAAAAAATACAAATTAAGTGAAGCTAAACAAGCTCATATAGATTTAGAGAATAGGGTTTTAACTGGACCAGCAGTTATTATTCCTTAAATTGATCATCCATATCTGAAAGATGAAGTCTTAACGCTCTAGTCGAGATTTGTATTTCTCTTATAAAAAATATTATTGATACCATCATCGATAAACAACAAGAGCCAAAAATTATTCTAGCTAAAAAATATGTCTCTAAATAAAGAGCAAAAACTGTAAGCATATTAAATAAGAAACCAAATGCTGCAAAAAGTATAGTAATCCTTAAATTTTTTACTCTATCATTTAAATTAATTAGCTGCTGCTTCCACTCTGGTGGGGTATGCTTTTCAAAAACATATTCATCGTGTATTTTTCTAATCAAACCACTTAATGTGTGAAATCTATTACTATAGACAGCCATAATCAAAGGAATGGCGGGAAACATTAATGCGGTAACAGTGTAATCAATATTCATGCGAATCAGTTTGATTATGAATCTACGCTTTGTTATTTACAAGTAAATTATGTCTGAAAAGGTTAAAATTTTTATTGAATTAACAAGACTTAATAAACCAATTGGTTTCATGCTTCTATTTTGGCCATGTGTTTGGGGTTTAACAATTTCATATGATTTTTCTCTTTCTTTAAATACTTATTTTATTTATGCTTTTTTATTTTTTTCTGGATCTGTTCTAATGAGATCAGCAGGATGTATTGTTAATGATATAAGTGATAGAAAAATTGATAAGTTAGTCGAAAGAACAAAAAATAGACCAATCGCGTCAGAAAAAATTTCCGTATTTAATGCTGCAATATATGCTGCAATCTTATGTTTAATCGCGTTTTTAGTTTTAATAAATTTTAATAAATTTACTATTTATATGGCCCTTCTCTCAATGCCATTGGCTTTTACATATCCATTAATGAAAAGATTTACTTACTGGCCTCAACTTTTTTTAGGTATTACTTTTAATTACGGTCTAGTTTTAGCATGGATATCCATTCAAAATGAAGTTTCCATTATACCAATTATATTTTATTTAGGAGCCACATTTTGGACATTAGGTTACGACACAATATATGGATATCAAGATATTAATGATGATGAAATAATTGGAGTTAAATCAACATCGATTAAATTTAAAAATAACCCAAAAAAATTTATTTCGTTTTGTTACATTATATTTTTAATATCATTGTTTGTTGTTGGTTATAAAATGAATTTTAATTATTTATATTACATTGCTTTAATAGTGCCTTTAACTCATTTGTTAATTTTTCAATCTCTTAAATTAAAAACTGAAAATGGGAATGACTGCTTAGCAAAATTTAAGAGCAACAATCTTTTAGGTCTAATTATTTTAATAATTTTGTTAATAGGAAAATTATCGTAATGAAAAATATCGAAATAATAAAGAGATTATATAATGATTATACTACGAAACATATCAATAAGATAATGCTTGCTATAGTTTTTTCTATTTTAGTTGCTGCCAGCACTTCGGCTACTGCTTGGTTGCTTGATCCTGCAATAGAAAAAATTTTTATAAATAAAGATCAAACTTTAATCTTTATAATTCCACTTTTAATAATCTTGGCTTTTGCAACAAAAGGAATTTCCTTATATGTGGCCAAAATTTTAATGATAAGAACTGCTGAGGAAGTGAAAAAGAGTATTCAAATTGATATGTTATCTTCTTTCATAAAGTCTGATACTGAAAAAATTGAAGATAAACATTCAGGTAAGTATATTTCAAATATCAACTTTGATGTAAATCAAATAACTGGAATGTTGAGTAATGCAGTTTTAAATTTATTTAAAGATGGATTAACTCTTATTGGTTTATTGTTTGTAATGTTCTTTCAAAATTGGAAACTTTCTCTTATAGCTCTTATAATGCTTCCTATTGCAACGATTACTGCAAAAAAGTTGGGAAAACGTGTTGTAAAAGTTGCAACTGAAGCACAAGAAAAATCTGGTGATTTAAACAAATATTTAATCGATCTTTTTAAGAACCATAAAATTATTAAAATTTTTCAAAGAGAAAATTTTGAGCATGAAAGGTCAGAAAAATTTGTAAATGACCTCAAAGAAAAAACAATAAAAATTCATAGTGTATTTATAAGATCAACACCTATTATGGAGGTTGTTACTGGAATTATGATTGCAATATTGATTTTTTATTCTGGAAAATTAATCATGACTGACCAACTAAGTATAAATAATTTTTTTTCCTTTTTAGCTGCAATGATGCTTGCCTATCAACCAGTTAAGTCATTGGCGAACGTAAATGTTTCTTTTGGTCAAGGTCTGTCTGCTGGAAAAAGAATACTCCCAATTATAGATCAATCAAATACTATATTAATTAATGAAAGTGGAAATTTATTAAAGATAAAAGATGGTTCTATAAAATTTGAAAACATTAACTTTAGTTATAAATCAAACCTAAGAAATATTGTTCTTAAAAATATAAATATTGATATAACTGGAAAAAAAATGACTGCTTTAGTAGGTCATAGTGGATCTGGAAAATCTACTTTGTTAAATTTGATACCAAGAATTTATGATGCTGATTCTGGAGAAATCACAATAGATAATCAAACAACAAAAGATTTAAATCTTAATTCGTTAAGAAAAGAAATATCAATAGTTGATCAAAACACTACTCTCTTTGATGATACTATTTATAATAATATTAAGTACGCAAAACCAGACGCGACGGATGATGAAATTTTCAACGCTGCAAAAATATCAATGTGTACTGATTTCATTGAAAAACTTGAAAATAAGTTCGAAACTATAATAGGAGAAAATGGAGTGAAATTATCTGGTGGTGAAAAACAAAGACTTTCGATTGCTAGAGCTTTATTAAAAAATAGTAAGATAATACTTTTAGACGAAGCAACGTCATCTCTAGACTCTGAAACAGAAGAAAAAATACAAAAGGCAATTGAGGAATTGACAAAAAATAAAACAACAATAGTTATTGCACACAGACTATCAACAATTCTTAATTCAGAAAGAATTTATGTGATAGATCAAGGATCGGTTGAGTCTTCTGGGAAACATGATGAACTAATTAAAAATTCATTACTCTATAAAAACTTTTACGAGAGGCAAATAAAAAATAATTAATGTATTTTTTGTATAATATATTAGGAATTATTTTTTTTTTAATCTCACCATTAATATTATTTTTTAGAATGATCAATGGAAAGGAGGATTGGAGAAGAATCTTAGAAAAATACGCTTATTATAATAAAAAAAAATCTGATACAACTGTATGGTTTCATGGTGCAAGTGTTGGGGAAATCATGAGCATTCTCCCTTTGATAAACAAGTTTGAAAAAGATAAATCTATAAAAAAAATTTTACTTACTTCATCTACTTTAAGTTCTGCATCAATAATTGCAAAAAAACCATTAAAGAAAACAACTCATATTTACTATCCGTTTGATGTTGGATTTATATGCAATAACTTTTTAAATTACTGGAACCCAAAAATCGCAGTATTTGTAGATTCTGAAATCTGGCCCAACATGTATGAAAAAATAAATTCAAAAAAAATACCTCTTATTTTAATAAATGCTCGAATTACGAGTAAAAGTTTCAAAAGATGGCAAATCTTTTCATCTTTTGCAAAGAATGTTTTTAGCAAAATAACTATCGCTTTACCTCAAAATCAAGAAACCAAAAATTATTTAAAAAGATTGAGTGTTAAAAAAATTAAATTCATAGGAAATTTAAAGTATTTTAAAAATGATAAACAAAGTTTAAAGAAAAACGTTCAAAAATATTTTAAAAATAAAAAAGTATTCTGCGCAGCTAGCACTCATTATAATGAGGAGAAAATTATTGGAAAATTACATTTAAGATTAAAGAAAAAGTTTAAGAATTTAATTACAATATTGGTTCCGCGTCATATAAATAGATCAGAGGACATAAAGCAAGAGCTTAGAAAATTAAAACTGATAGTTAACGAAAGATCAAGTGTACTTAAACCATCTGATGATTGTGACATATATATTGTTAATACATATGGAGAAATGTCAAAATTTTTAAGACTTTCAAATGTAACATTTATTGGTGGATCTATAGTAAACCATGGAGGACAAAACCCATTAGAAGCTGTAAGAATGGGTAATTACGTGATGCATGGTAAAAAAGTAAATAATTTTAAAGAAATATATAAAGAATTAAAAAGTTTAAAAATATCTTCAGAGATTAAAAATATTGATCAAATGGAAAAGGTATTTATAAAAAATCATAATTACAAAATATCAAATAGTAAACTTAATAAAATTAATTATTTAGGTGCTAAAATTTTTGAAAATAACGTGAAAGAAATTAAAAATTATTTATAATGAAAGTAAAAAGACCCATTTTTTGGGATAGTTTCAATTTCATATCATTATTACTCTCACCATTTAGTTTAATAACTCTTATTTTTAATTTTTTTAAATCTTTAAGTCTTAAAAAATATTTCAAAATAAAAACAATCTGTGTTGGAAATATTTACTTAGGTGGAACTGGAAAAACACCTCTAGTTTTAAAAATTAACGATATGTTAAAATATAAGTTTAAAACTGTATTTATTAAAAAAAAATATATTGATCAAATCGATGAACAAAATATTTTATCAAAATATGGAAATCTAATTTGTTTAAGTTTTAGAGATATCGCACTAAGAATTGCTGAGAAAAAAAAATACCAGTTAGCTATATTAGATGATGGTTTACAAGATAAAAGTTTAAATTATGATATTTCTATAGCTTGCTTTAATAGTTCAGAGCTAGTTGGAAATGGGCTAGTTTTGCCTGCTGGGCCATTAAGGGAAAGAATTACAAATATTTTATATTATGATCTTGCATTTCTTAATGGTGAAAAAAATAATAAAAGTTTCGAGAAAACTCTAAAGAGATTAAATCCAAATTTAAAAATATTTAGAGCTAAATACATTCCTAGAAATCTTGAGGCTTTTAAATTTAAAAATAACTTTCTAGTTTTTTCAGGCATAGGTAATCCTTTGGAATTTCAACAAACATTAAAAAAATATAATTTCAAGATAAAAAAAATAATGACTTTTCCTGACCATTATAAATATAAAAATTCTGATATAAATTATATAAAAAAAATAGCTAAGAGTAATAAATTAAAAATTGTAACAACAGAAAAGGACTACAATCGATTGTCAAATATACAAAAAAAAAATATCCAATTTTTAAAAATAGGATTAAAAATTGAAAAAGAAAAAGATTTTAGAAATTTTTTATTGAAGAAATTATGAGGAAGTTTTTTTATTTAATTGAATTTATTTTTTTTTATACTGATTATAATTGGTTATAAAAATGGATCTAATTTGGGAGATTTTATTGGACGCTTGTTTGGACCGATATTTAGATCAAAAAAGTTAATTGAGAATAATTTGGAAAAATCTGGCATTGTAGACAAAAAAAATTACAATAAAATAGTCAGCAAAATATATGGAAATTATGGAAGAATACTTGCTGAATATCCTTTTCTTAAAGCATTTAGAAATAACAAATTAAATAAATTTATTGAAATAGACGGACTTGAAAACCTAAACAAAATTAAGAAAGAAAAAAGACGAGCTGTTTTTATATCTGGTCATTTCAATAATTTTGAATTGATGGCACTCCAAATAGAGAAAGCTGGTATAAATTTGTGTGCTATTTATAGACCGCTAAATAACGTATTCCTTAACAAAACTATGGAAGAAATTAGAGAAAATTTTATATGCAAAAATCAAATTAAAAAAGGAAGATCAGGCACAAGACAGATTATTGAAAATATAAAAAAAGGTAACTCAGTAGCTCTAATGATAGATCAAAGAGTAAGAGAAGGTATAAAAATTAATTTTTTTGGTAAACCGGCTAGTACTACGACCATACCCGCACAATTAATTAAAAAATATAAATGTGATCTAGTGCCTATTTATATAGAGAGAAGAAAAAATAATTATTTTAAAATGTTTGTTTCGGAACCTATAAAAATTGGTAACAATAAATCAATCAAAGAAATCACTGAACATCTAAATAAGATACTTGAAAAAATGATTTTAAAAAATTTAGACCAGTGGATCTGGACGCATGATAGATGGAAAACATAATCAGTTTTTATTTAATAAATCTCTTTTCATTGAAGCCTCAACATAAGAAAAGTAAGCTTCCTGTGCCTCAACGTTCCAGTAAGTTAAGTTTTTAAGTGGTATTTTTTTTTGTGAGATAGCACAAATCACATGATCACCATCTTCAATGATCTCAAAATTATTTGCTAAGTATTTTAATTTAGCTAACTTATTTAACATATTTAAGATATATATTTACTAAATGAAAATTGCAATTATTGGAAGTGGAGGGCGAGAGCATGCTCTAGTTCATCACTTAAGTATTTCAAAAAAAATAACAAAAATATATTCAATACCCGGTAATGCTGGTACCAAAGAAATATCTGTAAATATTGATTTAAATTTGGAGAATTTTCAAGATTTGTATAATTTTATTGAGAAAGAACAAATCGAATTAGTGATTGTTGGTCCAGAAAAACCATTAGTCGAAGGATTAGTGGATTTCCTAGAATCAAAAAATATTAAAGTTTTTGGTCCTAGAAAAAAAGTTGCTCAATTAGAAGGTTCAAAAATATTTACAAAACAAATTTGTGAGAAATTTAACATACCAACTGCTAAATTTAAAATTTGTAAATCAAAAGAAGACGCATTTGTATTTCTATCATCATCTAATTTTCCTCTTGTTGTAAAAGCGGATGTTCTTGCTGCAGGTAAAGGTGTTTATATTTGTCAAAATGTTGATGACGCTAAAACTGCTGTTAATGAAATATTTGATGGTAAATTTGGGAAAGCAGATCAAGTGTTAATTGAGGAATTCCTAGAAGGTGATGAGATGAGTTTTTTTATTATTTCAGATGGGATTAGTTATAAAACTTTTAATACAGCTCAAGACCATAAAAGAGTTGGTGAGGGTGATACAGGGAAGAACACGGGAGGAATGGGAGCTTATTCACCTTCAAGCTTAATAAATAATGATTTAGAGAATAAAATTTTAGTCAAAATAATTGAGCCAACCTTAAAAGCTATAAGTGAAATGAATGAGAAGTATGTCGGTTTTTTATATGCCGGCTTAATGATAAAAAGTAATGAACCATACCTAATTGAATATAATGTTAGGATGGGTGATCCTGAATGCCAAACTATATTACCTTTGGTTGACAGTGATTTATTGGAAATAATAAATGCATGTTGTAATTCAAAATTAAAGACCCACGAAATAAAATGGAAAAATAAAAAAAGTATGTGCATTGCTTTATGCTCAAAAGGATATCCTGAAAAATATAATAAGAATGTTGAAATTAAAAATTTAAAAGAATTCAAATCAACTAAAAATAATTTTATTTTTCATGCTGGAACAAAAAGTTCTGGAAACAAAATTATGGCAGTTGGTGGTAGGGTAATAAATTTTGTGAATATCTCAGATAGTTATTTATCAAGCAGAAAAGAAATCATCAATCAGATTAAGAAATTAAATTGGGAAGATGGTTTTTATAGAAAAGATATAGGTCATAAAGTCATAGATAAATGAGAGTAATTGGTGGAAAACTAAGAGGGAAATTAATTCATAATCCTACAGATAAAACAACAAGACCTTTAAAGGATATGGTTAGAGAGTCGATATTTAATATTTTAGAGCATTCTAAGAACGAAAAAATTAAATTCAAAAATGACGTGGTTTTGGATTTATTTTCCGGTTCAGGTTCGTTTGGTATTGAGTGTTTGTCTAGAGGAGTAAAAAAAGTTTTTTTTTTTGAAAATTACAAACCCTCTTTGAAAATTTTAGAAAAAAACATTAAGGAGTTAGAAATTGATAAAGATTCAGTCATTAAGGAAATAAACGCATATGAAATTTCTAAAGAAAATATAGATAATGAAAAAATTAATTTAATTTATTTAGATCCACCATTTAAAGATAAAAATATAAATAAATTATTGAGGAAAATTTTAGACTTAAAAATTGCTCATAAAAGTACATTAATAGTAATACATAGAAATAAGAAGCTTAAAGAAAATTTTATAGAGGACTTTAAAGTTCTTAGAGAAAAAAAATATGGATCATCAAAAATAATATTTGGTAAATTACTATTTTAGAATTTTTTTTGTTTCTATTTTAATCAATTCAACAGAAGGTTGGTTGATTGGATTTACATTTAATAATGAGCTTAGCATTAGAGTTTCTAAAATAAAAAATGTAAATAGTTCACCTAAAGTTTCCTCGTTTTTATTAATAATTTCAAAACTTCTAAATGATAATTTTTTCTTATTAAATACATTTTGTGTAGCTTTTTTTTGAGCATACAACACTTGATGTAAGCTACTCTTTTTTAAGTGCTCCAATCCATCAATTATATGTGTGTTATTAAATTTAAATGAACCTCTATCTCTAGAGAAAAAAAAACTAAAGAAATTATTTTTTGGACCGTCTAAATACAGTTGTAAAAGACTATGATTGTCCTTTGGCATTGTAGAGATTATAGGAAAAAAGCCCTTACCGTTTTTTCCTAAACTTTCAGCAGATAATTGCTGGTACCATTTTAAAAAGTTACTTAATTTTTCATCATAATTTAAAATTACGCAATTTTTTTTTCCTTTAATAATATTTGAGTGAATTGAAGAAACATTTTCAATTAAAAAATTAATAAATTTTTTGTTTTTTATTAGATAATTTAATCGTTTAAATTTTTTTTCATTTAAACCCATCAATTCTGCCGGGACCATTCCGACTTCGGATAATACTGAATATCTTCCTCCAATATAATTTTTATGGTCTATTACATCAGATTTCAGTTTATTCGCCATAGCTCTTAGGATATTATTTTTATTTTCAGTGATTATTAAATTTTTATTTCTTTTCTGTTTTGATAAAATCAGGTTTAAATTTGATAATGTTTCTAGGGTATTACCTGATTTTGATATAATTATATTTAAACGTTTTTTGTTTGATTTTGTAATTCTAATGCTCTGTAGGTTATTATAAAAGAAAAATTTTTTTTTTATTTTATGATTAAGGAAATCATAAATAGCTTGCGCACCTAGAATAGATCCTCCCATTCCTATTAAATTAAACTCATTGTATTTTTTGAAATTTAGTAAATTTTTTTTCTGAAATGAATAATTATAATTATTTGTTAAAGATTTTAATAAAGGATATTTTTTATTTAAAAATTTTAACTTTAGGAAATTAGTAAGTTTCTTTTTATTTAATTGTTTATTTTTATTATTAAAATTTTTGTAAATAATATGTTTTGTCTCCATTAATTACTGGATTTTCTTTTTCATATTATTTAATAAATCTGAACCACTACTAGAATCCTCGGAAATATTATCGTCTTTTATTTTAAGTAAATCTTTAACTTCTTCACTATTTGATTGACTACTTATTTCCAGGTTGTCTCCAGGCATCGGGAGTTTATCCATATCTGGAGGCATTTGTAATGGATTTTTTTTCTTAACTAAAAATTCATCACTTTGTTCAGATCTCTTTTTGCCTTCTAAAGCATCTCTAACCCCACCACAAAAAGTTAATAAGGGTGCTAAAATAATTAATAAAATTAAATTTAATTTAATTTTTTTCATCTTTTTTTTTATAAAATATAAATTCAGATAAAATAAGGCATATAATACCAATTGTTATAAAAATATCAGCTACATTAAAAATAAACCAATGATATCCTGCATAATTTAAATCTATAAAGTCTGGCACAGCTCTGTAATAAACCCGGTCAAATAAGTTTCCTAAAGACCCTCCTAATATAATCATTAAAAAAAATGATTTAATTTTTGATTCAATCAAAGCGAAATACAATATTACCAAATTTATAATAACTATAATTGTAGTAAAGATATTATAGAAAATTTGATTTTCTGAAGAAAATAAACCAAATCCAATACCTGTATTCCATACCAAATAAATATTTAAAAATTGATTTATATAAAAATCAACTTGTCCTTCATTATTTAAAACATTTAGAATATAAATTTTTGATAGTCTATCTAAAGCAAAACAAACAACTAAAAATACAAAACCTATAAGAAGTTTATTTAATTTTTCATTTCCCATTAGTATTTAAAAGTCCACAATTTGGTCTTTCACAACTCGTTTCAAAAATTTTCCAACAAATAGGACATTTATTTCCTTGGGCCTTTTTTGCAACTACATCAATACTATTTTTTAAATTTTCATCTTTAATTACAGAGGCAGATGAGGTTATACAAATTTCAGAAAAATTAATATTTTTTGCCTTATCGTAAAATTCTTTATTTAATTTTATCTCAATTGTTGCTTCTAAACTTGAACCAATTGACTTTTCGGCTCTCATATTCTCTATTGAAATATTTGCCTCATCTCTAATTTTTTTAACATAATCCCAATCTGAGCTAAGTTCTTCATCGTTCCAAGAATTAGGAACTGAAACGAAATTTTGTAAATGGATACTTTGGCTATCTTTTTCCTTTTTAACTAGTTGATAAATTTCTTCAGTTGTAAATGATAATATTGGTGCAAACCATTTTAGGAGACACTGCAAAATAATATTTAAAAGAGTTATACAGTTCTTTCTTTTATCGGAATTTAAAGCGTCACAATATAGAGTATCTTTCCTGATATCGAAATAAAAAGCAGAAAGCTCAACTGTGCAAAAATTTAGTAATTCTTTGTATAAATTATGGAAGTTATAAACTTTAAAATTATTTTTAAAATTCTCATTTATTGTATAAATTCTATGAAGCATAAATTTTTCAAGAGAATCAAAGTTTTCAAATTTAACTTTTTCTAGATCAAGATTTTCGTATTGATCTTGAATATTTCCTAATAGATATCTAAATGTATTTCTAATTTTTCTATAAGACTCAGCGTGTTGATCTAAAATTGAATAATCTATTCTTAAATCTTCAGCATAATTTGAAGATGCAACCCAAATTCTTAATATATCAGCTCCATATTTTTTTAATATATCTTGTGGAGCAATAACGTTACCTGTTGACTTTGACATTTTTAGACCTTTTCCATCTACAACAAAACCATGAGAAAGAATGCTTTCAAATGGAGCGACTCCTCTTGTTCCACATGATTCAAGTAATGAGGAGTGAAACCATCCTCTATGTTGATCTGACCCCTCTAAATACATAGATGCTGGCCATTTGAGGTCGTCTCTTTTCTCTAAAACAAAAGAGTGAGTGGATCCACTGTCAAACCAAACTTCAACTATGTCTGATAATTTTTCATAATCTTCTGCTTTATACTTGTCTCCAAGAAAGATCTGATAATCATCATTAAACCAACAATCAGAACCTTCTTTTTCATAAATTTTTGCAATATTTTCAAATACTTCATCATCAACTAAAACATCACCAGTTTTTTTTGAAATAAAAATTGGTAGTGGCACACCCCAAACTCTTTGTCTTGATACACACCAGTCTGGTCTAGTTTCAATCATTGATTTTATTCTTTCTTTTCCTTTGGAAGGATAAAAATCTGTATTATCGATAGCTTTTAATGCTTTATCTCTTAACCCGTGACTTTCCATTGATATAAACCATTGTGGCGTTGCCCTATGAACTAGTGGAGCTTTTGATCTCCAAGAATGAGGATAAGAGTGAGTTAGTTTTCCATTTGTTACTAAATTTTTTTGTTCATCTAATTTTTCTATAATTAAGTTATTAGCCTTAAAAATATGTAAACCTTCAAAAAGTTTAATTTCACTTGTATATTTTCCATCACCATCAACTGTTTCAATTGCTTTGATATTATTATTTAAACAAAGATTGAAGTCATCTGGTCCATGGCTCGGAGCACAATGTACAATACCTGTTCCTTGTTCAGTAGTGACAAAATTAGCCTCAAGCATAGGAATATCATAATTATATTCCATTTTAGAAAATGGATGACTGCAAATAGTTCCATTTAAGTCTTTTCCTAAAAATTCGTTTAAAACTTTAATATTTTCTATAGAGGTATCTTTTTTAAAAGGTTCTAATAAATCTTTTGCAATTACAATTTTTCTGTTAACAAAATTTTTGTTATCATTAATTTCAAGCAATACATATTTAAGGCTAGCATTGTAAGCTAATGCTTTATTTGCAGGAATAGTCCAGGGAGTTGTAGTCCAAATTATTACGTCAGCACCTTTAATTATATCTAAATTTGAAAATTTCACTTTAAATGCAGCATAAATAGTATCTGAAACATGATCCATGTATTCAACTTCAGCATCAGCTAAAGCTGTTTTTTCAACAGTAGACCAAAGAACTGGCTTGTAACCTCTATAAAGGCTTCCTTCTTTAAGAAATTTTCCAAGTTCTCTGACTATTTGAGCTTCAGCATCAAATGACATTGTTGAATAGTAATTTTCCCAATCACCAATTACCCCAAGTCTTGTAAATTCTCCTTTATGAACATCTATCCATTTGTTTGCAAACTCCCTACATTCTTTTCTGAATTCAATTATTGGAACATCATTTTTATTTTTTTTATTCTTTTTATATTGTTCTTCAATTTTCCACTCGATAGGCAAACCATGGCAATCCCATCCAGGAACATAAACTGAGTCCTTTCCATCCATTTGATGAAATTTTGTAATTATGTCTTTTAAAATTTTATTCAAAGCGGTACCCATATGAATATTTCCATTTGCATATGGAGGCCCATCATGGAGCACAAATTTTTCTTGCCCTTTACTTTTTTTTCTTAACAAATTGTACAGGTCAATTTTCTTCCAAAATTCAATGTAATTTGGCTCCTTGTTTGGCAAATTTGCCTTCATTGAGAATTTTGTTTTAGGTAGATTTATATGTTCCTTGCTCATGATATTTTATCTTTTGGCAATTTTAATATCTTTCTTTATCTGTTTTTTTAAAGCATCAATATTTTTAAATTTGGTTTCTCCTCTAATAAATTTTGTAAAATTAATAGTTAGATTTTTATTATAAAGATTTCCAGAAAATTTAAATAAATTTACCTCTAATAATAATTTTTTTTGATTAAAAGTAGGCCTATAACCAATATTTGCTATTCCTTTGATCTTTTTTCTGTTTTTTTCGATATAAACATCAACTGCATAAACTCCTACTTTTGGTATTACATAGTTTTTTATATTTATGTTACAGGTCGGAAAACCAATTTTTCTTCCCATCATTCTACCCTTTTCAACGACACCTTCTATTGACCAATTTCTAGATAAAAGTTGATTTGCAATTTTTAAATTACCATTTTCGATTAATTTTCTTATTAATGTTGAAGAAATAATTTTATTTTTTTTATATAATGGTTTTGGGTTAATTAATTTATAATCATATTTCTTTTGAAGTTTTTTTAATAAATTTACGTCCCCCTCT
>CACMYV010000013.1 GCA_902617975.1 uncultured Pelagibacteraceae bacterium
GTAATCCATAAATCTCTGGCTTCAAGAAAAGATCCATCTTGCATAATTTACACTTCAGGTACGCAAGGAAATCCCAAGGGAGTGATCTTAAGTCATGGAGGCATCCTAAATAATTGCGAGGGCGCAATAGATATTCTAAAACCATTATTATCCAAAGATCAGCCCAGGTTCCTCACATGGCTTCCACTTTCACATTCTTACGAGCACACTGTTCAATTTGTTCAAATTACAGTAGGTGCAAGAATTTTTTATGCAGAGAGTATTGATAAATTAGTTAAAAATATGAGTGATTGTTCGCCAGAAATTATGACAGCTGTACCAAGATTTTACCAAAATCTTTATCAAAAAATTAATGCAAGTTTTAAAAAAGCTACAGGGTTAAAAAAAAAATTAGTAGATAAAATGTTAGAATTAGGTCTAAAAAAAATTAAAAAAAAAAAATTAACTATTTTTGAAAAAATACAGGATAGTATTTTAGATAAATTAGTTAGAAAAAAAATAAAATCACAATTTGGCGGATCTCTTAAAACATTTGTATCTGGGGGAGGTGCATTAGATAAAGAAGTTGGATATTTTCTTAATGCTATAGGATTACCTACTCTACAGGGTTATGGATTAACAGAAACTTCACCAGTGGTAAGCTGTAACCCAATAGATGACATAAGAATAGATACGGTCGGTCCCCCATTTAAGGGAAATGAAGTAAAAATTGCTGAAGATGGTGAGATATTGGTAAGAGGTGAGAATGTAATGTTAGGATATTGGAATAATGAAGAGGAAACAAAAAAAGTATTAATAAATGGCTGGCTACATACAGGAGACATTGGGATTATTGAAAATAGTTTCTTAAAAATTACAGATAGAAAAAAAGATATTCTTATAACACCTGGAGGGGATAATATTTCTCCACTAAAAATTGAAAATGAATTAGTAAATCTAGAATTTATTGATCAAGCGGTAGTGTATGGTGACAATAAACCTTATTTGGTAGCTTTATTAGTTTTAAATGATGAATTTATTAATATTACAAATGAAGAAATAAATAATAAAATTAATAATTTAAATAATAATCTTTCAAAAATAGAAAATATTAAAAAGTTTTTTTTAATAAAAGAAAAATTTTCAATTGAAAATGGAATGTTAACACCAACATTAAAGTTAAAAAGATATAAAATTATAAATAAATATAAAAAAAATTTCGAAAATCTTTATAATTAAATAAAAAAAGCTGTTTATTAATCGCTATTTTACTTAACTTTTTTGGTAATCAATTTTTTTTTATTTTAAAAAAAAAATTTAGAAAAATTACAAAAAATTATGTAATTGACATAACTATTCAAAAAAATTACAAAAAGGTAATTAAACGAATCAAAAAGATTCGAAATTAAAAAAAGGGAGCTAAAGATGGCTAAAAGAAGAAAAAAAGCTGCTAAAAAGAAAACTAAGAAAAAAGCTAAGAAAAAAGCTAAAAAGAGAAGAAGAAAATAATTTAGTATTCTTTTTATTAAATAACGCTTCTCATGGCGCTTGCGTGGGGAGCGTTTTTTTTTACTTTGCTATTTCTTCTGAAATCTCTTCTTCAGTTACTTTATTCTCAATTTTTTGAACTTGCTTTTCGAGATTTCTTTTTAAAGCTTTATCAAGTTTTTTTTGGGTATCTTCTTGGCTTAAATTTAAAATAATTTGAAATTCGTTAAGAATTCTATCATAAGCTTTTTCAAAAAGTTGTCTTTCGCTATAAGATTGATCAACCATTAAATCATCTCCCTTATTTAAGTCTCTTACCACCTCTGCCAATTCGTAAATCTTACCTGATGAAATTTTAGCTTCGTATTCTTGAGCTCTTCTACTCCACATACTTCTCTTAATTTTCGGTTTACTCTTCATTATGCTTATACATTTATTTACTTGATTGATAGTAGCTAAAGGTCTTAAGTGAGATTGTTTGTTTACTGGGACCATTCCATTAGCTTTGTCTTTTTCAAATTTAAGTACATAAGTTTCAATATCAATACCACCAATATTCATTTTTTTAAATTCTGTAATTTGGCCAACACCATGTTTTGGATAAACAACGTAATCTTTTATTTTATACTCTTTTTTTTCTGTGTCTTGTTTTTTTACTTTTTTAATTTCTGGTTTTTGCTCATTACTTTTAGGAATTCGAAGTAAATTGGAATTTGTTTGAGAATTATCTTTTTTTTCTGTTTTAACAATTTTTGTCTTAATTATCTTTTTTTGATTATTCGTTTTCTTTAGTTTTTTGTCCGTTTTTACCTTTTTTGATTTAGTGATAGTTTTTATTTTCTTTGGTTTTTTTGAGGATTTTGAAGTTTTCTTTTTGTTAACAGATTTTTTTTTCTTAAATGTTTTCGTCAAAGTATTTATCAAACTTATTTTCTTCATTTTTAAATTTATCGTGATTTGGTAAGGGGTCTTTAGTTTCAGAAATATTTGGCCATATTTCAGAATATTTCTTATTGACTTCTAACCATTTTTCACTTCCTGTTTCTGTGTCTGAAATAATAGCGTCTATTGGACATTCAGGCTCACAAACGCCACAATCTATACACTCATCGGGTTTAATTACAAGCATATTTTTCCCTTCATAGAAACAGTCAACTGGACACACATCTACACATGTGGTGTGTTTGCATTTTATACATTTATCGTTGACTAAATATGTCACTGTTTAGATCTAACTTTCTCTTTGATATCTCCTACAATTTTAGGATCAAGATATAGTAATCCAGACAATCTTCTCATTAAGTTTGTCTCATACATGTCTGCTTGCTCATCTGAAAAAATAATAGTCCATAAAGCCTCTATAACTATCTTTTTTTCATCAAAACTTTTATTTTTTACCTCTCTAGTAAACTCAAGAATTTGGTTTGCATCCTTTTCTTTTCTCTCTGCTTCTTTAATTATTTCATCTAAAGTATCTTCGGGAGCCCCCATTTCTATCAAAGCATTTTTTATTATTTTTTTCTCTTTTTCTGTGAAGTTTTGATCAATTTTTGCTGAGTGAATTAAAAGAGCAGCAATACTTATTAAAGATAAATGACTTTCATCTTTCTCAGTTTCTTTTTCTTTTGTAAATAAGTTAAACATTATTTTAAGTTTAATTGATGTAATATACTAAATGGATTATTAGAATAGTCTTTTTTGTCCTTACCCTTAAATATTTTCTTTTTTGATGGAAGATACTTTATAAAAAATTCTTTTTCTTTCTCATAAATCTTGTAATCCATTTGTTTTAAAAGTTTCTTAAAATTTTCTTTAGAACAACCGAGCAAGTTTAACATTTGAGGCACAACTTTAACTTCTTTTTTGTTATCTTTTTCTGAATTAAATATTAGCAAAAATAATCGTTCGAGTATATCTATACGAACATAAATGTCGTCAAATTTTTCAAAACCACATAGTAACATAAAATCTTTATTTGCAGATTTCATATTATCTAAAAAATTTAATCCAAATGTTGGTGGCGATAAGTTTAAAAAATTATTATTATAGCTTTTCCATAATAATATTCTTAAAGAAACTGAACTTGGTTTGAATAACTTAAATAAAAAGACATGATATCTTCCAAACTTAACACCTAGTTTTCTCAATTTTTTTCTATCATCTTGATTTATTTTTTTTAGGTATTCAGCGATATTTGATCTTTTTATAACACCATTATTTTCATAAAGTCTGTAAGCTAAAGCTCTAAGCTCTGGGTTATCTTCTTTAATGTTTTTCAACTCAATTAAGCTATTAAGTTCAGTTTCAATTTTTTTTATTATCCATTTATTTAGGTATTCGTTTAAATTATTTCTTTCATTATTCTCAATCATTTCATCTATGATCAAATCAATTTTTGGATTAAGATAATCAGATCCAGCTGTCAGTTTTGCTATTGGGTCATTTCTCCAATATATCTTAAAGTCCTCTTTCAATTCTATAAGACCAGTATCTATTATTTGTTGTATTCTATTGATTATTTCTGGACCTACATTTTGCCTTGCAGCTTTTTTTAATGATTTAATATCTGCATCTAGAGCATCCACTTTTAAATCTAATTGAAGCTTTAAACCTCTTAAAGTTCCAATATATTGATCATTAATCAATACCTTTTCATCCTCAAGAATTTCAGTTTTTAGTTCAATGTCTTGTTTTAATCCTTTAGCCAACACGCTAGCTCTTTTATCTATAAAAGTTTTAGTTAATTCGTCATGAAGTCTATCCGATAATTTATCCTCTAGGTTTTTAGTACGTTCGACCCAATAATCTTGATTTTCAACCCAATTAGATTTGTTTGCTACATATGACCAAGTTCTTACATTAGATATTCTGTTAGAAATAGAGTCAACATTTCCATCAAGTTTATCAAGCATTGAAAGTTGTTTTTTCATGTAATAATTAGGTATTTTGCTTTCTTCACCTGTCAAAAAATTGAATACTTTATCCACAACTTCCAAGTGGTGACCATAAGTTTTTTTGACAAAATCAGGTATTTGGCAACATTCCCAGAGAATTTTCAAAACGTCTGAATTATTTTCTATATTCTTGTTATTTTCTTTTAAAAAATATTTTAAAACTTTTTCGTCTTCACATTCTCCCACTCTTCTCAACCAATCTTTGTTGGGTCTTTCATCTAATGACTTTAAAAGAGTTTCTTTATTTTTAAACTCCAGTTTAGAATTTCTCCAGAATATATTTTGTATTTCTGGAAAATTATGATTTTCTAAAAACTCTATTTCATCTGGATTAATTTCATCGCAATCCCCGGTAATGCCAAAACTTCCATCATTTAAATACCGACCAGCTCTTCCTGAAATTTGTCCAATTTCAGAGATTTTCAACTTTCTTATTTTTTTTCCATCAAATTTTTTTAAATTAGAGAAATAAACATGATCTAAATCCATATTTATTCCCATTCCAATAGCATCAGTCGCAACAAGATAATCAACATCTCCTGATTGATATAAACTTACTTGAGCATTTCTAGTTTTAGGGCTGAGAGATCCCATAACAATTGCTGCACCACCTTTTTGTCTTCTTATAAGCTCGGCAATTGCATATACTTCTTCTGTAGAAAAAGCAATTACCGCACTTTTTCTTTCAATTCTTGAAATTTTTTTGTGTCCACCAAATGACAGTTTAGACAATCTTTGTTTATTTATGAACTCAATATCATCATCAAGTTTTTTAATAATACTCTTTATAGTATTGGAACCCATTAACATTGTTAATTTATCACCCCTAAGATTTAATAATCTATCTGTAAAAATATGACCTCGCTCGTGATCTGAACACATTTGAATTTCATCTATGCCCACAAAATCTAAAACCTTATCCACAGGCATTGATTCTACAGTACATAAATAATACTTAGCATTAAGTGGTATAATTTTTTCTTCTCCTGTAATAAGAGCTACCTTGGAAGCATCTACTTTTTGTATTATTTTGTCGTAAACTTCTCTAGCTAGAAGTCTTAAGGGAAATCCTATCATACCAGTTTCAAAAGAAAGCATTGTCTCTATTGCTAAAAAAGTCTTACCAGTATTTGTAGGACCAAGAACTGCAGTTATCTTATTTTTTGACATATCAACTTTTAGTATGATCTTTTTTTGGCCTACTATATTTTGTTACTCAAAAAGAACAAAAATAGACTAAAACTAGTCCGAATCAGATAGGAAAAAGTTCTCATTTTCAATTTTTATCAACTAAGGATAGCATAAATTTTACAATATAAATATAAATTTTTAATGCCAAAAAAACTTTGGGAACCGTCAGAAGCACTTATAAAGGATTCCAATTTATTTGCTTACGAAAAATTTATTTCAAAATATTATAAATATAATTTTTCAAGAAATTATAGAAAGTTGTTAAAATGGAGTGTAAAAAATCCTAAAGATTTTTGGAATTCAATCTGGGAATATTTTGAAGTAATAGGAATAAAAACTAATAAATTCAAACTAACAAAGGATCTTATTAATAGTAAGTTTTTTGTTAATTCGAAATTAAATTTTACAGAAAATCTTCTAATAAAAAATTCCAATCAAAAAGCTATTACATTTGTTAGTGAAAACGGTTACAGAGAACAAAAAACTTGGAAAGAACTTAATATTGAGATTAAAAAGATTATTACATTTTATAAAAAAATAAATATTTCTGAAAAAGATAGGATAGCAGCATACACTCCAAATCAAATAGAAACAGTAGAGTGTTTCTTAAGTGCTAGTGCTATAGGATCGATTTGGAGCTCATGCTCACCTGACTTTGGTGTACCTGGAGTTATAGAACGTTTTTCCCAAATTAAACCGAAATTACTAATTATTACTGATAAATATTATTATAACGGAAAGGAGATAAATATTATTGAAAGATTACCTGAAATTTTAAAAAAAATAACAAGTATAAAATCAGTATTAATTTTGAACTATCCAGGAAAAAAATTAAGAAAATTAAAAAAAATTAAAAACGTAAAAATTTATTATTTTAACGAGATAAAAAAATATGAAACAAGCAGAATTAAATTAAAAAAATTCGATTTTGATCACGAATTAGCAATTTTATACTCAAGCGGTACAACAGGAAAACCAAAATGTATTTGCCATAGATCTGGTGGAGTTTTATTGCAACATCTCAAAGAACATCAATTACATTGTAATATAAAACCAAATGATAATGTATTTTACTTTACAACTTGTGGATGGATGATGTGGAATTGGCTTGTTACAGTCTTAGCATCTAAAGCATCAATATTGTTATTTGACGGTTTTCCTATGCATAAGTCTCCAGATTTATTGTTAAAAATTGCAAATAAAGAGAAAGTTACTCTATTTGGCATAAGTGCAAAATATATTGATCAACTTATTAAACAGAATGTTAAGGTAAAAGAAAAAATTAAACTTAAGTCCTTAAAAACCATCTGTTCGACAGGGTCTCCGCTTTCTAAAGATGGTTTTGAATTTGTTTATAAAAATATAAAAAAAAATGTTCATTTAGCTTCTATTTCTGGGGGAACAGATATTGTCTCCTGTTTTGTAAATGGAAACACTTATTCAAAGGTAAATAGCGGTGAAATACAAAATAATGGTCTTGGTATGGATACAGCAGTATTTTCTGAAAAAGGTAAATCAATTTTAAACAAAAAAGGAGAATTAGTGTGCAGAAAACCTTTTCCATCGATGCCTTTAAAATTTTGGAATGATCCCGGAAAAGTTAAATATAGAAAAGCTTATTTTTCAAAATTTAAAAATATTTGGCATCATGGAGATTATGCTGAGAGAAAGAATAATGGGTCTTATATTATTTATGGAAGATCAGATGCAACATTAAACCCAGGTGGTGTTCGACTCGGTACAGCTGAAATTTATTCTGTTGTAGAAAAATTTAAAGAAATAAAAGAGTCTATAGTAGTAGGTCAATCTTGGGATAACGATGTAAGAATAATACTTTTTGTAGTCTTATCAAAAAATAATAAATTAGACGAAAAATTAATTTCGAAACTAAAAAAAACAATTAGATATGAGGCTTCCCCTAGGCATGTACCTGCTAAAATAATTACGGTAAATGATATTCCAAGAACTAAGAATGGTAAAATTGTAGAAGTAGCCGTTAAAAATGTCATTGATGGCAATAAAATAAATAATATTGAAGCATTATCCAATCCATCTGCTTTAAATGAATATAAAAATCTTATTGAGTTAAAATCGTAATGATCAAAGATACTATTAAAAGCCTAAGTTTATCAGCAACACTAAAAATAAATGAAAAATCAAAAGTTATTGAAAATGAAGGAAAAAATATCATTAAGTTTGGATTTGGACAATCACCATTCCCAGTTCCAATTACTATTGTTGAAGAATTAAAAAAAAATGCTCATCAGAAAAGTTATTTACCTATCCAGGGATTAGATAAACTAAGAGACGCAATTGCAAAATATGAGTCAAAAAAAAAAAATTACAATTTTAAATCAGGGCAGGTCATTGTAGGTCCTGGAACCAAAGAGTTAATGTTCTTGATGCATTTAGCATTTGAAGGTGAAGTTTTATTGCCAGCCCCAAGTTGGGTATCTTATAAACCACAATCAATAATAGCTAATAATAAATATCATTGGATTCAAACAACTGCTGAAAACAATTGGTTTCCCAAAGCTCAAGAGATAGAAAAAATTATTTTAAAAAAACCAGATAAAAAATATCTTTTATTTCTTAATTCTCCAAATAATCCATCAGGACAAGTATGCAAAAATTTAAAAGAAATTTCTTTAATAGTAAAAAAATATAATATTTTAGTTTTATCAGATGAAATTTATTCTGAATTAGCATTTGATGAAAATTATATTTCTATTTTTGAACATTGCCCTGATAATGTTGTAATAAGTAACGGACTTAGTAAATGGTGTGGCGCAGGAGGTTGGAGACTTGGGTACTTTATAATACCAAAGAAAAAAATCGAATTACTTAAATCTATGAAAGTTTTAGCAAGTGAAACATTTTCTGCAGTAAGTTCGCCAATTCAGTTTGCTGCAATATCTGCTTTTAATAACAATCATGAAAAATATATTTTAAAATCAAAAAAAATTCTTAAAGCTGTTGGAGAGTACGTATATAGAAATTTATCATCTAATAATATTATTATGAACAAACCAATGGGAGGCTTTTATTTATTGCCTGAATTTTTGAACAAAAAATTTAATAGTTCTTCTATTTTATGCGGTGAAATTTTAACTAAATTAAATATTGCTTTACTTCCGGGAAGTGATTTTGGATTTGATCAAAAAAGGATGATAGTTCGTTTAAGTTTTACAGACTTTGATGGAGATACATTCATGAAAAATATTAATGAAAAAACAGATATTAATGATGAACTAATAAAATTGTACGCTCCAAAGGTTGTTGAAGGAGTAAATAAATTAAAATCTTGGGTTGAAAAATAATAATCAGTTAAAAAATTCCTTTATTAACAATACTTATATTCAATGAATTTACTAGACACTCGAAGTAATAAATAGTTAGATTCGATTTTAAAACTTAAGAGAGGGTATATGAAAAAAATATTATCAACAATATCAAGCTCTCTGATTATTTTTGTTGCTATATTTTCATTTGGAACAATAGCAAAATCAGCAGAGTTTTTTACAATAGGCACAGGAGGACCAACTGGAGTCTATTTTCAGACAGGAAACGCTATTTGTAAAATGTTACATAAATCAGCAATTAGTGCTGAACACGGTAGAAAAAAAGGTATGAAAGATAAAGCTTACAGATGTACCGCTCCTTCAACTGGAGGATCAAATTATAACATCGGACAAATAAAAGATGGTGAGTTTCAATTTGGTGTAGCACAATCTGATTGGCAATTTCATGCTTACAATGGATCAAGCAAATGGGAAGGAAAACAATTCAAAAACTTAAGAGCTGTTTTCTCAGTACATAACGAGCCATTTCAAATCTGGGCTAGAAAAAAAGCAAAAGTTAAAGATTTTATGGGTCTTAAAGGAAAAGTAGTAAACATTGGAAATCCAGGTTCTGGTCAAAGAGGAACAATGGAAGAATTAATGAAAGCTATGGGCGTTGATAACAGTTTCTTTAAATCAGTTACTGAGCTAACATCTTCAGAGCAAGTAAAAGCTTTATGTGATGGAAAAATTGATGCGTTTGGATATTCAGTAGGTTTTCCAAATGGAGCAATGGAACAAGCAGCAACATGTGCAGCTAAAGCTATGCCAATCAATTTAACAGGAGATGTAATTAATGGCATTATTAGTGGAGCTGATTATTACGCATCAGCAACAATTCCAAAGGGAACTTATACTAAACAGAAAAAAGATGTAACTACATTTGGTGTTAAAGCTACTGTGGTAACAAGTGTGGATGTTTCTGAAGATTTAGTTTATCAGGTTACAAAAGCTGTTTTTGAAAATTTTGATGATTTTAGAAAACAACATCCAGCCTTTGCTCCTTTAGAGAAAAAAAATATGATAGCTGATGGTTTATCAGCACCACTTCATCCTGGAGCTATTAAATATTATAAAGAAGCAGGTTTAATGTAATTAAATCTATATAAAAAATTGAGGCCCAATATATCTATTGGGCCTTTTTTTTTATATATTAAGCTGAATGTCAGCAGACATAGATAAAAAAATTGAAAATAAGATTAAAGAAGATCTTTCTCCTACAAGAAACCTTACAGGTTTTCATTTAAAGTTAGTTGCTATTATTGCAATAACCTGGTCTTTATTTCAGCTTTGGTATGCTTCTCCATTTCCTTTTTGGTTAAATTTTGGAATGTTTAAAGGTTTACCAGCTAGAGCAATTCATCTTGGCTTTGCACTTTTAATAGCTTTTTTAATATTTCCATATGCAAGGGGTAAAAAAGTTAATTTTATAGATATATTAATTGCAATAACAGGTGCGATTTGTTGTTTATATATTTATGTTTTTTATGATCAATTAGTAGATAGGGGTGGAATATTACTTAAAATAAATCTTTCTGATAATTTTACTATTCCAATTGAGTTAATACTCGGAATAATTGGAATATTAATTCTTCTAGAGGCTACACGCAGAGTAATAGGTGTCCCATTAGTTGTTATTGCAGTTTGTTTTTTGTTATTTTCTTATTTTGGGCAATATGCACCAGACATAATTTCTCACGGTGGATTATCATTAAAAAGGTTAGTTGGTTTTCAATGGTTTGATCAAGAAGCTATTTTCGGAATTCCGATAGGTGTTTCTGTAGATTTCATATTTCTCTTTGTACTATTTGGAGCACTTTTAGAAACTGCTGGAGGGGGTAAATATTTTTTAGATTTAGCTTTTGCAATGGTTGGAAAAATGCGAGGTGGTCCTGCCAAAGCAGCTATTCTTGGATCTGGTATGACAGGATTAATCTCTGGATCCTCAATTGCTAATACAGTTACAACTGGAACATTTACAATTCCAATTATGAAAAAGACTGGTTTTTCCAAAGAAAAAGCGGGTGCAATCGAAGTATCTTCATCAGTTAATGGTCAAATAATGCCTCCTGTTATGGGAGCAGCAGCTTTTGTGATGGCGAGTTTTATCGGTGTTACATATTTTGAAGTTGTCAAACATGCTTTTTTACCAGCTATAATTTCTTACATTGCGCTATTTTATATATCTCACCTTGAAGCGCTTAAATTAAATTTAAAAGGTATGGATGAAAACGATATTCCAAAATTGAAAAAAACATTTTTTGAAGGAATACATTTTTTAGTTCCAATATTTGTTCTTATATATCTACTAGTTTATATGAGACTTACAGCTTCTTACTCTATTTTTTTTGCAACAATAACTTTAATTATAGTTAATCTTTTAAATAAAATTTTTAAAGAAAAGAACTTTAAGAATGCTTTAATTTATTGGTACAACCAAACTGTTGTTGGTTTTGAAAAGGGTGCCTTGAATATGGTTAGTGTTGGAATAGCAATTGCAACAGCAGGTATTATAGTTGGTGCAGTTGGATCTACAGGTTTGAGTACTAATTTAATAATTGTAATCGAGTCAATTGCAAAAGATAATGTTATTATTCTCTTATTTTTAACTATTATTTTGTGTTTACTATTGGGTATGGGTTTACCAACTACGGCAAACTACGTTGTTGTAGCATCTCTAATGGCAACTGTTCTTGTGGATGTTGGAAATGCATCAGGATTTATTTTTCCTTTAATTGCCGTTCATTTATTTGTGTTCTATTTTGGCCTAATGGCAGACGTGACACCTCCAGTTGGCTTAGCATCTTATGCAGCTGCTGCTATTTCTGGTGGAGACCCATTAAGAACAGGAGCCCAGGCATTTTGGTATAGTCTGAGAACTGGAATACTTCCTATTGTATTCTTATTTAACAGTGAGTTATTATTAATTGGTATTGAAAGCATATGGCATGGCTTAATGGTCATAGCAACCTCATTGATTGGGATTTTAGTATTTACATCTGCTACTCAGGGATGGTTTATAAATAAACTGAGATGGTACGAAATTATTATCTTTTTAATAATTTCAATTTCATTATTATCTCCAGAATTTATTCTAAATAAATTTTACCCAAAATATAACTATTTAAGTATTGAAGAAATAAACAAAAAACAATTTGATTATAATAAAGAGATAAGAATTAAAATTACTAGACTTACAGAGTACGGCGAAAGATATAAATTGTTTGTAATTGAAAAAAATAGTTTTGATGAAAATTTCAGTTTAGATGATTATGGAATGAGCTTAGTTGTAGAAGATAATAAAACTATAATTGATACTTTAACATGGAATGGAATTGCAAAAAAATCTGGTTTAGATATGGGAGATATTATTAATGAATTTAAAATTGAAAATCAGAATAGACCAAAAAAAGAAATAGTTTATCCTATTGCTCTTATTCTTTTATCAATCTTTGGTTATTTAAATATAAAAAGAAGAACCTAGCTTAGACCTGCATGGGGTAACTTACGTTGAAGTATTTTCCAAATACCTGTAGCAGATGCAATTATTTTACCTTTACATTCTAAATAGCACTCTAAAAAAACCATGCTTTTTGTTTTTTTTTTAATTTTTACATATCCAAAAATTTCATCACCAATAGTTGAAGGCCCGATAAAGTTAATATTAAGTGTTATAGTTACACAAGGTTGATTACCCGAAATTCTATGGGCTCCAGATCCACACCCGGTATCTATAATCGATGCTATATACCCACCATGAGTTATGCCAGCTCTATTAAGATGGTTTTTTTTTATTTTGGTTTTAAATTCATATTTGGTTTTTGAAATATCTCTTAGTAGCAAACCACCATTGTGTCTCATGAAACCTTTTTTAACGCTAATTTGTTTAAATTTTTTCATTAAATTATTAAAGTTATTAAAAATAATATTATTAACACTATTACAAAAAAATAAATTACAGATTTTTGCAAAGATATTTTCATTTTTCCTTCTTTTTGGTGCGCCTGCTAGGAGTCGAACCCAGAACCTCCTGGTCCGTAGCCAAGCGCTCTATCCAATTGAGCTACAGGCGCTAAATATAATCTATTCTTTTAACATTTATTATTAATTTTACTAAATTTTAATAATGGTCAAAAATATACATCTATTAAAAGTAAATAATATATATATATACAAATAGCGAAATGAGTGAAAAATTACTAGTTCCAGATATTGGAGATTTTGAAGAAGTAGAAATCATAGAAATTCTTGTAAAAGAAGGAGATAAAATCTCTAAAAATGACCCAGTAATAACTTTAGAAAGTGATAAATCAAGTGTTGAAGTACCATCTGCTTTTGAGGGTGTTGTAGATAGTATAAACATAAAGATTGGTGATAAAGTTTCTAAAGGAGATTTGATACTAACATTATCCTCTGAGAATGGAACTAAGCAAAAACAAGAAACTATTGAAAAGATACCACCTGTAACAGAAAAAATAATTGCCGAAGCGGAAAATTCTAATGGATATAATAATTCTGAATTAGATACGAGTGCACATAAAGAGATCAAAGTAGAAAATACAGAAGTAGAAGAACATAATGAAAGATTAGAAATAGTTGAAAATAATAATGATATTGATCCTCAAGAGACAAAAGAATGGTTAGAATCTTTGTCTGCTGTAGTACATTCCGAAGGACCTGAGAGAGCTCATTTTTTAATTAAACAATTAATTGATCAGGCATATAAAGAGGGATCAAATATACCCTACACCCAAAATACACCATACATAAACACTATACCAGCAGATGAAGAGATAAAATCTCCAGGCGATCAAAATATCGAAAGAAAAATCAGAGCACTAATTCGATGGAATTCAGCAGTGATGGTTGTCAGAGCAAACATGAGAGATCCTTCATTAGGAGGTCACATTGGGACATTTGCTTCAGCAGCAACTCTTTATGATATAGGAATGAATCATTTTTGGAGAGCTAAAAGCAATAAATTTGGTGGAGATTTAATTTATTTCCAAGGACATTCAGCGCCAGGTATTTACGCTAGAGCTTTTTTGGAAGGAAGACTTGACGAGAAGCAATTAGATAGATTCAGACAGGAAGTTTACCCAGGAGGTTTGTCATCTTATCCTCATCCATGGCTGATGCCTAAGTTTTGGCAGTTTCCAACTGTTTCCATGGGTCTTGGACCAATGATGGCAACCTATCAGGCAAGATTTATGAAATATCTTATTAATAGAAAATTAATAAAAGATGAGAATAGAAAAGTTTGGTCTTTCTTAGGAGATGGTGAAATAGATGAGCCAGAAGCTCTAGGATCTATTGGTTTAGCAGCAAGAGAAAAGTTAGATAACTTGATTTATGTTGTGAACTGCAACCTTCAAAGATTAGATGGTCCAGTAAGAGGTAATGGTAAAATTATTCAAGAATTAGAGGGAATTTTTAGAGGAGCTGGCTGGAATGTAATAAAAGTCATTTGGGGATCATATTGGGATCCTTTACTTGCAAATGATAAATCAGGTTTACTTGTAAAAAGAATGAACGAAGCAGTTGATGGAGAATACCAAGCCTTTAAAGCAAAAGGTGGTTTATACGTTAGAGATAACTTCTTTGGGAAATATCCTGAACTCAAAAATCTAGTTGCAAGTTATACGGATAGCGATATTTGGAAATTAAATAGAGGTGGTCACGACCCGCATAAAGTTTATGCTGCTTATCATAAAGCTGTTAATACAAAAGACAGACCAACAGTCATATTAGCTAAAACAATTAAAGGATATGGTATGGGAAAATCTGGTGAAAGTATAAATACAACCCATCAGCAAAAAAAATTAGGTGTAGATGATTTACTATATTACAGAGATAGATTTGATGTTCCATTAACAGATGAACAAGTCAAAAATATAGAATATTTTAGACCTGATGAAAATTCAGAGGAAATAAAATACTTAAAAAAAAGAAGATTAGCTTTAGGAGGATATATTCCTGAGAGATCATCTTTTTCGAAACCAATCAAAACACCAAGTAATGATATTTTTGACTTTATGAAAAAATCAACCGGTGAAAAAGAAATGTCAACCACTATGGCTCTTGTTAGGATGCTGACTAATCTGCTAAGAGATAAAAATGTTGCTCCAAGACTTGTTCCAATAATCCCTGATGAAGCAAGAACATTTGGTATGGAAGGTTTTTTCCAAAAAATAGGTATTTATGCGCATGAAGGTCAAAAATATGAGCCTGAGGACTCAGCTCAATTAAGCTCTTACAAGGAAGAGAAAAGTGGTCAAGTTTTAGAGGAAGGAATAAATGAGGCTGGATCCATGGCATCATGGATAGCTGCAGGAACATCTTATTCAAACCATGATATTGAAATGATACCAATTTATCTTTTTTACTCTATGTTTGGTTTTCAAAGAACTGGAGATTTTGCGTGGGCAGCTGGAGATAGTCAAACAAGAGGATTTCTAATTGGAGCTACAGCTGGAAGAACAACTTTGGCTGGAGAAGGTCTTCAACACCAAGATGGTCACAGTCATTTATTAGCATCAACAATTCCAAATTGTGTTTCTTATGATCCAACCTTTCATTATGAATTAGCTACAATTTTTAAAGAAGGTTTGAGAAGAATGCATGAAAAACATGAAAATATTTTTTACTACATTACAACAATGAATGAAAATTATTCTCATCCAGAGATGCCTAAAGATTGTGAAGAAGGTATATTAAAAGGGATGTATAAAATAAAAGATTTTAGTAAGAATAAAAAGAATAAGATTCAATTATTAGGTTCAGGAACAATTTTAAGAGAGATGATGGAGGCAGCGGAAATTTTACAAAAAGAATATCAAGTAGATAGTGAAGTATGGAGTGTTACCAGTTTTAATGAATTAAGAAGAGATGGACTTGAAACAGAGAGGTATAACTTGCTTAATCCGGGAGAAGAGAAAAAAATCTCTTACGTTGAAAAATGCCTTGGGAAAACCGAAGGTCCTATTTTAGCAGCCTCAGATTACATGAGAATGAATTCTGACCAAATTAGACCTTACATAAATAAAAGTTTTTATTCATTGGGTACAGATGGATTTGGTAGAAGTGACACAAGAAAAAATCTAAGAAAATTTTTTGAAGTCGATAAAGAGCATATAGTTGCATATGGCTTAAGTATTTTATCTAATGAACAATTAATTGCTTCTAAACATGCAATAGATGCAATTAAAAAATATAAAATTGATAAAGATAAGCCCATGCCTACAAAATTATAATGAGCGAGAAAGAAGTATTAGTTCCCAACATTGGTGATTTTAAAGATGTTGAAGTAATTGAGGTATTAATAGAGGCAGGATCAAATATTAATAAAGATGATCCGATAATTACAATAGAAAGCGATAAATCAAGTGTTGAGATCCCAAGCCCATACTCAGGTAGTGTTAAAAAAGTTAATTTAAAAGTTGGTGATAAGGTTTCAGAGGGTTCATTAATACTAATAATTGGTTCAGAAGAAGAAAAACCAGATGAGCAAATTGAAGAAGAGGTCAAAGAGATTAAAGAAGAAACTATCATACAAAAACCACCCGAAAAAGCAATTTCAAAACCAAAAGAAATATTAAAAAATAATAGAGTTAGTGTATTCAAATCAAGCAAAGCGCTTGCTAGCCCAAAAACTAGAAAATTTGCAAGAGAACTTGGTGTTGATATTAATAATATTACTGGATCACAAAGATCAGGAAGAATTATAGAGGAGGATATAAAAAAATTCGTATCTTCTAATTTTAACAAACCTCAAGAAGAAAAGAAGGCTCCATCTATAAAGCCCTCAGAATATGATCACGCTGATTTCGGAGATGTAGAAATTCAAGATATACCAAGAATTAAAAGAATTGCTGCTCCACATTTATCAAATTCTTGGCAAACAATACCGCATGTTACTAGTTGTGATGAAGCAGATATCACTGAGTTAGAAGAATTTAGACAAAATTTGACTGATACTTTTACCGGAGAAAAAAAAAAAATTACTCCATTGGCATTTATTATAAAGGCAGTTGTGGAAGCTTTGAAAGTTTTTCCAAGATTTAATAGTTCTATTGACAATATTGAAAATGGAAAAATAACATTAAAAAAATACTTTCATGTAGGAATTGCAGTTGATACTCCCAATGGTTTAATGGTGCCAAAAATAAGAAATGCTAATCAAAAGAATATAGATCAAATAAGCAAGGATCTAAAAAAAGTTAGTGATGACTGCCGAAATTTGAAGATAGATAAAAAAGAGTTTTATGGAGGATCCATAACTATAACAAGCTTAGGTGGCATTGGAGGAACTTATTTTACTCCTATAATAAATTATCCTGAGGTTGCTATTTTAGGAATTGGAAGGACTTATATTAAACCTGTTTATATTGATGGACTATTTAAACCTAGAACAATGTTGCCTTTATCTCTCTCTTACGATCATAGAATTATTGACGGTGCTGAGGGTTCAAGATTTAATAATGAATTAAAAAATAACCTTGGCAAAAACTTTGCCTACAAATTAGCTAAGCAATGATTAAAAATTTTAAACTTTTAAATAATAAAACTGTTTTTTACTTTAATGACAATAAGTTTGAAACATTTCCTAATATTTGGTTAAGAGATCATATTAAAAATAAAGAAAACTGGGATTTTAAAACCAATCAAAGAATAACTTATACCGCAAATTTAGACATTAATATCAAAGTTAAAAAAGCAAAATTATTAAAAAAAGGGGAATTCATTGAAATATTATGGTCTGATGAAAAGAAACCAACTAAATATTCATATGAATTTTTAAAAAAAAATTCTTTAAAAAAAAAAAAAACTAAAAGTGATACTCAATTTTGGAAAGATAAAGACATAAAAAATCAAATTTTCATTAACTATAAACAATTAAAAACTAATGTTGGATTTAAAAATTTATTAAAAAAAATCCACATATATGGTTTTGCAGTCGTAAGAAATTGTTCAAAGAATTTAAACTCTGTTGAATATATAGCTAAAAAAATAGGTTATGTCAGAAATTCAATTTTTGGAGGATTGTGGACTTTTGAATCAAATAATGAAAAAGCAGACAGTGCATATTCAAACCAAGAACTGAGACCACATACAGATTCTACATATAGTAATGATGCTCCAGGTTTACAATTACTGCTTTGTTGTAAGTATGATGCTAAAGGTGGAGATTCTATAATGGTAGATGGATTTAAATTGGCAAATGAAATCAAACAAAAATATAAAAAACATTTTAAAACTTTAACAAATACAAAAGTTAAAGGTTCTTATATTGGTGATGGTGTTCGCCTTGAAGCAAAAAGACCAATAATAAAATTAAATGAAAAAAATAATTTTGATCAAATTAGTTTTAACAATTACGATAGAGCACCTTTTAGAGAAACTAATCAGAAAACAATTAATTTTTATAAAGCAATTAAAGTATTTGATACGATGGCAAACCAAAAGCAATATCAGTGGAGGCATATTTTAAAACCTGGTGAATTACTAATTTTTAATAATTGGAGAGTAATGCATGGTAGAGGGGCATTTTCAGGTATAAGAAAAATGGCTGGTTGCTATATCAATAAAGAAGATTTTGATAGCTGTTGTAGAATTAATAATATTATCTAAATTTAATTAAATTAATGTCCAAAACTACATCGCTTATATGCGCTTTGATAACAACATTTATTTGGGGCACTGCTTTTATTGCTCAAGACACAGGCATGGACAATATTGGTCCATTAACATTCAATGCATCTAGATTTTTTGTTGGTTTTCTTACAGTCCTGCCAATTGCTTTAATTTTAGAGAGAAAAAAAATTAGTTATGAAATCAATTCTAATAAAAAATTATTTTTAAAATATTTATTCTTAATGGGTATATCATTATTTTTGGGTACCTACTTGCAGCAAGCCGCATTACAATATACGAATATAGCTAATGCAGCTTTCTTTACAGTTTTTTACGTTCCGTTAGTTCCAATTTTATTATTTTTTATTTATTCTATTAAAGTCCATTGGAGTCTTTGGCCTTCAATAGGTTTATGTATAATAGGTGTTTACCTATTAAGTGATTTTTCAAACTCAGAAATTATGATAGGTGATGCTTTAGTTATTCTATGCTCTTTATTTTGGGCTTTACATATAATTTTCGCTGGAAAATTTATGGAGAAGTTTAATATACCAATTTTTTATGCAGCATTACAAGCAGCTCTTGTATTTAGTTTATCTCTTATATTTGCTTTTATTTTAGAGGAAGTAGTTATAACAAAAATTTTAACTGAGTATAGTTCAATATTATATGCAGGTGTTTTATCTGGAGGAATTGCTTTTACTTTACAAATGTTTGCACAAAAAAATATTGAAGAAGCTCCAGCAGCAATAATTTACTCTCTTGAAGGTGTCTTTGCAACAATTGCTGGATGGATTATTTTAAGTCAAGTTCTTAACATAAATAATATTGTAGGATGTGTATTAATTCTTATTGCTGTAATATTTTCTCAAATTGCTCCAACGTCCAAAAAATCATAAGTAAATAATTGAAAAAAGAATAATACTTAAAACTATTCTATAAATAACAAAAAAACTTAAACTAAACATTTTAACATAAATAAGAAAATATTTAATTGTAAAGTAAGAAAATAAAAATGAAGCTGAAGTAGAGAAAATAAATATAGCATCAAAATTTATTTGATCATCAATAACATCTTTAAATCCCAAAACACTTGCACCTGCTAAAGCTGGAATAGACAAATAAAAAGCTATCTTTGATGATTCAACTCTGTCAAATTTTAAAAATCTTGAAGCTGTAATTACTATACCTGATCTACTGACTCCTGGAATAATAGCTAAAATCTGAAATAACCCTATTATAATAATACTTTTAATATTTAATTCTGAAGAAATTTTATTTTTCAATTCAAACTTATCTGAAAAGTATAATAAAATTCCAAAAATCAAAGTTGTCCAAGCGACAACTTTTAAGTTTCTAAATTGATCAATTAAATTTGTGGAGTAAAAAATATAACCAACAATAACTAAAGGTATAGACCCAAGAATTATTAGTAGAAATATATTTTTATTATTAATGATATTTATTAACTCTTCTCTAAAAAATAAAATAATTGCTAACAAAGAACCTAAATGCAGACTAATATCTAATTGTAGGTTGCTAACATTGAAGTCACTCAATCTTGATATAATTAAAAGATGTGCAGAAGAGCTAACTGGAATAAACTCAGATATTCCTTGAATAATTGATAAAATTAGCGTCTCTACATATTTTGAAATCATTAGATCCAATACTTCATAATGAAATTGTAACCAAATTAAAGCAATTACATATTTGCATATCATCTATGCATAATAAGAAAAAACCGCTGATTTACTTAAGTTTTGTGGAATATTAGTCAATATTTATGACCTTGTAATTGTTTATTATTGAATTTTTATCGTATATACAGCGTCCACCATGTCAGAAAAAATGCTTAAGTTTGTTGATATAGGTCAACAAAATCCACCTAAAAGAGATATATCAGACCGAAAAGAGGATTTTGATGAAATATATCAAGAATTTCTAAAAGATAGAGCTGTTCAGCAGTCAAGCAGATGTTCTCAATGTGGAGTACCATTTTGCCAAGTTCATTGTCCATTAAGTAACAATATACCAGATTGGCTTAAACTAACTGCTGAGGGAAGATATGAGGAAGCTTATCAATTATCACAAAGCACAAACAACATGCCAGAAGTTTGTGGAAGAATTTGCCCCCAGGATAGGCTGTGTGAAGGAAATTGTGTAATAGAGCAATCGGGTCATGGAACAGTAACTATTGGATCAATAGAAAAATATATCACAGAGAAAGCTTGGGAAAATGGTTGGGTTAAACCAATAAAAATAAATAGTGAAAAAAATGAGAGTGTAGGAATTATAGGTTCTGGTCCTGCTGGACTTGCTTGTGGAGAACAACTCAGAAAAAAAGGATACAAGGTAACTATATATGATCGTTATGACAGAGCTGGAGGGCTACTAATATATGGTATCCCAGGATTTAAATTAGAAAAGCATGTTGTTCAAAGAAGAATAAAACTTTTGGAAGAAAGCGGAATTAAATTTGTTTTAAACTTTGAAGTTGGAAAAGATTCCAGCTTGACGGAGTTGAGAGAAAAACATGATGCAATTTTAATAGCTACAGGAGTTTATAAAGCTAGAGAAGTTAATCTACCTGGTAATGATTTGAGCAATATTTTCCCGGCTATGGAATTTTTGACAGCATCAAATAAAAAAGGACTAGGTGATAAAGTTGAGTTATTTGATAACGGAACTTTAAATGCTGAAGGCAAAGATGTTGTAGTAATTGGAGGTGGAGATACAGCAATGGACTGCTTAAGGACTTCAGTGAGACAGAATGCTAAATCTGTAAAATGTTTATATAGAAGAGATAGAGACAATATGCCAGGATCAGCAAGAGAAGTTGGCAATGCAGAAGAAGAAGGTGTTGAATTCATATGGCTAACAAGCCCTAAAGAGTTTAAGGGAACAAATAAAATCGAAAGTGTAGTTGTTAATAAAATGAAATTGGGTGAGCCAGATGATAGCGGTAGGAGAAAACCAGTTGTGGAAGAAAATTCAGATTTTGAAATTAAAGCTGATCTTGTAATCAAAGCACTTGGATTTGATCCAGAAGATCTTCCAAAATTATTTAATGAAGAAAAATTACAAGTATCAAGATGGGGAACAATAAAAGCAGATTTTGATACGATGGAAACTAGTATAGAGGGAGTTTTTGCAGCTGGAGATATAGTTCGAGGAGCATCTTTAGTAGTTTGGGGCATTAAAGACGGAAGAGATGCAGCAACATCAATAGATAATTATTTACAAAGTAAACAAAAACTTAGAGTTGCTTAATGAAGTTAAGAAATAAAAATTTAAAAATTTTAAAAAGTAATCATGTTTACTCAGAAGAGATGGAACACGATGCATGTGGTGTAGGTTTAGTTGCATCCACAGAAGGTCTAAAATCAAGAAAAGTAGTAGAATACGGGATTGATGCCCTAAAAGCTGTTTGGCATAGGGGTGCAATCGATGCAGACGGAAAAACAGGAGATGGTGCTGGAATCCATATTGAAATTCCTAAAGATTTCTTTGAGGAAAAAATTGAAGTCACTGGTCATAAACATGATAATTCTGAACTATGCGTGGGTATGATTTTCTTACCAAGAAATGATTATAGCGCTCAAGAGCAATGTAGAACTATTGTTGAAAGTGAACTAACAAAGAGAAATTTTAGTATCTATGGCTGGAGACAAGTTCCTGTTGATCCCTCTGTTTTAGGAGAAAAAGCTGAACAAACAAGACCTGAAATTACTCAAGTATTGTTCACATACAATGACAAAAAAGTTGTCAATAAATCTCTGGAACAAAAATTGTATGAAACTAGAAGAGTAATTGAAAAAGAAGCTCTCAATAATCAATTAAATAATTTTTATATATGTTCATTTAGTTCTAAATCCATCATTTATAAAGGAATGTTTTTAGCAGAGGCTTTGTCAGATTTTTATACTGACTTAAAAGATGAAAGATTTATATCTAGGTATGCAATATTTCACCAAAGGTTTTCAACCAATACTGCTCCTAGTTGGGACTTAGCTCAACCGTTTAGATCTATAGCGCACAATGGTGAAATAAATACCCTTAAAGGAAATGTTAATTGGATGAAGGTTCACGAAGAAGAGATGTTTAGTCCAGTTTTCGAAGATATAGAGAATCTTAAGCCTGTAATACCAGCTGGAAATTCAGACTCTGCATCATTAGATAATGTTTTTGAGTTATTAAATATTTCTGGACAGCCTGCTCCTCTAGCAAAATTAATGTTAATACCAGACGCTTGGTCAAAAAAAAATAAGGTATTAAAAAAAGATCATCAACAACTATTCAATTTTTTAAATAGTACCATGGAGCCTTGGGATGGGCCAGCTGCTATAGCTGCAACAGATAATGAATGGGTAATTGTTGCAACCGACAGAAATGGATTAAGACCACTTAGATATACAGTGACAAGAGACAAACTTCTTTTTGCAGGAAGTGAAACAGGAATGATAGATTTAAATGAGAAAAAAATTGTATCTAAAGGAAGATTAGGACCTGGAGAAATATTAGGATTAAGAATAGAAAAAGGCAAAGTATATTCAAACGATGAAATAAAAAATTACCTTTCAAAAGAATATAAGCATTACAACAATCAAATTATTGATCTTGATAAAAAGTTAGAGGCAGAAACTGAAAAAGTAGAGCTAGAAGGTCAAAGTTTGAGGAATTTTCAACATTGTTTTGGATATAGCATAGAAGATTTAGAATTAATTCTTCATCCAATGGCAGAAGATGCTAAAGAAGCAACAGGCTCAATGGGTGATGACACGCCTTTAGCAGTTTTATCTGACAAATATAGACCACTATATCATTACTTTAGACAAAACTTTAGTCAGGTTACAAATCCACCAATTGACTCTCTAAGAGAAAATAAAGTTATGAGTTTAAAGACAAGATTTGGAAATCTCGGTAATATTTTAGATTTTAGTAAATTAACTAAAGACAATATTTATGTCTTAAATAGCCCTATATTATCAAATGCACAATTTGAAAAATTTTTAAAATTCTTTGGAAATAATAATAAAGTTTTAGATTGTACATTCAGTAAAGATGATGATTTAGAGACATCAATAAACTTACTCAAAGTTAAATCTGAACAAGCTGTTAGAGAAGGAATTAAACAAATAATATTATCAGATAAAAATATTTCAGAAAATAGAATGCCAATGCCAATGCTTTTATGTATTGGGGCAATAAATACACATTTAGTTAAATTAGGTCTAAGAGGTTATGTTTCTATTAATGTTCAAACTGGAGATGCTTTAGATACGCACTCTTTTGCAACATTAATTGGTGTTGGTGCTACTACAGTAAACCCTTATTTAGCATTTGACAGCTTATATCAAAGACATTCTAAGAAATTATTTGGAAATTTCACTTTTGATGAATGTGTTTCAAGATATATTAAATCAGTCAATCTCGGCCTTCTTAAAATAATGTCTAAAATGGGAATCTCTGTTTTAAGTTCTTACAGAGGTGGATGTAATTTTGAAACTGTGGGACTTAGCAGAACAATTGTGAAAGATTACTTTCCTGGGATGTTATCAAAGATTTCTGGAATTGGTTTAAAAGGAATAGAAAAGAAAATCAGAACTATACACAAAGAAGCTTTTTTCAATAATTCAAATATTTTACCTATTGGAGGCATTTACAGATATAGAAAAAATGGTGAAACACATCAGTATCAAGGTAAACTAATTCATTTACTGCAAACTGCGGTTGGACAAGGTTCTTATGAAATATATAAAAAATATACAAAAGGTATTTATAATCTAAATCCAATAAGTTTAAGAGATTTAGTAGATTTTAAATCTAAAAATACCATCGATATATCTAATGTTGAGCCTGCATCTAATATATTAAAAAGATTTGGAAGTGGAAGTATGTCTCATGGAGCTTTATCTAAAGAAGCACATGAAACTCTTGCTGTTGGAATGAACAGAATTAAAGGCGCATCTTGTAGTGGTGAAGGTGGAGAAGATGAAAAAAGAT
>CACMYV010000014.1 GCA_902617975.1 uncultured Pelagibacteraceae bacterium
TTGATAGCATTGCCAAACAAAAAAATACTCCACTAATAAATGAATTAATCAAGAGATTTTTATCATTTAATAAAATAAAATAAGCTGAGACCAAAAATATTGTCAAGCTAAGAACTTCTGATCTCAAAAAAAAGAAGGAAGATATATATCCTGAAGAAATTACAAAAATGATCAAAAATAAATAACGAATATTTCTGTAAATATTAATTTTTTTTAATACTTTGCTTAGAATAAAAATTAAAAAAATATTTATTAAAAAATTTAAAGTTCTAGAAATAAAAAAATAATTTTGTAACAAGTTTTCTGCCTCATTAGAATTTAAAATTTGGTCAATGTTTTTAGAAATATTTAAAATGAAGCTTAAAATGTTATAAAAAAAACTGTGTAGTAAAAAAGTTGTGAATGCAGGATGGTCAATATATTCCTGTTCTAAGCCCGATGTAAAAAGAAGAGAATTATATATAATTATTAAATCCTGGTCTAAAACTGCCGACCAATGCTGACTATATAATTGTGAAAAATGTAAAACTGATAAACAAATAAATAAAAATAAAATTATTATTTTATTTATTTTTAAAAATTTCATTTATGAATGAATTAAATAATTCTATCATTCAGATTAAAAGAAATCATCAATTCATTCCATTCTCTTTTTGATAATCCAGAATTATCAATAGATATATCTTCTCCATTTATGAGTTTTTGTAATATAACCTTCCCTTTTGCTGAAACTTCAGTTCCACCAACTCTATAATCCATAAAAGCTTCATATGTTATTGGAACCCATTTTTTTAACGTATCAAGCATAGCATCTGCATAAGCTCTAATTTCATACTGAGCGTGATGATCTGCTCTCAACCTTAAAAAATTCATTAGATTTAGTAAATCTGTTTTCCAGTACCATTGAGTGTAGGTATTTAAAGTTAAGTTCATTCTTGCAAGCTCTCTTGCTAAACCTACAGAGTTTTCATCAATTGTTGATCCATCATATCTCTGATTGAGCATAGTTTCATAATTATTATAAGTTTGCTCAGCATCTCCTTTTAATAAGTCTAAAACTTTTTTTGCCTTTTCTCCCTCTAAAATATCTCCTCTGCCTTGTCTATTGCTTTTAGATTGTGCTGCTAGATGTTTGGGCTCTGGTAAATAAAATTCTTTATCTAAAATTGAATATCTTGCAGAGTATTCATTTACATTGGCTGTTCTATGTCTAATCCATTGTCTTGCTATAAATATTGGTAATTTTACGTGATATTTGATTTCACACATTTCAAATGGTGTACTGTGCCAATGTCTCATTAAGTATTTTATTAAACCTGAATCGGTAGAAACTTTTTTTGTTCCTTTGCCATAAGAAACTCTTGCTGATTGAACAACAGAAGTATCATCACCCATATAATCAACTACTCTTATAAAACCGTGGTCTAATATAGGGATTGCATCATATAGTATTTTTTCAAGCTCTGGTGCTGTTACTCTTTTTGTCTTATTTTGCTGAGATTGCTGCTCTTTTATTTCTTTATTTTGTTCTTCAGTTAACTTCATGATTAATTTATTGAATCTATTGGAATTGGTTTTATATTATAAATGTTGGTTTTCCAACTATGACGATAAACGGATTTCGTAATAACCATTACGGACGTGGGGGCAGTACCCACCACCTCCACCATTTTCAACTTATGGGGGTGAATTAGGATCGACGGATGACTAAAAGTTATTCTTTCGTTCGGTATTGTTCCGCCGCAAAGGGCTAATTTATAAATGCTAACGAAAGTTATGCACTTGCAGCTTAATTAATTTATTAATTAAGTTACGGGGTTTGGGGCACCTGGCAACAGAACGCCCCTTATAAATCATTCATTCTGGTGCGGTCAGAGAGACTCGAACTCTCATGGGCTAGGCCCACACGGCCCTCAACCGTGCCTGTCTACCAGTTTCAGCATGACCGCTTATAATGCGGCAGATTAAATGAATGACAATTCTATTTCAAGTTGATAAGTTTTTTTTATGGAATTTACTGCTGAAATAAAAAAAGCCACAAGTTCAATCTACGACAAAGTTTCAAAAAAAATTCCAGAAATAGAATGGGCAACACATGCACCTTATATACATAAAATTAATAAGCTAAAGAAAGAGAAGAATGCGGTAATTCTTGCTCATAACTACCAAACTCCAGAAATATACCATGGCATTTCAGATTTTTCAGCCGACTCCTTAGCGTTAGCTATTGAAGCTGCAAAAACTAAAGCTGATATAATTGTTATGTGTGGAGTTCATTTTATGGCAGAAACAGCAAAGTTAATGAGTCCAGAAAAAAAAGTTTTACTGCCTGACATGAAAGCAGGATGTTCACTATCTTCATCTATAACTGGAGATGATGTTAGAAATTTAAAGAAACAATATCCTGGAGTGCCAGTGGTTTCTTATGTAAACACATCGGCTGAAGTAAAAGCAGAAACAGATGTCTGTTGCACATCAGCAAATGCAGTAAAAATTGTAGAGTCATTAAATGCAAAAAAAGTAATATTTTTACCTGACGATTTTTTAGCCAAATATGTTGCATCACAAACAAATGTGGAAATTATTTCTTGGAAAGGAACATGTGAAGTTCATGAACAATTTAATGATGACGAAATTAATGAAATTAGAAAAGCAAATCCGGGTATAAAAATAATAGCACATCCTGAATGTCCACCTGATGTAATAAAGGCATCTGATTTTGCTGGCTCTACTAGTGGAATGATTAAGTATGTAAGAGATAATCAACCAGAAAAAGTCATGATGGTCACTGAATGCTCGATGAGTGATAATGTCCAAATCGATAATCCAAATGTCGAATTTATTAGACCATGCAATCTTTGTCCTCATATGAAAAGAATAACTTTACCTAAAATATTAGATTGTTTAGAAAACGAAACTAACGAACTAATAATGGATGATGAAACAATTGAAAAAGCAAGAAAATCTGTAGAGAGAATGGCAGAAATAGGCAGATAAAATCTGTGTCCAAAATTCAATTAAGTAAAAATTTTATAAAATCTTGCTGCAAATTAGCTTTAAACGAAGACTTATTTCCTTTGGGTGATATTACTTCAGATCTCATCGATAAAAATATTCAAAAAACTGTTAAAATGATCACTAACCAAAATGGTATTTTAGGCGGAATAGAATTTGCAAAAGAAACTTTTAGATTAATTGATAAAAAAATAAAATTTAAAAAAAATAAAAAAGAAGGATCTTTAATAAAGAAGAATGAGGTAGTAGCAACTATTAGTGGTAGCCTAAAAAATATTTTAATAGGTGAAAGAGTAGCATTAAATTTTATTTCTCATATTTCAGGAATAGCAACAAAAACAAATAAGTTTGTAAATAAGGCTGGAAAAAAAACTAAAATATGCTGCACTAGAAAAACAATCCCGAATCTTAGAGTAATTCAAAAGTATGCTGTTAAACTTGGTGGTGGAATAAATCACAGATTTAATTTAAGTGATGAATTTTTAATTAAAGATAATCATATAAGTTCTGAAAAAAATTTTGAAAATTTAATTCAAAGAGCTATTAAAAATAAAACAAAAAAAAAAATTACGGTAGAGATTGATAATTTATCCCAGCTTAAAAAAATATTAGGTTTGAAATTTGATAGAATTCTATTAGATAATATGAGTATAAAGAACCTAAAAAAGGCAGTCAAAATGTCTAAGAAGTTTTATGAGACTGAAGCATCTGGAGGAATTACTTTAAAAAATGTTAAAAAAATTTCTTCTACAGGTGTTGATAGAATATCTGTAGGTTCTTTAACTCACTCAATAAATGCCTTAGACTTAAAATTAGAAATCTAGAAATTAACTTAAGTTTTTTAGTTGTGCTTGTGCAGCAGCAAGTCTTGCAACTGGAACTCTATAAGGTGAACAAGATACATAATCTAAACCAACACGTGCACAAAAATCTATACTTTTAGGATCTCCGCCATGTTCACCGCAAATACCAAGTTTAATTTTTTTATTATTTTTTCTGCCTTTTTTTGTTGCTATTTCAATCAAATCTCCTACCCCGGCGTCTATTGAAACAAATGGATCAACATCAAAAATTTTATTTTCAATATAATCATTTAAAAATTTACCACTGTCATCTCTGCTAATTCCAAAAGTGGTTTGCGTTAAATCGTTTGTTCCAAAGCTAAAAAATTCTGCATGTCTAGATATATCATCAGCTTTTATTGCAGCTCTTGGCAATTCAATCATTGTACCCACTAAAAAATTAAGTTTTGTTTTAGTTTTACTTTCAACTTCTTTAGCAACTCTAATCACTAAATCTTTCATTATTTTAATTTCTGACTCTGTAGATACCAATGGTATCATAATCTCAGGAATTATAGATTTTATCTTAAGTTTTTTGCATTCAATTAATGCATCAAATATTGCAGTACATTGCATCTCATATATTTCTGGAAATGATATTCCTAATCTACAACCCCGATGACCGAGCATTGGATTTTGCTCATGAAGTTCTGTTATTCTAGCCTCCAATTCAGAGTTTTTAATATTTAAAGCACTAGCTACATCACTAATTTCTTTTTGATTTTTTGGTAAAAATTCATGAAGCGGGGGATCCAATAATCTAACTGTTACAGGAAGACCATTCATAATTTTAAAAATATCAATAAAATCTTTTTTTTGAAAAGGAAGAAGTTTTTTTAAGGCTATTCCTCTGTCTTCTTTAGATTTTGACAATATCATTTCTCTAACTGATAAAATTCTTTCTTCATCAAAAAACATATGTTCTGTTCTACAAAGACCAATTCCTTCAGCTCCAAATTCTCTAGCGGTTTTACTATCAAGAGGTGTCTCAGAATTAGTTCTAATTTTTAATTTTCTAAATTTATCAGCCCAGCTCATTAGTTTAGAAAAATTTCCAGATATTTCGGGTTTAACAGTTTTAACTTCACCTTTTATAATTCTACCAGTTGATCCATCAATGGTAATTAATTCACCTTCTTTTATTTGGTTGTTTTTGGTTTTAAAAATTTTATTTTGGTAATCGATTTCTATTTCGCTTGAACCAGATACGCAAGGTCTACCCATACCTCTTGCAACTACTGCAGCATGACTGGTCATTCCTCCTCTTGCAGTAAGAATTCCCTTAGCCGCATGCATTCCATGAATATCTTCTGGAGATGTTTCAACTCTTACTAAGATTGTATTTTGCATCATCCCATTCAATCTTTCAGCTTCGTCAGATGTAAATACTACTTTTCCACAAGCTGCTCCTGGTGATGCTGGAAGACCTTTGGCTATTACTTCTAAATTTGCTGTTTCATCTAAAGTTGGATGAAGCAAAGTATCTAATGAATTTGGTTGCACTCGAAGTACTGCCTCTTTTTTTGTAATGAGTTTTTCTCTTACCATATCTACAGCAATTTTTACTGATGCTTTTGCAGTTCTTTTTCCTGATCTGGTTTGCAACATCCACAACTTATTATTTTCGACTGTGAACTCTACATCCTGCATATCTTTATAATGTTTCTCTAATATTATAAGAATATTTTTTAGATTTTTGTAAACTCTAGGCATAGACTCTTCCATTGAAAGAAGTGTCTCCTTTGCATCTTTTCTTGCTTTCTTTGTTATATGTTGGGGTGTCCTTGTTCCCGCAACAACATCTTCTCCTTGAGCATTTATTAAATATTCACCATAGATTTCATTGACTCCATTGGATGGATTTCTTGTAAATACAACACCTGTAGCACAATTATCACCCATATTACCGAAAACCATGGACTGAACATTTACTGCAGTTCCCCACTCTGATGGTATATGATTTAATTTTCTATAAACCTTTGCCCTGTTGCTTTCCCATGACAAAAAGACTGCACTAATTGCTCCTAGTAATTGTTCATTAATATTTTGAGGAAAATCTTTTTTGGTTTTTACTTTTACAATATTTTTAAAATCTTTAATCAATCCATCCCAATCATCTTCATCCAAATCAGTGTCTAACAAAACACCTTTTGTAAGTTTATAATTTTCAATCAGTTCTTCAAAATTATAACTTTCAACACCCATAACTACATTTGCATACATTTGTATAAATCTTCTATAACTATCTTTTGCAAATCTCATGTTTGATGTTTTATTTGCTAAAGCAGTCACAGTTTTATCATTTAGTCCAAGATTTAAAATGGTATCCATCATTCCTGGCATGGAAACTCTTGCACCAGATCTTATAGATAACAACAAAGGATTTTTCAAATCTCCAAATTTTTTACCAGAATCTTTTTCAATATTTTTTAATTCTTTATTTATTTGATCAATGATTTTAGGCTTTAATTTCTTTTTATTTTTATAAAATAAATCACAAACTCCAGTAGAAATTGTAAATCCTGGTGGTACGGGCAACCCCATCCTTCCCATTTCTGATAAATTTGCACCTTTGCCTCCTAAAACATTTTTAGGATTTTTTATTTTTTTTGTATCTTTAGATTTAAAATTAAATACTAATTTCTGCATTTATGCTTCTATTTTAGAAAAGTTAAAATAATTATCGAAGCTTTTACACAACATTTTTAAAAGTTCTAGTCTGTTTTTCTTAATTATTTCTTCTTGATCATTAACTATTACATTATCAAAAAACTCATTAACCTCAGTTTTGGCACTTGAAAGGGTTTTAAGACTTTCATCATAATCCTCGTCTCTACCTATACTTGAAAAATACTTTCTTATAATATGTATTTTTTTATAAAGATTCTTTTCATAATCATTTTTAAACAGACCTGGATCGGCAGAACCAACAATTTCTAATTTTGATTTACTTTCACTATTTAAAATGTTCGCAGATCTTTTATAAATCGCAATAACATCAAGGCCAAATTCTTTTTTAATATTTTTATTCAAATTTAATGATTTATTAAAAATTTTTACTAAATTATCTATTCCATATGAATTAGTGGAACACTCAATAATATCAGATCTAATATTTTTTTCTTTCAAATAATTTTTTAATCTATCTAAAATAAAATCTCCTAATTCATCATTTATCAAGTTTGAGTCAAAAGAGTAATTTTGTTCTTTGTATAAATTAATTGAATAATTTATTAGATCTCTTAATTTTATTTTTTTTTGATTTTCAATTATTAACCTTAATAAACTAATGGCCATTCTTCTTAAAGCATAAGGATCCTTTGAACTAGTTGGTTTGAGATTGATTCCAAAAAATCCAACTAATGTATCTATTTTATCACTTAATGATAATGCTATGCTGTATGGTTTTTTTGGAACTTTACTATCAATGCCACTTGGTAAGTAATGCTCTGAGACAGCTAAACTTATTTCTTCGTCAAAACCTTGCTCTCTTGCAAAGTATCCGCCCATTATGCCTTGTAATTCAGGAAACTCTCCAACTAGATCTGACATCAAATCTACCTTGCAAATTGAGGATGCAATTTCTATCTTTTCTTTACTTATTAAAAGTTCATCTGATATTATTCCGCTAAGTTTCCTTACTCTTTGTATTTTATCAAAATAACTTCCTAATCCTTTAAAATAATTAATTTGCTTCAATTTAGATACCTGCTTAACTAAATTTTGAGACTTATTTCTATTCCAAAAAAATTCTGCATCTGTTAACCTTGCTTCTACAACATTTTGATTTCCTAATTTAACTAGTCCTTTTTTGTCCTTGCAATCTGCCACAACTATAAAATTATTTGTTATTTTGTTTTTATTATCGAATGTTGGAAAATATTTTTGGTGATGTTGCATTGTGATAATAAGTATTTCTTGCGGAATTTCTAAAAATTTCTTGTTAAAATCACACACTAAAATTTTTGGTTTTTCAACAATGTTTGTTATTTCATCTATAAGTTTTTCATTAAAATTTATATGGATTTTTTTTTGACTAGTTGCCTTATTTATTTCTTTAATTATAAATTCTTTTCTTTTATTTTGATCAATTGTTATTCCTTTTTGTTTAAAAAATTTTATATAAGATTTAAAATCATTAAAACTTTTTACTTTATCCTCTAGATCTTTATCCACAAAAGTTTTATTTGAACTCTGTAAATGGTTTAATTTAAATTCAATTATTTTTTTATCAAATAGAGATAATATTGATTTTAATGGTCTTCCCCAATATAAATTATGGTTGCCCCATTTCATTGATTTTTTCCATGTAATTTTTAAAAGCAAACTTGCAATATTGTCTTTTAATAAATCGTACGTTTTAATTTTTTGTGATGGTTTGTTATAGAAATAGAATATGCCTTTTTCAGTGCTTTTTTTGAAAACTTTTTCTTTACCAACTTTATTGGATTTTAAAAATCCTTCTAATGCCTTTTCTGGGGCATTTATATTGGGTCCTCTAATTTCCTCAGCTTTTTTTGTTACATCTTTAGATATCTTATTTATATGAATAATTAGCCTATTCGGAGTTGAATAAATATTTATTTTACCTTTAATTTTGATTTCATTATCATCAAAAAATTTTTTAAAAATTTGTATTAAATCATTTCTAGCATTAATTTGTAATCTGGAAGGTATTTCTTCACTAAATAATTCAAGAAAAAATTCAGCCATTTTAATTTTGTGTTTCTACCCAAATTTTTCCAATTTCTCTTGTCAGATCTCTGATCCTTGCAATATATTCTGCTCTTTGAGCAACACTTATAACTCCTCTTGCATCTAAAATATTAAACACATGACTTGACTTCAAACATTGATCATATGCTGGAAGAGAAACTTTCTTTTCGATTAAAGATTTTGCTTCTACTTCAAGCATATCAAAAATTTTAAATAAGTTATCAGTATTTGCATACTCAAAATTATAGGCTGAAAATTCTTTTTCAGCTTGATGAAAAACATCTTTGTATAAAACTCCTTCATCATTCCAAATTAAATCAAAAACATTTTTTTTATTTTGAATGAACATACATAATCTTTCTAATCCATAAGTAATTTCAACAGATATTGGATTACATTCCATCCCTGCCATTTGTTGAAAATAAGTAAATTGAGTAACTTCCATACCATCACACCATACTTCCCATCCAAGACCGGCGGCACCCAAAGTCGGACTTTCCCAATCATCCTCTACAAATCTGATATCGTGCTCTTCATTTTTAATGCCAATTGATAAAAGACTATTAAGGTACATTTTTTTAATATCTTTTGGTGAAGGTTTTATTAATACTTGAAATTGATAATAATGTTGTAGACGATTAGGGTTTTCTCCATATCTTCCATCTGTTGGTCTTCTTGATGGTTGAACATAAGCTGTTTTCCAAGGTTTAGGACCTAATGATCTTAAAGTTGTTGCTGGATGAAATGTTCCTGCTCCAACTTCTAAATCATATGGTTGTAAAATAATACAACCTTTTTTTGACCAATACTTTTGAAGATTTAAAATTGTATCCTGAAAAGAAATAAATGATTTTAAATTTTTTGTTTTTTTTTTAGAAACCATATTTTTGCCAAATAGATCTTTCTTCTAAAACACTAATCAATTTATCTGCATGGTCTTCTGAAGACGAAAGTTTTTTGGCAAGCCATCCTTTAGACTTTTCAAATTTTTTAATTTCAACATCTTCACCAAATTTTTCTCTAAGTATTTGTTCAGCATTCCCTATTCCATCTATCAAACCTAGTTTTAAGGATGTTTTGCCAGACCAAAATTCTCCTGAGAAAAGTTCAACATCAGTTTTATTTAATTTAGTTGACCTGCTTTCTTCTACAACATTTATAAATTCTTGGTGAAGCTCTAGTTGAATATTTTTTAATCTTTGAATGTCCTCTTCTTTTTCGTCTAAAAAAGGATCCAAGGTACTTTTATTTTTTCCTGCTGTGTAAACTCTTCTTTGAACACCAATTTTTTGAATTAAATCTTTAAAACCAAAAGAAGAATAAATCACTCCTATTGATCCAATTATAGAACTTGAGTTAGCATAAATCTCATCACCTGCACATGCAATTAAATAACCTCCAGATGCAGCAACATCTTCCGCAAAAACTATTACTTTTTTTTTATGTTTCTTAGATTGTTCTCTAATAAATTTATATATTAGATGTGATTGAACGGGTGAACCACCTGGTGAATTAATTGAAATTGCAACTGCTTCAGCTTTTTTTACTGAGAAAGCTTTTTTTATCATTTCTTCTTGAGAGGAATATTCTATTCCTTGTTTAAACTTTCCAACATTTCCAATGACACCAGTAAGCCTTAAATGACTAACAACTTTTTTTTTTTTAAAAAATGAGAACATACAAATGATTATAAAAATTTTACTTAATTATAAAGCTACTTATAGTTGAAGAAATAGGTGCGTCAATTGATAAGTATATTAATAAACTTAATGTAATATTTTGAATTTATGGGTTCAGTAGTTCAATTAAAAAAGCAAATAACCAACGCATACACAGATTTGGTAAATTCTGTTGATGAAAAACTTAGCTTAGTTGAAGACAAAATATCTTATAAATTAGATAGTAAAGTTGAGCTGGTTAAAGAAATGACAGCTTATCACATGACTAGTGGTGGTAAAAGATTAAGAGCGTTGCTTACTTTGGAATGTGCTAAATTGTGTGGATATACAAAAGGTAGTAGAGATGTGAACCTAGCTGCATGTGTTGAACTTATTCACGCAGCAACACTTATGCATGATGATGTTATTGACAGTGCAGATTTAAGAAGGGGGAAAAGAACTACAAATAAAATTTGGGGGAATCAGTCATCAATTCTTGTTGGGGACTATTTATTAAGTAGATGTTTTGAAATGATGGTTGAGGATGGAAGTATTGAAGTATTAAAACTTTTATCTTCTACATCATCAACTATTGCTCAAGGAGAAGTTTTGCAGTTACAACATAAGGGTGATTCCGAAATGTTGGAAGAAACATATTTGAATATAATCTCCTCTAAAACCGCAGCTTTATTTTCAGCATCATCAAAAGTTGGATCGATAATTACTAACAAAAACAATAAATTTAAAGATGCATTAGAGTTCTATGGTAAGAACCTTGGATTAACATTTCAAATTGCAGATGACACACTTGATTATAACTCAGAATTAAAAATGTTTGGTAAAGAGATAGGGAAGGATTTCTTTGAGGGTAAGGTAACACTCCCAATTATTTTATTAAATCAAAAATTATCTTCTGATGAAAAATTATTCTTAAAAAAAATATTTGAACAAAATATAAGATCTAAAGAACAATTTGACTATGTGCTTAAGTTAGTACAAAGATACAATATAATTAATGAGTGTTACAAAAAAGCCGAACACTATATAAGTTTAGCATCAAATTCATTGAGTATTTTTAATGATTGTGAAGAAAAAACTATACTTAAAAACTTAACTTCTTTTAGTATTAATAGAAAATTTTAAGGCGACAGAAGAACTTTTTTCCAAATATTATTGTCTTTAATATATTTTAATCTTTCATGAATTCTATTTTCTCCATCTAACCAAAATTCAATTTCGTGATGTTTTAACCTCCAACCTGACCAATGATTAGGTCTTGGAACATTATTTTCATCTTTATAGAGATCTTTAAATTTTTTTATTGATTGGTTTAGCTCTTCTCTATCTTTTAAAATTGAGCTTTGATTTGAAGCCCAAGCACCAATTCTGCTTCCATAACTTCTAGAATTATAATAACTATCTGCTTCATCATCTGAAACCTTTTCAGCAGTACCAACTATACGGATTTGTCTGAGTAAACTTTTCCAATGAAAGCACATTGAAATATTTGGATTCTGCTTTATAGCAATTCCTTTATTGCTATTAAAGTTGGTGTAAAAAACAAATCCATCTTCTCCATAGTCTTTGAGTAATACCATTCTTACATTCGGGTAACCTTTTTCGTCAATAGTGCCTAGAGCTAATGCATTTGGATCATTTATTTCTGTTTTCTTTGCCTCGTTGTACCATTCTGTGAATAATAGTACTGGATTATCGAGATCTAAAAAGCATTTATCTAACCCTAAAGAATTTTTTTCGTTCATAATTTAACCAAAATAATTTATATAATAATATAATGTCTTTTAATACATTTGGAAAATTTTTTCGATTTACTACATGGGGTGAATCTCATGGTCCAGCCATAGGATGTGTTGTTGATGGTTGTCCTCCAAATATTAAGCTTAATATCAAAGACATTCAGTTAGAATTAAATAAAAGAAAGCCTGGTCAGTCTAAATTCACAACCCAAAGAAAAGAAGATGATAAAGTAGAAATTTTATCAGGTACATTTGAGGGCAAAACAACTGGTACACCTATCTCAATGATTATCTTCAATAAAGATATGCGTTCTAGGGATTATAAAAATATTAAAGATAAATTTAGGCCTGGTCATGCTGATTATACATATTTTAAAAAGTATGGAATTAGAGATTATAGAGGTGGAGGCAGACAGTCGGCGAGAGAGACTGCTTCAAGAGTGGCAGCAGGGGCAATAGCAAAACAAATTTTGCAAAATATTATTGGGAAAAAGTACAGTGTAATTGGAGCAGTTACACAATTAGGAATACTAGGATGTGATACAGAAAAATGGAGTGACAGTTTCATCACAAAAAACCCTTTATTTTGTCCAGATAAAACAGTTTTAAAATTATGGGAAAAATATTTACTAGAGATAAGAAAAGCTGGCTCGTCATGTGGGGCTATTATTGAAGTAAGAGCAAGAGGTGTGCCTGTTGGATTAGGAGCTCCAATTTATTCTAAATTAGATATGGATTTAGCATCAGCTATGATGAGTATTAACGCAGTTAAAGGGGTAAATATAGGATCAGGAATGAACTCTGCTCAACTTTCTGGTGAACAAAATTCTGATGAAATGTCCCAAACAGGAAAGAAAACAAAATTTAAATCAAATAATGCTGGAGGAATTCTTGGAGGAATTTCTAGTGGTCAAGAAATAATAGTTTCTTTTGCAGTAAAACCAACTTCATCAATTCTTTCTCAAAGAAAAACAATTAATAAATTTGGAAAAAATACTTCAATTTCAGTCACAGGTAGACATGATCCATGTGTAGGTATTAGAGCAGTGCCTATAGGCGAAGCAATGATGCATTGTGTAATTCTTGATCACTACTTAATGAATAAAGCTCAATGTGGCAATTAATTAGTTTTTTTAATTAAAATTTTAGAATTTAGAGTTTCTAAAACCTTCGCTTCAATAGATTTAGCATCTAGACCAGCTTCTTTATACATTTCTTCTGGTTTATCTTGGTCTAAAAATTTATCAGGCAAAATCATTGATCTAAATTTTATATTATTATCTAATAAATTCTTTTCATTTAAGAAATGATTTACATGTGCTCCAAAACCTCCTACGGAGCCTTCTTCCAACGTAATTAGCACTTCATGATTTGTTGCAACTTGCCACATAAGATTTTCATCCAGAGGTTTTGCGAATCTAGCATCTATAATCGTTGGATTAATCCCCATTTTTTTTAAACCTTCTTCAGCCAATAGACACTCTTTTAATCTGTTACCAAAGCTTACTAAGGCAACTTTCTTACCTTCTCTTATAACTCTACCTTTTCCAATATCTATTTTTTCGTTGATATCAGGTAATTCTAAACCTGCTCCATTTCCTCTTGGATATCTAAATGCACATGGTTGATTATTAATATCTACTGACGTATTGACCATTCTTACCAATTCTGCTTCATCACTTGCTGCCATAACAATAAAATTAGGTAAAGTTGATAAGTATGTAATATCAAAAGCACCTGCATGAGTGGCTCCATCGGCACCAACTAAACCAGCTCTATCAATTGCAAATCTTACTGGCAAACATTGAATTGCAACGTCGTGAACTACCTGATCATAAGCTCTTTGTAAAAATGTTGAATAAATTGCTGCATAAGGTTTATAACCCTCTGTAGCTAAACCTGCAGCAAAAGTAACAGCATGTTGTTCAGCAATTCCAACATCAAAAGTTCTGTCCGGAAAAGCTTTACTAAATGCGTCCATTCCTGTCCCAGATGGCATAGCAGCAGTTATACCTACAATTTTACTGTCTTTCTTTGCATGCTCTATTAATGTATTTGCAAATACCTTTGTAAAAGCAGGAGCCTTAGTTGTTGATTTTTGTTGAACTCCAGTTTGAACATCAAATTTTGTAACTCCATGATACTTATCATCAGATTTTTCAGCAAAACTATATCCTTTCCCTTTTTGAGTTTTTATATGAATTAGTATTGGACCATTATGATTGCTTTCTTTTGCATTTTTTAAAATTGGCAATAGTACATCTAAATCATGACCATCAATTGGACCAACATAATAAAAACCTAATGAATTAAATAATGTACCACCTGTGACAGCTGATCTCAAAAAATCTTCAGCCTTTCCAGCCTTTTTGCTAAATCTTTTTGAAAATGATGAAATAATCATTTTAACTGTTTCTCTGAAACTAAAATAAATCTTACCTGAAAAAATTTTAGCAAGATAAGATTTCATTGCGCCGACTGGTTTTGCAATTGACATATCATTGTCATTCAAAATTACGATCATTTTTGTTTTTGAGTCTCCAGCGTTATTCATAGCTTCATATGCCATTCCTGCACTCATGGCACCGTCACCAATAACTGCTATAACCTGATCTGATTTATTTGATAATTTATTTGCTGTTGCAATGCCAAGTCCGGCAGAAATAGAAGTAGAACTATGAGCTGCACCAAAGGGGTCAAATTCACTTTCTGATCGCTTTGTAAAACCAGATAATCCACTTCCTTGTCGTAAAGTTCTTATTTTATCTTTTCTTCCTGTTAAAATTTTATGAGGGTATGATTGATGGCCAACATCCCATATCAATTTGTCCTTTGGTGTGTCAAAAACATGGTGAAGAGCTACTGTTAATTCTACAACACCTAAGCCTGCACCTAGATGACCACCTGTTTTTGAAACAGCATCAATCATTTCGCTTCTTACTTCTTCTGATAGAACTTTTAATTCTTCATTATTCAGCTTTTTTATATCTGAAGGAAAATTAATATTATTTAAATATTTATATTTTTGCATTTAATTATTTCTACTTAATATAAATTCAATTGTCTCTTTTAAATCACTAGCATTATTTCCATAGCTAACTAGACTATTAAATATTTCTTTTTTTAGTTTTGAGGCATATTTAATAGCATTTTTATATCCTAGTAAACTTATTAATGTTGCTTTTCCCCTTTTTGAATCTTTATTTGTTTTTTTTCCTGCAGTTTTTGATGTACTGCTATAATCAATTAAATCATCTGCAATTTGAAAAAGTAAACCAATTTTTTCACCAATAATTGAGAATTTTTTTATTTGATCTTTTTTATTTGTCAAAATAACTGGAGACAAACAGCTGAATGAAAATAATTTTCCTGTCTTTTTAATTTCCATATCTATAACTTTTTGTTTAGAAACTTTTTTTCTTTCATAATTTAAATCCAAAAATTGACCTCCAGCTATTCCTTGGTGTCCTGATGATTGAGATATTAGATTTATTAAGGATATTTTTTTATTGTTATTTATATCGAACTTCGGATCAGATAAAATTTCAAAAGCTAATGTCATGAGGGAGTTTCCAGCTAATACTGCTGTTGATTCTCCAAATTTTTTATGTGTAGTTAGTTTACCTCTTCTAATATCATCATCATCCATACACGGTAAATCGTCATGTATTAGTGAATAAGCGTGTATACATTCAACAGCTGAACTTAAATATAAAAGATATTTTTTTTCTACATTAAAAATTTTTCCAACATCAAAAATAAGCTTAGATCTTATTTTTTTTCCTCCAGGAAATAAACCATATTTAATAGGTATAATTAGATCTGTTTTTTTTTGTTTTGCTAAGTAATTTTTTAAAAATTTATTTACTTCATTAACAGTTTTAACTAATTTTTTTTTCATTTTTTTTTGAGGTTAATTCTTCTATTTTTAGCTTGGTACTTTCAGATATATTTTTTGAGTCCTTTTGAAATTTTTTCTCTATCATATTGTTTAACTTTATTAAATATTGATAATCTTCAATGGATTCTTCCAAATTTTTTTTATTTTCTAATTTTTGAATCAAACGATCTGCTATATCTGTAAGTTCACTCAAAGATTTTAATTCAATATCATCTGGCAAAATTTTTTCATTCATATAATAGTTTGTAATATTATATGAAAATTAATGATTCAAATATTAAAAAAGCAATAAAATATTTAAATAATAACGAATGTATTGGAATACCTACAGAAACTGTCTATGGATTAGCTGCTAATGCCTATTCTGATAAAGGCACTAAAAAAATATTTAAATTAAAAGGAAGGCCTTCTGATAACCCCTTGATAGTTCATTATTATAATATTAAAGATTTGGAAAAAGATTGTGAGACAAATACTTTGTTTTATAAACTTTATAATTCATTATGCCCTGGACCAATTACCTTTATATTAAAACTAAAAAATGAAAGCAAAATTTCAAAAAATGTTACTAATAAAAAAAAAACGTTAGGTGTAAGATTTCCAAGTCACCGAACCGCTAGAATATTATTAAAATCTTTAAAATATCCTTTAGCGGCACCAAGCGCAAATATTTCTGAAGGGATAAGTCCAGTGACAAAAGACGATGTATATGATGAATTTGGAGAAAAAATTAAATTTATTCTAGAAGGAGGAAGATCAAAAGTTGGTGTTGAATCTACAATAATAAGTTTAGTAAAAAAACCCCAAATTTTAAGACTGGGTGGTTTAGATATTTCTATATTAAAAAAAAAATTAAAAATAAATTTAAAAACTAAATTGCATGGTAAAAATAATATAAATTCTCCAGGAAGAAGGAGGGTTCATTATTCACCAGGTATACCCATTAGATTAAACGCAGTTAAAATAAAAAAAGATGAGGCTTTTATCCTTATCAAGAAGAAAAAAGAAAATAATAAGAATTATTTTTATTTAAGTAAGACAAATAATCTAATAGAGAGTGGTAAAAATTTGTATAAAACATTAAGAAAAATTAAGAAGCTAGGTTACAGAAAAATAGCCGTACAAAGAATACCAAACCGAAAATTTGGATTAGTGATTAACGATAGACTTCTTAGAGCATCAAAAAAATGAAAAATTTAGTCGAAGTAAAAAATATTAAAAAAAATTATGGAAAGAATGAGGCTGTAAAAGGTATAAGCTTTAACATAAAAGAAGACGAAATTTTAGGCTTATTAGGTCCAAATGGCTCAGGCAAAACAACCACCATTGGTATGTTGTTAGGACTTTTAAAACCAACTAGTGGTGAAATTTTGATAAGTGGTCAAAAATTGGAGGGAAATAGAATTGAAATCTTAGAACAAATAAACTTCATATCTCCATATATTGAATTACCAAAAAAACTTACGGTTAAACAAAATCTAACCGTTTATGGAAAATTATATAAAATAAATAATATTAATGAGAGGATTGAATTTTTATCAGAAAAATTAAGATTGGGGGGATTGCTTAATAACATTACAGGTGAATTATCATCTGGACAAAAAAATAGAGTTAGTTTAGCAAAAGCATTAATCAATGAACCAAAAGTATTGCTATTAGATGAGCCAACTGCATCATTAGATCCAGAAGTAGGTGATTTTGTTAGATCTTTTTTGGAAGATTATAAAAAAGAAAAAAAAATATCTATACTTCTTGCCTCTCATAATATGAATGAAGTCACTAGACTTTGTAAGTCAATTCTAATGATGAAAGATGGAATTATAATCGATAAAGGAAATCCTGAAGAATTAATCAATAAACATGGCAGAAAAAACCTTGAAGAAGTTTTTTTAAAATTATCTAGGAGTAAAAATGAGCTTAACTAGAATGTATGGTCTATTTTTAAGACATTTTTATTTAATTACCAGATCTTTCCCAAGGGTTTTGGATCTTGTTTATTGGCCGACTATCCAAATTACATTGTGGGGATTCATCTCAAATTTTTTTGCTACACACACAACATATTATAATAATGCAGTTGGAGTTATATTAACTTGCGCAATCCTTTATGATTTTCTTTTTAGAACTAGTATTGGATTTAATATGCTATTTCTTGAGGAAATTTGGAGTAGGAACTTTACAAATTTATTTATTGCGCCAATGAAAATTGGTGAAATATTAACTTCACTTGTTGCTACAGCTTTAATAAGAGCTCTAATAGGTTTAATACCAGCAGTGCTTTTAACTTCTCCATTGTTCGGTATATCTATTTTAGATTTAGGAATATTTTTATTCTTTTTATTTTTGAGCCTATATTTATTTGGAATAACACTTGGCATCTTGGTATCTGCTGGTCTATTAAGATATGGGCCCTCTTTTGAAAATATAGCATGGTCTACAATGTTTTTATTAGCTCCATTTGGATGCATTTATTATCCAATTGAAATACTGCCAGAAGTGTTTCAGAAAATAGCTTACTTATTACCTTTGGTATATATTTTTGAAGAGGCAAGAAATATTTTGATTAATCAAACTGTAGATATTCAAAATATCTATTATGCATTCTTGTGGAATGGGGTTTACTTTGTATTATCGATTGTATTATTCTATTATTCATTCAATGTCGCAAAAAATAAAGGGACGCTTATTAATATGGGCGAATAGTGGTGCGCCCGCAAGGAGTCGAACCCTGAACCTCCAGAGCCGAAATCTGGCGCTCTATCCAGTTGAGCTACGAACGCATACTAATTTAATATAATAATTTATGAAAAATATCATTAATTTTATTGTTAAAGAAGACGATAATAACAAGAGAGTAGACATGATATTAGCAAAACATGATAAAAGCTTAAGCAGAACTAGAGTAAAAAATTTAATACTGGATAGTAAATTAAAAATTAATGAGAGAGTAATCAAAGATCCTTCGATTAAGACTAAAATAAATGACAAAATTGAACTTGAAATTGTTGAACCTAAGAAACAAAGCTTAAAACCATACGATTTTAAATTAAATATAATTTATGAAGACGAAGACCTAATCGTAATTGACAAGCCCTCTGGAATTTCGATGCATCCTGGTGCTGGTAATTATGATAATACAATAGTAAACGCGCTAATAAATTATAATAGTAAAAATTTATCTGATATTGGAGATGAGCTTAGACCTGGTATAGTTCACAGAATTGATAAAGATACATCAGGATTAATTGTAATTGCAAAAAATAATTCAACTCATGAAAAATTATCAATTCAGTTTTCCAAACACACTATAACTAGAGTTTATCAAACTTTAATATGGGGAAAATTAAGACCTCAAAAAGGAACAATTGAAACATTCATAACTAGAAGTTCAAAAAATAGACAAATGATGGAAGTATCATCTAGCAAAGGTAAAAAAGCAATTACACATTACGAAACTTTAGAGCTTTTTGAAAATGATAAAGTTCCAACTTTTAGTTTTATACAATGTAAATTAGAAACTGGGAGAACTCATCAAATAAGAGTTCATATGTCATACAAAGGTAACAATATTCTTGGAGATAAAAAATATAAAAAAAAATTTAAAAAATTTAAAAATATTGATGAAGATCTTAATAATAAAATTTCCAATCTTGAGAGACAATTTTTACATGCAAAACAGCTAGGTTTTGACCATCCTAGGACAGAGGAAAGACTAGAATTTTCATCAAATATCCCAAAGGAGTTAAGTGATATCCTAAAAAAACTAAGAAAATTAAGTAAATAAAACGATTGTAAAAAAAAATTTCTCTATTACATAAATACTTCCGATGAGTAATAATACATACAACTTGCCGACGCTTTCGAATGAAGGTGGCTTAGCAGCTTATCTAGCTCAGATAAAAAAATTCCCTATGCTAGATGCAGAAGAAGAATACATGCTTGCTAAAAATTGGCAAACTACAGGAAATGTTAAATCAGCTGAAAAACTTGTTACAAGTCATTTAAGACTAGTTGCTAAAATAGCGATGGGTTACAAAGGCTATGGTTTGCCTCTTAATGAAATGATTTCAGAAGGTAACGTAGGTTTAATGCAAGCTGTTAAAAAATTTGAACCTGAAAAAGGTTTTAGACTTGCAACTTATGCAATGTGGTGGATTAAAGCTTCTATTCAAGAGTATATTCTAAGATCATGGAGCTTAGTAAAAATAGGAACTACAACAGCTCAGAAAAAGCTTTTTTTCAACTTGAAGAAATTAAAAAATCAAATTGCACCTAGATCTGAGGGTGACTTACGTGATGAGCACGTGAAAGATATAGCAAACAGATTAGATGTTAGTGAACAAGAAGTAGTATCTATGAATAGAAGGCTTTCAGGAAAAGAGCAGTCTTTAAATGCACCGATTGGAGAAGATGGTGATGAATGGCAAGATTGGGTTGTGGATAATGATATGGATCAAGAACTTAAATTTGCACAAAATGAAGAAATGGAACAACGAAAAGATCTTCTTCAGGATTCTATTAAAATTTTAAATGAAAGAGAAAAAGAAATTCTTTACTCTAGAAGATTGACAGATGATCCAATAACTTTGGAGGACTTAAGTAAGAAATTCAAAATAAGCAGAGAAAGAATAAGACAAATTGAAAATAAAGCTTTTGAAAAACTTCAAAAACATATGCTGAACTCTGCTAAATCAAAAAATTTATTACCAGCTAATTAAGCTTATTAAAATTCTTTTCTAATATTTACAGTTAAACTGGTATTAAATGCTTCGTTATCATTTCTATAATGATCGACCATGAAACTTATATTTAAACCGTCTTCCAAAGTAGCCCCTATTCCAAGGGTTAGCTTTGCATGTGATGTATTTTGATCAGATATTGCATTAGCATAAATAGTTGAAGAATCGTTTACATAATAAGCTTCTGATAGTGAATTTATTGTTTTATTTTTACCAATTTCAAACTGTATTAAAGGTGTAATAAATCCTTGATCTATCTCTAATATATTTGAAAAATTAAATCCAAAAGATAATGACGAACTTTTTATATTTTGATCATTGTAATTAATTGAATCACCATCACCACTTTCAATGTAATCATCTAATATCGTATAACCCAAATCTATCCTAGAATAGTAATTTAAGTTTTTACTTTCGTTTTGTTCTAATGGTTCGTACAAGTAAGTGAAGCTTCCAAATAATTGTTTTCCATCTCTGAGGCCTTTATTATTTCCTCCAGATACTTTTCTATTGATATCGATTTCTGTTTCTCCAAATCCAATGGCAGCTTCAAAATATCGATTTTCAAAAAATTGGTTGCTTCCATAGATTAATAAAGATTTTGCTGTTGCATCCATATGTGCATCATTGCTTCCAATTTGAGTTTCTTGCTCCGATTGATTTAATGCTAAACCTATAGTTTTTATATCTGTAATTTTTTTATCAAATCCTACAGTAAAACCTTTTGTGCTAAGATCCTGACCCAAGTCTTTACCTTTGTTGTTTATTCTTCCAAAAGAAAGGTTGCCTTCACTCCAAAAAGCAAATTTTTTCTCCTTTTTTTCATATTTTATTAAGTTAGCAGTTAAAGCATCAACTATTTTGTTTGCGTATGGGTCATTAAAATTTAAAGCTATTTTATTTCTTGAAGTGTTACTATTTTGAATTGGTCTAATAAAATTTAAGCGGCTATTTACTCTATTTAATGACTGAGTCATTGATTGAATTGAAGCTGTTGTTTGATTTTTTACTAAAGTTTTTACAGTATCGTTAAAAATTTGACCTTTTGCAGTAGTAAAATTTAAAGTTGTTGTGTTTGAAATACCAGCATAAGAGTTTCCAACTGCATCATCAAACGCTGTTGAGTCTATTTTTACATGATATGAAGTATCATTTTCTAAGTCAGATGATGGATTAATAGTAATTTCAGTTGTTCCACTTCCAGATAATAAAGATCCTGTTACATCAATCTCTATCGCTTCGCCTGTTGATGTATTGATTATATCAATATTTCCACTTTCAGCATCTACAGCTTCATTAAATGTAAGAACTATATTTGATGATACACTAACATTAGATGCATCATCAGATGGCGAAGCAGATGTTAAAGTAGGATTATTATTGTCAACTGTCTTAAAATTTAAAGTTGTTTTACTTGCAATACCGTCAAATCCATTAAATGCAGAACTATCTATTAAAACATAGTACTCGGTATCTTCATCTAAATTTGATGAAGGAGTTATTATTACTGAAGCATTTCCAGACATATCCAAAATTAAGAACATTGAATTTGATGCAAATGATTCTACTGTACTATCGTCAGAAGTTTTTTTTAACATTACATTTCCGTTATTTGTAGTTACTCTGCCCGCCCATACAAGTGTAATAGAAGTATCTACAGCAATCTGTGTTGCATTATCTGAAGGAGTAGTTGATGATAAATCAACAGCGTATACATGTTTAGGATTGATTAAAATAACAAAAAAAAAAATAAATATGTGAATACATTTATTGATCATATTATTAGTATATTATGGATTTTACTGTTAACTAAATTAATTCTAATATTAATTAAATGGATCTATTAAAAGAATAGTATCTTCCCTCTCGGGACTTGTCGAAATACTTGATATTTTAGTCTCAATGAACTCTTCAATAGCTTTTACATAAATCTTTGCATTATTAGGTAAATCATCAAATTTTTTAATACCTTGGGTTTTAGATTTCCAACCTTTGAATGTTTTATATACTGGTTTGACATTTAATTGATCTTCAACGGCAGCAGGGAAATAATCTATTTCTTTTCCATTTAGTTCGTAACCTACGCAAAGGTTTATTTCATCAAGTTCATCTAATACATCTAATTTTGTTAATGCTATACCATTAATGCCTGAAATCTTTATAGTTTGTCTCACTAGAACTCCATCAAACCAGCCACATCTTCTTTTTCTACTAGTTACAGTTCCAAATTCATGTCCCTTTTCACCTAAATGATTACCAATATCATCTGTTAATTCTGTCGGGAAAGGTCCTTCACCTACCCTTGTTGTATATGCTTTTGTAATTCCTAACACATAGTTTATTGAATTTGGACCGCATCCAGATCCTGTTGCTGCTGAAGCTGCTACTGTATTAGATGAAGTTACATATGGATATGTCCCATGATCCACATCAAGTAATATTCCTTGAGCTCCTTCAAATAATATTTTTTTATTTTCTGATTTAAATTGATCTATCTTTCTCCAAACAGGAGCTGAATATTTTAATATATTTGGGGCTATTTTTAATAAGTCCTCAACTAGTTTATCTTTTTCATATATTGGCTTACCCAATCCCTTTCGTATAGCATTATGATGTTCTAAAACCACAGCTAATCTATTTTCTAGATTTTTTTTGGACGCAAGGTCCATTACTCTTATAGATCTTCGTCCGACTTTATCTTCATAAGCTGGACCAATTCCTCTTCTTGTAGTTCCAATTTTTGATTTACCAGCAGTATCTTCCCTTATTTCATCCATCTCTCTGTGAAATGGTAAAATTAGTGTGGCAGCCTCAGATAAAATCAGATTATTTTCATTGATTTCTACAGATTTAGATTTAGCTTCCTCGATTTCATCTAGCAACGCCCATGGATCTACTACAACTCCAT
>CACMYV010000015.1 GCA_902617975.1 uncultured Pelagibacteraceae bacterium
TAATGGCCGGTGGTATTGGAAAAAGATTAAGACCCTTAACATATTATACTCCAAAACCATTAATAGAAATTAATGGATCGGCAATGATTTCTAGAATTATAAATTATGCAAAATCATATGATGTAAGAAATATTTATATAAGTTTAAAGTATAAGGGTAATCTAATTAAGAAATTTATTGAAAGTAAACATAATGATGAGAATATTTTTTATATTAGAGAAAATAAGCCGCTAGGAACAGCTGGTTCACTATATCAATTAAAAAACAAAAAAAATATTGAAAATATATTATTGGTAAATGCAGATATTTCGACAAGTGTTGATTTTAATTATTTTTATGATTTTCATAAAAAAAATAAATCAGATATATCTATATGTTCTTCTATTTATGAAATAAACATTCCTTACGGCGTAATTGAAAATAAAGAAAACCAAGTAAAAAAAATTACAGAAAAACCAAAATTGAGTTTTTTAATAAATTCCGGTATTTACTTGATAAACAAAAAAATTCTAAAGTTAATTAAAAATAAAACATTTTTAAATGCAACTGACTTAATCTCGAAAGCAAAATTAAAAAAATATAGAGTGAATCATTATCCAATGTACGAAGATTGGATTGATATAGGCAGCAAAGATGATCTTCTAAAAGCTAGAAAAAAAATAAGGTAATGCGAAACAAAGAATTTCTAAAAAAAATTAAATATCTTTTGGATAAAAAAGAAAAAAAATCTTTTTTTTTACTCTTAATATTAACAATTTTTGCTTCTTTATTGGAGTATTTAAGTTTTGCATCACTATTTCCATCTATATTATTAATCACAAATAACAATATAGACATATTGGATGATGGTTTGCTTAAGGATATTTATGCTTTTATTTTTTTTAAAAATGAAAACCCCTTGATAACTTTTATATATATTTTTTTTATTTTATATTTAGTCAAAATTATAGTCTTAACTACAATAATTATTTATCAAAATAAAATTATCTATAGAATAAAATTTGAAATATCAAAAAAACTATCATCAAAGTATTTGTCTTTAGATTTACTTACTCAAATAAAAAAAAAAACATCTAAATTAGTTGCAAATCTTACTGATGAGGTTGCACAAGTCGGCCAAATTTATTTAAATTTGACGTTATTAATTACAGATATATTTTTAATAATTGCAATATTAGTATTTATTTTTTTTTTAGATTTATATTTGTCATTTATAATTTTCATTGTTTTAATTTTTATTATCTTTGTTTATCAAATTACCGTCAAAAAAATTGTTTCGCTTAAAGCTAAAGATAGACAGATACATCTTATAGAGAAAATTAAATTTGCAAATTTTTTGATAAAAGGTTTTAAAGAAATAAAGATTTTTCAAAAAGAACAATATTTTCTTAACAAATTTAATTATAGCTCAGAAAAGAATTTTAAATCACTTGCTATCATTAATATTATCCAATCATTGCCGAGAGTTATTATTGAATTAATACTACTTCTGCTGGTTATTTCATTTATTTTATTAGTTTTTTTTAACAATCTTAGATTAGATCAATATTTACCAATATTATCCATGTATGTTTTTGCAACTTTGAGATTATTACCTATGTTTGTAAAAATTGCATCAGTATTAAACCTAATTAATTTTTGTAAACCTTCACTAAAAATAATTTATAATGAATTAAAAAATAAAATTTCGTCTAAAAAATATTACAAAATTAATAATGATCAATATACATTGAAAAAAAATCTAGAAGTTAAAAACCTTACTTTTAAATACGGCGATAAAAAAATTATAAATAATAAAAATTTAAAAATTAAAAAAAATAGTGTAACTGTTATTGCAGGTAGGTCAGGCTCAGGTAAATCAACTTTAATAAATATAATAGTTGGTTTAATTGACACGTATAAAGGTAAAGTTTTAATAGACGGGACAAATATAAAGAAAATAAGAAGAACCTGGATGAATTCAATAGGCTACATACCTCAAGATATAAATCTAAATGATACTTCCATAAGAGAAAACATAGCTTTTGGAGAGCAAGACGAGGTAATTTCAAATAAAAAAATAATGAAAATTATTAATTATCTTAAATATGACAAATTTATATCCCATTTAAAAAATGGCATATATACTAATACTGGTGAAGCAGGAAAATATATTTCGGGAGGACAAATTCAAAAAATTGCAATTTCAAGAGCCTTATATAAAAATTGCAGTATTTTAATATTTGATGAACCAACTAGCTCACTTGACAAACTTTCAGTTCAGGATTTTCTTAGAGTTATAAAAAAATTATCTTTAACAAAAACAATAGTAATAGTTAGTCATGATCCCATTTTAATTAAAAGTTTTAGTAATATTATTTACTTATAAATATTTTTCTCCAATCTTTCTCTTTTTTTTAATTTTAGCTGGAACACCAATATATGTACTATTTTTTTTGGAATTTTTACTCAAAAATGAATTTCCACCAACCACAGTATTTGTATCAACCTTTATATTATTTTTAATAGATGAATTTATACCTATGAAACTAAAGTTATTTATTTTAACCTGCCCACCCGTCTTAGCGCCAGGGCCAGTTCCCACAAAATCTGATAAATAATTATCATGATCTATTGACGTTTTTGAGTTTAATATGCAGAATTTTCCAATATAAGTATTAATATTTACATTTACATCACAGCATACTATGGAGCCAATATTTATTTTTGAATGATTACTTATGTAGGTATTGGGATGAATTAAGGTCGCAAAGTTTGTATTTTTATTTTTTTTTAAAATAGAATTATACATTTTGAATCTTTGATAATTGTCACCTATCGCTAAAATTATTTTAGTTCTACGATCTATATATTTTTCAATATTCTTAAGATTTCCTAAATATTTAATTGAAAAAATATTTGAGTTTTTTGTTTTAATGTTATCGACATATCCCTTGATTTTAATTTTGTTTAAAATCGCAATCTCCGCACAAACATTAAGCAACGATCCACTACCTACTATAATTAGTCTATAATTCATTATCTAACTTAGTTATTATTTTTATTATTTTTTGTTGATCGATATTTTTAAGAGATGCCGAAGAAGGCAATGTAATAATATTTTTCCAAATTTTATGAGTATTATGAAGGTCAATTTTTTGATAATTCTTATAAGGTGTTTGCATATCTAAAGGTTTCCAAAAATATTTAATATTTATTTTATTTTTATTTAAAATAGACAGTAAACGTTTTGAATTATTTGTTTCAATTGCATAAACCCATGAAACAAAGTCATTATTTTCACTTTCAATCTTACGAATATTTTTTAATTTTGATAGTCCATAATCATACTTCTTATAAATTTGTTTTTTTATTTTTTTTATCAAATCGTATTTCTCAAGTTGAGCCAAACCTATAGCAGCATTAATATTTGCCATCCTATAATTAAATCCAATATCATTATATCCGTATCCAGATTTATTTTTACAAATGTTTGCAAAGTTAAAAAATTTTTCATATAAATATTTGTTATTAGTTGCAAATATCCCACCAGCCCCTGTAGTTAAAGATTTGTTTCCGTTGAAAGAGTAGCAACAATTTAAATTGAAAGTAGACAAGTGTCTATTCTTATATTGTGAGAAGTGAGCAGCTGCAGCATCACAAATAATTGGGATTTTAAATTTATTCTTTATATCATTTAATAATTTTAAATCCGGTATGTTGCCTAGACTAAAAACTATAATTATAGCACCTATTCTTTTTTTATTTTTTTTAAAATAAAAATTTTTTTTAATTTTAATAGTATTTTTATTTAAAAATAATTTTAATTTTTTTAGGTCTATATTTAATGATTTATCAATATCTACAAATAATGGTTCTGCATTACAATAAATAGCACTATTAGCTGTAGCCGCAAAAGTATAGCTTGGCATTATAACCAAATCATCTTTACCAACCCCAACAGATTTGAGTGCTAAATGTAATGCAGATGTGCCTGAGTTAACCGCACAAGAGTAACTAAAACCGAATATCGTTTCAAATTTTTTCTCAAAACTGACAACATATTTGCCTACTGTTGAAACATAATTGGTATTTATACAATCTTTTAAGTACCTCTTTTCCTTCCCTTTCAAATAAGGGACAGATAAATTTATCATTAATTTTTAAAATAACTTGATTTTGGATCAATTTCAGTATTATTTTTTAGAAAAAGTAATATTTCTCCAATTGCATCCTTCAAAGTTTTTTTCGTTTTATAATTTAACAAATTTTCGATTTTTTTAAAACTCACTCTGTAACTTCTCAAATCTGGATCTTTGTCTGTTATATCAATTTTAAGATTAGTAAAAAAATTTTCTTTTAAACAATTTGCAATATCTATTTTTTGAAAATTTTCATAATCAGATCCCAAGTTGAATATCTGTGATTTAACTTTGTTTTTTTTAGAATTCAAAACTAAGTCAAAAACTCTGGCTGGTTCACCTACCCACATCAAAGGTCTCCACATTTTTGGTCCAAAAACTGAAATTTCATTATTTTTAAATGCATCTAATGATAAATGATTAACTATAAGATCAAATCTCATTCTTGGAGAAATTCCATGAACTGTGGATGGTCTAAATATTGTAACACTCATTTTATCAGAATATTTATCTAGTAATTCTTTCTCAGAATTTATTTTACTCTCTGCATATAACGAAACAGGATTAAGTTTTGTTTCTTCAGTCGCAATTTCATTAATGTCTTGAACTCCGTAGCTACTAGCGGTAGACATAAATATAAAATTTTCCACGTTGTATTTTTCTGAAACCTTAGCAAGGTTCACTGTAGATTGATAATTAATAGAAAAAGTATCATCTTTATTTCTTTTGCAAGCCGCTTCTCCAACCAAAGCTGCAAGATGTATTACTGCATTAAAATTATTTTTTTTAAATATTTTCTCAATTTCTTCACTTTCTCTAATATCTAAGTTAAAAAATTTAAAATTATCATTGCCTATAAAACTAAGTAACGAATTACTTCCAAATAAAATTTTATCAATTACAGTAACATTATAATTCTTGTTTAAGAATAAATTAATTACATGCGATCCTATATATCCCATACCCCCGGTAATTAAAATTTTTTTCATTATAACCAATTCTCAGAACCAGCTAACTTGTAGTTGATCCCCTTTTTTTTAAAATAATTTAAATTTTGTTTGAAGAATCCTGTATTGTCAAAAAATAATTTACAATTTAAACTATTTAATATTTGTTTCTTTTTTTCTAAAAAATATTTATGATCAACAGCAAATACCACGCAGTCATATTTAGATAATCCATTAGGAAAAGTTTTAATTTTGTTACAGTTTACAATATTTTTTGTCTCTTGATTGTTATAGTATGGATCAAAAAGTTCAATTTTTAATTTTTTCTGTTTTAAATATTTACAAAAATCTATAATTGGTGAAAGTGTTGATACTTTTAAATCTGCTTTATAAGATAATCCTAACACTGCTATTTTTTTTACTTTTTCTTTAACAATACTTTTTGCAATCATCAAATTAATATTTTTATCAATTTCTATTGTATTCTTAAGTATGCTCAATTTTTTTTTAATTTTTGCACCTCTTAAAACATACTGACTTGATAAAGGTATACAATATCCACCACTTCCAAAACCAGGATAAAATGTTCCTATATTCCATTTTGTCCCCACAAGTCTAAGGACTTCTCTAATATTATCATTTGGGTAAGCAACTGATAATTGATTTGCTAAAGCTATGTCAACATGCCTGTAAGCATTCTCAAAACTTTTCACCATTTCAGCAACTTTATGATTACTTGCTTTATGCAATTTTTTGCAAACTATTGAGAGAATTTTGAAAACTTCAGGCTCTATCTTTGAAGTATTGCAACCGTATATTCTATCCATATGCTCAAGTGTTTTAGAATTATCAACAAACCAATCTCTTCTTGGAGCTACAGCAAAATTGAAATTGGAACTTATTAATTTTGAAAGAAATTTATCACTAGTTCCAGGTGTCAATGTAGACTCAATGATTATCAAACCATTTGATGATGTCTTCATTATACTTTTTATAGTCTGAATTAAAATTTTATTTAATGGTAACCCATTTTTTTCTGTCGGTATGCACACGAAGTGTATTTCGGGATTTTCCTTTTTTATAACCTCTAAATTGTTTGTAAATTTTAGATTATTTTTGATTAATTTTTTTATACTGAAGCCCAGCCATTTTTTAAAATCATCATTTTTTATTTTTCCCTTTTTTAAGTCATTTACAACTTTTTTGTTAACATCATAACCAATGGCTCTAACATTTTTTTTTGCGAAATAAGCTAAGGTTGAAAGTCCGATATAACCACAACCCCAAACACATATTGACTTCGATTTATTTTTAATATTTTTGTAATACTTCATTTTAAATAATCTATAAATTTTTTGTTTATAAGTATATTTTTTTTCATTCCAAGATAAAATTTTATTTCTTTCTTTATTTTTAAATGAGAAAAACCATTACCATATGGATTATTCATATTTCTTATTTTCTTTTTAAATTTTTTTGATAAGGCATAATCGATATATTTTAATATCAAACTCTTTTTGAATGGAATGTTAATTATATTTTTTCCGAAAATTCTACCGTTCTGTCTTTTGCCAATATTAATAGTTGGAACTTTGAAAAAGCCAGTTTCTATAATGCCGGCTGATGAATTACCCAAAACAAGGTCTACATGTTTTAAGGCACTAGCAAAATCATCACCCAATGTTTTTATTAACTTTATATTTTTTTTCTTTTTATACTTACTTAATATTTTTCTAATTAAACTACTTCCAAGATCAAAATTAGGTAAAGTAAACAAAAAATTATAATTTAAATTAACAATTGATTTAATTAATATTTCAGTGTTTTTTTCATTTTTATGTGAATCTAAAGTCTCAGCATTTAGTAATACTAAAATATTTTTACAATTTTTGTTTAATTTAAATTTATCGTAAAACTTTTTTTTACTAATATATTTTTCACTTCTTAAGTTATCAATACCTGGGGCACCAACCACTTTTATTCTCCATCTTTCCTCACCTAATTGCACCAGTCTTTTTTTGAATAATTCGTTACTTACTAAATGAACATGAGATAGTTTACTAATTGCGTGTCTATAACTATCATCTAGTGACCCCTCTGATTTTTCTCCTCCATGAAAATGGATAATAGGAATTGAGTAAAAACTACAAATACTTGCAGCAGCTAAACTTTCAAATCTATCACCTACGATACACATAAAATCAAACTTATTTTTTTTAAATATTTTTGAAAATTTATTTGAATATTCTGAATATTGATAAGATATATTCTCAGGACTTGAAGTTCCAAATTTTACCTTTATTTTTTCATCTATTTTATGTCCAACTTTTTTAATATTTTTATAGGACATTCCATAGCGTCTGTTAAAATGCATACCTAAGGCAATTATTTTTAACTTAAATTGATTTTTGTTTTCGAAAGATTTAATTATTGACTTCCAAATATTCCAATCTACTCTGCCTACTGTAATTATACCGATTAATTTCATTATGAATTCTAGAACATATATTATTGCTGAAATTGGAGGAAATCACAATGGAGATTTAAATATTGCAAAAAAACTTATTTTTGAAGCAAAAAAAATGGGTGTGGATGCTGTAAAATTTCAAACATTTAATCCATATGAATTGACTTTATCCAACAATCTTTTGGCTGTTTATCAAAAAGTAAATATTAAGAAAAAAATAACACCAATTGATTTGTTGAAATTATGTTCTTTATCATATGATTATCATAGAAAATTGTATGATTATTGCAGAAAATTGAATATTGAATTTATGTCATCAGCATTTGATGAGGAAAGTTTAATTTTTCTAAAAAAAAATATGAAAATTAAGTACCATAAATTACCTTCTGGTGAAATCACAAATGCTAGATTAGTTTATCTTCATGGTTTTTTTAAAAATAAACTAATCATCTCAACGGGTATGAGTACAGTTGATGAAATATTTGATGCCATAGGATTTTATATTTGTGGTTACTTAAAAAAAAAACTAATTTACAAAAAACTAAATTCAAAAAATTTATATAAAAAATTCTACGATATAATTAAAAATAAAATTTCTATTTTACACTGTGTCTCAAATTACCCTACTAAAATCGAAGACTCTAATTTATTAAATATCAAATATTTAGAAAAAATTTTTAAAATAAATGTAGGTTTTTCTGATCATACACAGTCATTAAACATTCCTGCTTATGCTGTATTGATGGGAGCAAAGATTATTGAAAAACATATAACAATAAATAATAAACTTTACGGACCAGACCATAAATTTTCACTTCAACCAAGTGAATTTAAACAAATGGTAAAAAATATTAGAGATGCTGAAAATTCTAAAGGATCTAAAGAGAGAAAAATAAACCACAATGAAAAAAATTTATCTAAAATTGTAAGAAAAATAATTGTAGCGAAAAAAAAAATAAATAAAAATCAAACTTTTTCTTTTGAAAATATAACTTCAAAGAGAGGGAATAATGGCATGTCTGCAAAATATTTTTTTGATTTAATTAATAAAAAAAGTAACAAAAATTATTTAAAAAATGATAAAATCAAAAAAAATATTTAGTTTTGTTTTTGCTAGAAAAGGTTCTAAGGGTTTAAAAAATAAAAATTTAAAAAAATTTAAAAATAGACCTCTTTTATATTATTCATGGAACTTATATAATAAATCAAAATATATAGATCACATATCTATCTCAACAGACTCATATAAACTAATTAAAATGTGTAAAAAATTTGGAATTCATATTCCTTTTGTAAGGCCAAAAAAATTATGTAATGATAATTCATCAGAATTACATGCTTGGAAGCATGTAATAAATCATTTTAATAAAACTGGCAAAGATTTTGATATTTTTGTAAGTTTACCTCTGTCAAATCCAATTAAACCTATGAAATATTTCAATAGAGCAATAAGACATTTTGAGAAAAATAATTTTGATTTGTTGATGTGTATTTCAAAAATCAAATATAATCCTGATTATAATATTGTTAAAAAGAAGGGAAAGTATATTGAGAAGTTTGTGGAAACCTCCAAAGCCCATCAAAGACAAATGGCTAATCAAGCATTCTCTATAAATCCAATGTTTTACATTGCAAAAAAAAAATATGTCATGAATACAGAAAATCTCAATTCAGGAAAGATTGGATATATTGAAACTCCAAATGAAATCAATTTCGATATAGACAGTAAAGAAGATCTTAATGAATTAAATAAAATTCAAGATAAAATATTAAAAAAATATAAATTTTATGATTAATAAATTATCAACGTTATATTACAAAAATTCTTTTAATACATTTGGTAAAAATTCAATTATCAGATATGCCTGTAAAATAGACAATGGAAAAAAAATCAAAGTTGGAAATAATGTTTTTATAGGTGAACATGTTTGGTTAAACGCAGGGAATATCTTTGATAAACAAATTTCCCTTGTAATTGGAGATGGTTGTTACCTAAGTAGGTTTGTTCATATTAATGCATTTAAGAATGTTATTATAGAAAATGATGTTCTTTTAGGTGAAGGGGTATATATAGGTGATACGGACCATGCCACAAAAGATAAAAATATTCCCATTATCAAACAAGGTTTTGAAACAAAAGATAAAGTTCTGATTAGTTCTGGCTCACATATATGTAAAGGCGCAGTAATATCAGCTGGTGTAAAGATTGGAAGAAATGTTGTAGTTGGCCCTAACTCCTTTGTCACGCAACACGAAATACCAGATTATTCATTAGTAATAGGAAATCCAGCAACTATTATTGAAGACTTTAATAATTGAATGAAAATCAAAAAATTTTGGCTAAAAGAAAGTAAATTAATAAAATGGTTTAAACCTCCTCTATATGCTTACAAAAAAAATTCAAAAAATATATACAATTGGTTTCCGGACGGAAAAATAAATATTTACCATAATTGTATTGAGAGAAATTTAAAAAATAATAAAAATAAAGTAGCAATTAAATATTTTAGCAAATCTGGAGATTATATTGAATATACATATAATCATATTTATTTAGCTGTTGAGAATTTAAGTTACTCTTTTTCAAAAAATAAAATAAAAAATGTTTTAATACATGGCGCAAGTTCGTTTGAAACTACGATAGCAATATTTTTTTGTCTTAAAAATGGTATAAAGTTTTCTGTGATCTTTGAGGACTTACCAAAAGAGGCAATTTTGGCAAGAGTAAAAATTTTTAAACCTGATTTGATTATAACAAGATCTACAGAAAGTAAATATTTGAAAAATATTTATAATATATTTAAAAAATATAAGAGTAAAAAAAATTGTATATTATATTTTTTAGGAACAAAAAGATTAGTTAATAATATTAAATTTATAAATATAAAAAATCTTATAAAACCAACTAAATCAACAAAGAAATCTACTAAATCAATCAAAAGTTTTAGTACATCTTTTATTTTGTTTACTTCAGGATCGACTGGGCAGCCAAAAGGTATTATTCATTCAACTGGTGGATATTTTTTTTACAGCAAATACACATGTAAAAAACAATTTGGAATGAATAAAAATTCTGTTGTTTTAACAGCATCTGATGCTGGATGGATAAACGGCCATACTTATGCACTGTTTGGACCTTTGAGTTTTGGTTCAACAACAATTTTACTTGAAAGCCCCATGCTAATTTTGAACTCATCTTTTTTGGTAGAAATAATAAAAAAACATAAAATAAGTATTTTGTATTTACCTGTGACACTAATTAGATTAATGAGAGCAACATTTGGTAAGTTTCATATAGAAAACAAAAGTTTAAAAGCCATTGGGTCTATGGGTGAACCTCTTGCAAAAGATGTTGCGGACTGGTTTTCAAATAAATTTACAAAAAATAAATTATCTGTTGTAAATACTTATTTTCAAACTGAAACTGGTGGAATAATTTCATCCCCAAAATTTAATGATAAGCCTGCAAAAGATTATAATGGAACTGTTGGAAAGCCTATAAATAATTTTATAAAAATAAAATTAGATAAAAAAGAAAATGAAATTAGGCTTACACAGCCTTGGCCAGGAAGCTTAAAAGGAGTAATTAATGGGAAATTATTTTTTAATAACTATTGGGATAAAAATGGATATTTTAGAATGTTTGATTTAGGTAAATTTGATAAAAATAAAAATCTTATTGTACTTGGTAGAAATGATGATGTTATTAATGTTAGAGGCCACAGGATAGGATCTGGACAAATAGAGTCAGAGGTTATTAAAATTAAAAACATAAAAGAAACTTGTGCAGTAAGTATAAAGGACGATTTAGAAGGATATAGAATTGTTGTATTTTATACTTCAAAAAGGGAAACTATAATTGATGATATTATAGATAAAAGAATAACTGAAGTATTTGGTAATTATGCTCAACCGAAATATATTATTAAAATAGACGAACTTCCAAAAACTAAAAGTGGAAAAATTTTGAGAAGACTATTGAGAAACATATTGAACAATCCAAACTTTTCTGAATTTGGGGATTTGAGTACAATTAATAATAAAAATTTAGTCAGTAATATAATTAAATCTATAAGGCAAAAAATAATTAATTAAATCAACTATGTCTCAGTAGTTATATTGTGATAAATATAAAAAGGTTTAATATTAATTTAATAAAAGTTCAATTTAGCGTAATATACTAAAACATGAAAATCAAAACTAAATTACCTTCGAACAGAAGTTTTGGAATTTTATTTTTTGTTGTTTTTCTAATTATCTCTTTATGGCCAATTAGTAATAATGGTGACCCGAGGACATGGGCTATAGCAATATCTTTAATTTTTCTTTTATTAGGAATTAAAAATTCAAAATTGCTAACACCTTTAAATAAACTATGGATGAAAATTGGTAATATTTTAGGTAATATTATCTCACCAATTGTTATGGGAATAATTTTTTTTTTTATAGTTACACCCACAGGTTTAATTTTGAGATTATTTAAGAAAGATGTTTTGAATTTAAAAAAGAATAATTCCAATACATATTGGATTAAAAAAGATAACAAATTTAACAACATGAAAAATCAATTTTAGTATGAATTTCTTAATAGAATTTTGGAACTTTTTAAAAATAAGAAAAAAATATTGGTTATTACCAATTATTTTTGTTTTATTTATATTTGGTGGATTAATAGTATTAAGCCAAGGTTCAGCTGTAGCCCCATTTATTTACACAATTTTTTAAATTTGACTTCTATATTAGGAATATCGGCTTTTTATCATGACAGTGCAGCAGCTTTAATAATCGATGGCAAAATAATTGCAGCTGCACAAGAGGAAAGGTTTACTAGAATAAAACATGATTCAAGCTATCCATTTAATGCAATAAATTTTGTATTAAAATTTGCAAAAATTAAATTATCTAATATTGATCATGTAATATTTTATGAAAAACCTTTTCTAAAATTTGAAAGATTGTTAGAGACCTATGTAGCATTTGCACCAAGAGGTTTTAAGCAATTTTCAAAAGCAATGCCAAAATGGTTGAAAGAAAGATTATTTCAAAAGAGTTTATTAATTAATTTTTTAAAACAACATGATAAAAATTTTAAATTTGAAAATAAATTAAATTTTTCAGAACACCATCTCAGTCATGCAGCAAGTGCTTATTATCCGTCTCCTTTTGACGAAGCAATTGTTTTGACTGCAGATGGTGTAGGAGAATGGGCGACCACAACTGTCGCTATAGGAAAAAAAAATAATTTAGAGATAAAAAAAGAAATTCATTTTCCACACTCTCTTGGATTATTATACTCTGCTTTTACTTATTATATAGGTTTCAAAGTAAATAGTGGAGAATATAAATTAATGGGTTTAGCACCTTATGGTGTCCCAAGCTATGTTGATAAAATTAAAAATAATTTAATTGATATAAAAGAAGATGGATCATTTAGATTAATTCAAAAGTTTTTTGAATATTCAACTGGCCTTGAAATGATTAATTCTAATTTTATAAAATTATTCGGTCAGCAAAAAAGAAACCCTAAAGAAAAAATTACTCAATTTCATATGGATATAGCAGCTTCAATACAGAATGTTACAGAAGAAATTATGCTTAAGATAACCAAATCTTTAAAAGATGAGTACAATATAAATAATTTATGTCTGGCAGGTGGTGTAGCCTTGAACTGTGTAGCAAATGGTAAAATATTAAAAGAAAAAATTTTTGATAATATTTGGATTCAACCAGCATCTGGAGATGCAGGTGGTTCGTTGGGTGCTGCTCTTGCTTATTGGTATTTGGAAAAAAAAAATAAGAGAAAATTAAATCTTGATGATGATATGCAGGGCTCATATTTGGGACCCAAATATTCCAATAATGAAATTGAAAAGTCTTTGGAAAAAATTGGAGCAAAATTTGAAGTATTTGACGATGAAGAATTATTAGATATTACTGCAAATTATTTAAGCAAAGGATTGGCGATAGGGTGGTTTCAGGGTAGAGCTGAGTTTGGACCAAGAGCCTTAGGAGCAAGATCAATACTTGCTGACCCAAGATCTACAAATATGCAAAAAAATCTAAATTTAAAAGTAAAATTTAGAGAAAGTTTTAGACCTTTTGCACCATCTATTCTTAGTGAGGAGTCTGAAAATTGGTTTAAACCAAATGTTGAAAATCCTTATATGCTGATAGTTTCAGAGATATCTGGCGAAAAAAGAATAGAAATGAATGAAGACGAAAAAAAACTTTTTGGTATTGATAAACTTAACATAAAAAGATCAAGTATTCCTGCGGTAACTCACGTAGATTATTCAGCCAGAATCCAAACAGTTAACAAAAAAAATAATTTGATGTTTTATAATCTAATAAAGAAATTTTATGATAAAACCAATTGTCCAGTGTTAGTAAATACATCATTTAATATAAGAGGCCAACCTATAGTTAATTCTCCAGAGGATGCATTTAATTGTTTTATGGGTACAGGTCTTGACATATTAGTTATAGGAAATTTGATATTAAAAAAAGATGATCAAGATATAAAATTTAATAAAAATTTTAAAGAGGAATTTGATCCTGATTAATTAAATGAAAGTATTCCAACCTGAAAATAAAAGATTTTCTAAAATTTTTGGATCAATTTTATTCATTATATTTTCATTATTAATAACGTATATATCATATAAAAAAATTTATTTTTATAAAGGCATTCATTTACCAAACTTTTACTTTTATCTTGCCTTATCGATTTTAGGTATTTTTATATCGATCGTAATTTTTTTTCTAAAAAATTCAACGAGCATTAAATTATTTTTAGTTTTTTTTTCAACAGTTTTTATTACTTATATATTTGAATATTCTATGAATTATATAAATATAAAAGATGGTTTTAGAATTAAACTAGCAAAAGAAAAAAATATTAGCTACGATACTAGGACAATTTTTGAGGTACATAAAAATCTAAAAAAAAAATATGGTTCAGCAAGTATTGGCTACCCAGTAGTTGGTTACGTTAACCCAGATGGACTTAAAATTAATAATGAGAGAAAACTGCCATTAGCTGGAATATCTAATTCTAGCACTGTTGTGTGTAATGAGACAGGTAAGTGGTCTATATATAAAAGTGATAGATATGGATTTAATAATACAAATGAATTATGGGACTACAATCTTGTGGATGTAATTTTAATTGGTGATTCCTATCTTCATGGAGACTGTGTTGATCCAAATGATAATATTTCTGGAAAATTGATATCTAAGTCAAATTTAAAAATATTAAACTTAGGATTTAGAGGAAATAGCCCATATATGCAATTAGCTTCATTAATTGAATATGGATTAGAAAAAAAACCAAAAAAAATATTCATGTTTTTTTCAGAGGAAAATGATTTTTCAGAAATATTCAGGGACAAGGACAAAGAAATATTAACCAACTATTTAAATGATGATTACAGTCAAAATTTGATAAATTTCCAATCGCAAATAGACAGAAATTTGAAAATAATTCATAAAAAAAATATTTATTTAAGAAATATCAAATTACAAAATATAAGGCTAAATTTAATTAATAAAGTAAAAGCAATTTTAATAAATCCAAAAGAGGAACAAAAAATAAAGCATATCCCAAACAAAAATAGCACCATGATTTACAAAAAAATTATAGAAAAAATAAATTCTATTTCAAAAATTAATAATATAAATTTTAGTATTGTTTATTTGCCAAGTTACGAGAGATACAGAGGGGATGACTATTCTGAATTATTCAGAATAGTAGAAACCATTTGTGATGAATTATCAATAAACTTAATAAACATACATAAAGATGTTTTTGAAAAACAAAATGATCCTATGAAACTATTTCCATTTAATATTTATTCGCATTACAATGAAAAGGGGTATGAACTAATTGCGGATGTGTTATTTAAAAATTTGAGGAATTTTAAATAAATTTATCTTATTATTTACTTTCTTATATTTTAGAATAATTTAATTGTATCAATTATGACCATATCTGAAAAAGAGTTAATAAAATTAATATCTAAAAATATCAAAGAAAAACCTGAAAATATTAATATTAACTCAAAAAGAAGTGAGTTCAAAAATTGGGATAGTTTGACAAATGTTAGAATTATAATGGAATTACAAAATAGAATTGGAAAAAATAAAGATTTATCTCATTTAATGAATTTTAAAAATATAAAGGAATTGTTAAAAAAAATTAATATATGATCTCTAGAATTAAAAATTTACTAAATACTTTTAAAACAAAATCAGATTATCACGATGATAAACTAAAGTTAAATATTGGTTTGATCTTATCAAAAATTAATGAAGATAAAAAATATAAAAATATTAATGATTATGAATATAAAGTTTTTTCTCAGTGGGGTGAAGACGGAATTATTGATTTCTTATGTAATAATATAAAAATTGAAAATAAAACATTTATTGAATTCGGTGTAGAAGATTATAGAGAATCTAATACAAGGTTTTTATTGTTAAAAAATAATTGGCAAGGTTTAATATTAGATTCTTCACAAGAAAATATAGATAAAATTAAAAAAGATAATATATACTGGCGACACACTATTAATGCTCAAAAAAAATTTGTAACAAAAGAAAATATTAATGAAATTATTATTGAAAATAAAATTGACAAAAATATTGGTTTATTATCAATTGATATAGATGGAAATGATTATTGGATCTGGAAAGAATTGAATGTAATTAATCCATCTATTGTTATTATAGAATATAATTTTAGATTTGGTAAGGATAAATCCTGTACAATTCCTTATGATCCAAATTTTGTTAGGGAAAAAAAACATTCTAGTTCAATTTATTACGGAGCATCTTTAAAAGCTCTTACAAAATTAGGTAAACAGAAAGGCTATTCATTAGTATGCTGTAATTCAAATGGGAATAATGCATTTTTTGTTCGAAATGATTTATTGAATGATGTTATTAAAGAAGCTTCAATCGAATTAGCGTTCAAAAATGGAAAATTTCGTGAAAGTAGAGATGAAAAAGGAAATTTATTATTTTTAAATAACAAACAAGAAAATAAAATACTTAACGAACTTCCTGTGGAAGAGGTCTAGTTTGAAGATTTTAATTACAGGAGTACATGGATTTATTGGTAAAAAGGTATTTGATCAAATTAAATATAAAGATATTAGAGGTATAGGTAGAGCAAAAAGTAAAAATGTTAGAATTAAATCAAAGAAAGTTTCTAATAAAAATATTACTATAAAAAATCTCTTAAAATTGAATTTCAGTCCTGATGTCATCATTCACTGTGCAGGATCTAGTTCTGTTGGTTTTTCTATTGAAAACCCTTATCTTGACTACGTAAAAAATGTACAAACTACAAAAATTATATTGGATTTTATAAAAAAACAAAAAAAAAAAATAAGATTAATTTTTCTATCAAGCGCAGCTGTATATGGAAATAGTTGTAGTTTTTATGGTAAAAAACTAAGACCAATTTCTATTTATGGAAAAAATAAATTAAAATCAGAAAAAATTTTAATTAAAAATTCAAGCAGATATAATTACAAATTAATAATCTTAAGGGTTTTTTCTGTTTATGGTATTGGTCTAAGAAAGCAATTATTATGGGATGCTTGTAATAAAATTAAAAGAAATAATAATCAATTTTATGGCTCAGGAAAAGAGGTTAGGAGTTGGATTAATATTAATGATCTAGTAAAATATATTATCTATTTTATTTTTGTTAAAAATATTAAGTACAAAATAATAGACATATCAGGGAATGATACCTTAAATAACTATGAATTTTTAAAGAAAGTTTTTAAAATATTTAATTTTAAAAAAACAATTTCATTTAATAATATAATTAAAATAGGAGATCCAAAAAGACAAATTTTCAATAACAAAAAAGTAAAAAGTTTGAAATTAAAACCAAAAATAAATTTAAATACTGGACTTGTGGAATACATAAAATGGTTCAAAAAACTGAAAATATAAATGTAGGTTTTGTTATTTCTCATACCTCCAATTGGCTTGGAGAAGTAAACTACTTTAAATCATTAATTACAGCATTAGATGAATTTGAAAAAAAACATAATTATAAATTTTATGTTTTCTTAGGCAAAAACAATCCAATTTTTGATAATATCAAATTTAAAAGGATTAAAATAATAAAGACCTCATTACTCAATAACTTTGGTCTTTTCTCTTACTTAAAAAAATTTTCATCCTTTTTGTTCAAAAATAATGATCTTGTTTTAATTTCTTTACTAAAAAAATATTCAATTAAAATTTTATCACATTATAAACCAATAAAGGGATTTAAAAATATATGCTGGTTCCCTGATTTTCAGCATGTGCACTTGCCAGATAATTTTAGTAAAAAAGAAATCAATTATAGAAATAAACTATATAATAATTACTTAAAAAACTCCGATATTTTTCTTGTAAGTAGTAAAAATTCAAAAAAACATTTAATTAAATTTTCTAAAAAAAAAAAGAATATAAAAGTTTTGAATTTTGTACCTCATATTGATTTTTCCCTATTAAGGAAAAAAAGACCATATCATAAAAAGTACATATTAACCCCAAACCAGTTTTGGATACACAAGAACCATAAAGTAATCATAGAATCCTATAAAATTTTAAAATCTCAAGGTTATAAAATTAAATATTTTTTAACTGGAAGTAATTACGATCATAGAAATCCGTTACATTTTAAAAGTATAATGAAAAAAATTGAAGATTATAAACTAAAGAATTTTGTTTTATATAAAGGTGTGTTAAATTATAAAAATTTAATTAATTTAATTTTTCATTCGGAAATTATAATCAATCCTTCTTACTTTGAGGGCTGGAGTACAGTTGTGGAAGAGGCGAAAATCTTAAACAAAAAAATTATTCTTTCAAACATAGATGTTCATAAAGAGCAAAACCCCAAATATTCATATTATTTTGACCCAAATAATCCCAAAGAATTATCTCAAAAAATAAAATTACAATTAAAAAGTACAAAAGGTAATAATACTAAATTTAAATATTTAAAAAAAAATTATCAAAAAAAAAGGGACTATTTTTCATCAAATTATATATCTATATTAAATAATTTGTATAATTAAAAATATGATTGTATTTTCTGTAATAGTTGTTTCATTAAATACAAAAAAAGATTTTATTAAAACTACAAATTCTATTTTTTCACAGAGAAGTAAAAATTATGAAACTATAATAATTGATGGAGAAAGTAGAGACGGAACTATCGATTTAATAAAAAAATTTAAATATAAAAAAAACGTAAAATCATTAATTGAAAAGGATAGAGGAATATATGATGCAATGAATAAAGGAATCAAAATAGCAAAAGGAAAATGGATTATATTTATGAATTCTGGTGATATATTTTATAATAAACACGTATTAAAAGTTATCGAGAAAAAACTTGATGATAAGATCGACGTATTTTTTGGAAATACAATAATAAAAAAATATAATTTATTATATCACCATACTAGTAAATTATTTGATAATACAACTTACAAAATGCCTTTTAGTCATCAGTGTACAATAACTAAGTCCCATGTTATGAAAAAGAATTTATTTAATACAAAATATAAAATTTCATCAGATTTTGATTTTTTTTCAAAAATTTATAAAAATAAAAAAAAATTTAAGAAAATAAATTATCCTATAGTTATTTCACAGGGAGGCGGTCTATCAGATAGTAATAGGTTGAAAGTTTTTTATGAAAATTTAAATATTTTAAATAAAAGAAAATTACTCAAAAAAAAAAAAATAACATTGTCAATCTTCTTTTTTCAAATAATTTTTGCAAATATGATAAAATTTATTTTACCTAATAATATAATTCAATTGGTAATAAAAATAAAACATATAAAAATCTCAAGAAATTCATATGTCAAACAATAATGAAAAATTATATTGGAAAAAAATATTTTTACTTAATAAATTTTTTGAAAATAAACTTTTAGAAAATAGAAAAAAAATTTATAAGATTTTTGAGTCTGTTGTAAAACTTAATCAGAATGAGTCTTTACTGGATGTAGGAACTGCTCCTACGATAGATGTTAATCATAATTTAATACTGCAAAAATTAAAAAATAATGAAAACATTAGTTGTTTGTCTAATGTTGATTGCAATATATTAAGAGAAGTATATCCAAATGTTAAAGAGTTCATGATTGGAACTGGAACTAATATAAAATTGAAATCGAATATCTACGATGTTGTCTACTCAAGCGCAACAATAGAACACGTTGGATCTTTTGAGAACCAGTTACTTTTTGTATCCGAATGTTATAGGTTAGCTAAAAGAGCAGTATTTATAACAACACCAAACAGATTTTTCCCCTTAGATTTTCATACCAAAATACCTTTTATTCATTATTTACCAAAAAAAATTCATAGGTTTTTTCTAAGGTTGTTTGGGTTAAATTTTTACTCGAAAGAAAGTAATTTAAATTTGCTATCTATCTCAGATTTAATTTATATTTGTAATAAACTTGAAATTAAAAATTATAAAATTGTAAGATATAAATTATTTAATATTACCTCAAATTTAATACTGTATATTTGGAAATAATTAAACATGTATATTATAGGTCTAAATGTTTTTCATGGTGATGCGTCTGCTTGCTTATTTAAAGATGGTAAATTGCTAGCTGCCGCTGAGGAAGAGAGATTTACAAGAATAAAACACTCAGCAGGTTTTCCAAAAGAATCAATTAAATTTTGTCTTAATGAGGCCAATATATCCTTGAATGAAATAAATTTCATAGCTTTGAACAGAAATCCTAAAAATAGAATATTTAACAAATTATATTATTTTATTAGAAATCAGCTAAAAATTAAAAATTTTATTAATAGATATAAAAATTTTAAAAAAATATTATCATTAGAAGATGAATTTTTGAAACATTTTCCAAATGTCAAACATAAAATTAGAAAAAAAATTATTCACGTAGATCATCATCTTGCACATGCAGCAAGCTCAATATATTCAACAAACTTAAATGAAAGCAACTATATAACGATTGATGGTTTTGGGGATTTTTTAAGCACATCTGTTGGGGTTTTTAAAGAAGATAAAATTATTAAAACAAATGAAGTAGAATTTCCACATTCACTTGGGCTTTTTTATACTTCAATAACTCAGTTTTTAGGTTTTAAGAATTATGGTGATGAATACAAAGTAATGGGTTTAGCTTCATATGGTAAGCCAACATTTTTAGAAAAAATGTCAAGTGTTGTTACTTTTGATAAAGAGAAACTTTTTAAACTAAACCTTGATTTTTTTCGTCATCATAAAGAAGGTATTGAAATGAGTTGGATTGAGGGCACTCCAAATATTAATAATGTCTTTAGTGATAAATTCATAGAGACATTTGGTAAGGAAAGACTAGAAAATGAAAAAATTACAAATAAACATAAAGATATAGCAGCTTCTGCTCAAAAATTATATGAGATAATTTTATTTAAAATTTTAAATAATTTATACGATAAAAATCAAAGTGACAATTTATGTCTTTCCGGTGGTTGTGCGATGAACTCTGTTGCAAACGGTAAAATTTTACAAAATACGAATTACAAAAATATATTTATATCACATACACCAAATGACTCTGGTGGAGCAATTGGTGCAGCCGTTGTTGTACAAAAAAAAAATAAAATAAAAATTAATATAAACTCTATAAAAAATCCATATTTAGGAAATAGTTATGATTCTAACTACATAAAAAAAATAATAAAAAAAAGAGAAACTGAATTTCAAGAAAAAAAAATCAACATAATTGAATACGATCAAAAAAAAATCCTAAACGAAGTTGCTTTAAATATATCTGAACAAAAAATAGTTGGATTTTTTCAAGGCAGAATGGAATTTGGATCAAGAGCTTTAGGTAACAGATCTATTCTTGCTGACCCAAGGTCTCATGAAATAAAAAATATTTTGAATTCAAAAATTAAAAGGCGTGAAAGCTTTAGACCTTTTGCTCCTTCAATATTGCAAGATGAAGTAAGTAATTGGTTTAAAGTAAATGATCAAGTGCCTTACATGTCTAAAGTTTATGAAATTAAGGATAACAAAAGAGATAAAGTGCCAGCAATAGTCCATGTTGATGGAACTGGAAGACTTCAGACAGTTACACCCGAAACTAATTTACGATTTTATAATTTAATTAAAATATTCCAAAAAATTACAAATGTTCCAATTATTTTAAACACTTCTTTTAATGAAAATGAGCCAATTGTCAGAACACCAGATCAAGCAATAAATTGTTTTTTGAGAACAAATATGGATGTTCTTGTATTAGAAAATTTTGTCTTAAGACGATAAAATGTTTTTTTTTTTTAACATAATTACCAATTTCCCATTTTTAAGCTTACTAATAGGTATACTTTTATTCTTAGGATTTAATCAAATAGGTGAATTTATTTTTTATTCCAAAAGCCTAAAGAAAATTGTTTCTGGAATTTCCGATCTAAAATATCAATATACAACTTTTGGATTAAATATATCATTAATATTCCTCTTTCCAATTTCACTTTTTTATAATAACGCCAATTACATTATTTTTTTTTATGCGATAATTTTAGTAATTTTAGGATTATATAAATGTATTTTTATTTTATTAAATTTTAACTTAAAATATTCAATAGTATCAAAATATAATTTTGATGAAATATTGGGAATCTCATTAATTTTAGCTTTCTTTCTACTTTCATTATCACCAATTACTCACGCAGATGCATTAGACTATCATTCTTACGTTGCAAAATATATTTTGACAAAAGGCTCATATCCAACAAATTTAGAAAACATTTTAAATGTTATTTCAGGTTCAGGAGAGGTTTTAATTGCTCTTGGATACAGTGTTGGCACTGAACAAATTAGCAATCTAGTTCAATTCGCAGGACTTTTGTCATTAATAGGTATTTTAAAAAAAAAAGGTAGCTACGATAATATAAGTCTATTGTTGTTATTAAGCATACCCGTATTAGTTTTTTTCATTTCCTCGTCTAAGCCTCAATTTTTTGCATTATGTAATAATTTACTAATAATAAAATTACTTATTTCCTCTAAGATAAAATTATTGTCATTATCAAAGTATAAGATGATTTTTATTTTGTTATCTTCAATTTTTTTATTTAATTCAATCAATATAAAATTTTCTTTTATACTTAGTTCATTTATTATAGCTTTATTAATTTTCTATATCTCATATAAAATTAAATATTTATTTAATTCGTTTTTAG
>CACMYV010000016.1 GCA_902617975.1 uncultured Pelagibacteraceae bacterium
AAATTAATAATAATTATTACTTAACTGGCAGTCAATTTGACGGATCTAAAAATATAAAAAATTTATTAGATAATTCTTCAAAATCAATATTTTCTAATTTCAGAAATTTGAATACTTATATTTATTTAGATATTGGAAAATACTTTGTTGAAGACTTTTCTTATCTATCAAATGTTAAAGGTGAAATACAAATAAATAGCAACAAAGTTTTTAACTCAAACATAAACGCAAAATTAAATAATAAGAGAAAATTCAAATTAAATATCTTTACTAATGATAAAAAACAAAAAATTACATTTTTAGAAATAGAGCATCCTGAACCTTTTATTAAAAATTTTAAATTCATTAAGGGTTTTAAGGAGGGTAAATTGATATACGAGTCATCCAATTATGATGGTAAAACAATATCAAATTTAAGAATTAATGATTTTAAAGTCCAAGAAGTCCCTGTTCTTGCTAAACTTTTAACGCTAGCATCTCTTCAAGGGATAGCCGATCTTCTCACTGGCGAAGGTATACGATTTACTGATTTCGAGATGGATTATGAAACTTTAGGAAATAACACGAAAATAAAAGAGATGTATGCAATAGGCCCAGCAATTTCACTTATGATGGAAGGTTATATTGTAAAAGACGAATTAACTAGTTTGAAAGGAACGCTTGTGCCAGCAACAACTGTTAATAAAACAATTTCAAAAATACCAATGTTAGGGGATATATTGGTTGGAAAAAAAATTGGTGAAGGAGTCTTTGGTGTAAGTTTTAAAATTAAAGGGCCGCCAAAAAAACTCAAATCTACTGTTAATCCAATAAAAACTCTAACCCCAAGATTTATTACAAGAACTTTAGAGAAAATTTCTAATTAAGTTATTATTTTATAGTGTTTTTTCTTACCGATTGAGACCTTAATAAAATTATTTTTTTTCATAAGCTCATTTGAAATTATAAATTTATCATCTGAAATAATTTCATTATTGATCTTAATACCATTAGATTTTATTAATCTTCTGATTTCGCTTTTAGATAATTTTTTATCAATAATTGAGACTAAATTAACTACATCATTATCAATATTAGAGATATCTATTTTTGTATCTGGCAAATTTTCTCCAGATGAGTTCTCAGAAAAAGAATTCTTTGCTATTTCTTCTGCTTTAGCAGCCTCATTAGCTCCATGTAAAATAGAGGTAGCTTGGTTTGCTAAAATAATTTTTTGTTCATTAATATCATGATTACTTATTTCCTCGATTTCTCTTAAATTTAAATCTGTAAACATCTTAAGAAATTTCAACACATCTTTATCATCAACATTTCTCCAAAATTGCCAATAATCAAAAATTGGAAATAATTTTTTATCTAACCAAATAGCACCACTTTCAGTTTTACCCATCTTAGCACCTGACGCTAAAGTTATAAGTTCTGTTGTTAAGCCATAAACATCGTTAGAAGAATATCTTTTAATTAGTTCAACTCCGTTTACAATATTGCCCCATTGGTCTGATCCCCCAATCTGAAGCAAACAATTTTCTTTCTTATTTAATTCTAGAAAATCATAGGCTTGCAAAATCATATAATTAAATTCCATATAACTTAATGATTGCTCTCTCTCTAATCTTAACTTAACACTATCAAAACTTAACATTTTATTTATAGTAAAATGTTTTCCTATATCTCTTAGAAAAGATATATAATTTAAATTTTTTAGCCAAGTGTAGTTGTTAACAAAAATTGGAGCTACTTTTTCATCTTCCGTTTTTAAAAATTTTTTTAGTATGTTCTCTATACTTTTTATATTTTTTTCTATTTCATTTTCCTCTAAAATTTTTCTTGTTTTATCTTTTCCAGATGGATCGCCTATTCTAGTTGTTCCTCCTCCAAGCAAAACAATTGGTTTATGTCCATGTTTTTGCATTAGTCTTAAGCACATAATTTGAAGCAAGCTACCTACGTGTAAACTTTGAGCAGTGCAATCAAAGCCTATATATCCTTTTATACTCTCTTCACTCAGCTTCTTTGAGAGAGCTTTTTCGTTTGTGCATTGATAAAAATATCCTCTATCTTTAAATTCTTTTAAAAATTCATTCATAAGTGTTACTTTTAATATACATATTTAAATAAAAATAATAATCAACAATGGATAATTCTTTTATAGCACTGGGTTTAATGAGCGGTACATCTCTCGACGGCATTGATGCAAGTATTATCAAATCAGATGGTGAGAATAATTTAGAAATTATAGACAATAAGTATTTTAATTATCCCGAGGAATTTAAAAAAAGACTTTCTAATTTTATTTTAAATGTAAACAATAGAGCAGATATAGAAGAAAATATAAGTGATTACAAATCTTTAGAAAGAGATCTTACTCTTTATCATTCAAAAATATCTAAGAAAATTATCAGTGAGAATAATTTTAAAATCCAAATAATTGGTTTTCATGGACAAACAATAATTCATAAACCTAAAGATGGATATTCTATACAAATGGGAGATGCAAATTTACTTTCTCAAGAATTAAAAGAAAAAGTAATTTGTAACTTTAGAGCTAACGATATAAAAAATAAAGGCGAAGGTGCTCCATTAACCCCCATTTATCATAAACTCTTAATAAAAAAATTTAAGATAAATAATCCTACATTAATTTTAAATATAGGGGGAATATCTAATTGTACCTATTGTTACAAAAATATATTATCCGCAAGAGATATTGGTCCTGGAAATGTTTTAATTGATGAGTACTTAAAAAAAACAAAAGGGATAAATTATGACCAAAATGGTCATATAGCATCATCTGGGAATATAAATAAAGATATAATTAATCAATTTTATGAACATGAGTTTTACAATGTACAGGAAAAACATTCATTTGACAGAAAGGAATTTGATTTCAATTTTGTGAAAGGATTAGAATTTGAAGATGCTGTAGCTACATTGACATATTTTACAGCATTATTAATTTCGCAAAATATAAAAAAAAATTTTGAGAACGAAACAGAAATTATTTTGTGTGGCGGGGGAAGGAAAAATTTTACATTAGTTGATCATATAAAGAAATTATTGAAATATAAAATAAGATTAATTGATGAATTTAATATAAATGGAGATTTCATTGAGTCTCAAGCATTTGCATATTTGTCAATTAGATCGTATCTTAAAAAAATAATTAGCTATCCAAATACAACCAACGTTTTAAATCCCGTCACAGGTGGTGAAATTAAAATTAATTATTAATATAAAGCAGTTTCTTTCTTTATATATTTGTTAAGACTTTTGATTAAAGACTCATCTGCTTTTGAAAAAAAATGATTGGCTTCTGATATAATATCAAATTCAACTTTAATTCCTTTTTGAGCACTCAATCTTTTATTTAATTCATTAATATCTTCAAAAGGAACCAGTTCATCTTTCTTTCCATGTATTACAAGACCAGAAGTTGGGCATGGGGATAAAAATGAAAAGTCATACACATTTGGTTGAGGTGATATAGCAATAAATCTATTTATTTCTGGTCTTCTCATTAACAGTTGCATTGCAATTAAAGATCCAAAAGAAAAACCTGAAATCCAACATTGTGAGTTATCGAAATTTTCTCTTTCAAGCCAATCCAATGATGCTGCTGCATCAGCAAGTTCTCCCTGACCGTTATCAAATTCACCATCACTCTTTCCAACACCTCTAAAGTTTACTCTACAAACTGAAAAATTGTTATCTACAAATGTTTGAAAAGTATCAACAACAACTTTATTATTCATTGTTCCACCATATTGAGGATGTGGGTGAAGAACCAAAGCTATTGGTGATGTATTTTTTTTACTTTTATAATATTTAGCTTCCAATCTTCCAGCAGGACCAGGAATGAAAATTTCAGTAATCTTTGTATCTGTAGATGGCATTGATTATCAGTCTCAAAAAAAAATTATATTTTTCTATCAAAATTGAGCGACAAAATGCAAGTATTTTAAATAAGCATAATCTTGACTAATTTAGTCAGGTATATATAAACCGCTTGAATTGCGGAAAATATGAAACTATCAACCAAAAGCAGATATGCTGTAATGGCACTCGCTGATATAGCTAGATTTAAAAATAATGAACCAATATCACTAAGAGATATATCTATAAGACAGGGAATATCTTTAGTTTATCTAGAACAATTGTTTTTAAAATTAAAAAAGAATGAGATTGTGAAGAGTATACGTGGAAAAAAAGGTGGTTATACTCTAACTAAAATTCCTAGTGAAATCAAAATTTCTGAAATTCTTTCTGCGGTAGAAGAAAAAGTAAAAACAATTGGTTGCCAAAAATATTCAAAAAAGGGATGTAATGGGAAATCTGCTAAATGCATCACGCATAATTTATGGGATGAGTTGGAGACACATATTAACTTATTTTTCCAAGAAAAAAATCTTGGAGATCTAATAAATAAAACTGAAAGTAGACCATAATGAGAGATAAGCAAATAGAAGATTTAAAAGATTATAAATATGGCTTTTCAACTGATATTGAAAGTTTTAAAGCTCCAAAAGGCTTAAATGAAGAAGTTATAAGATTTATATCAAACATAAAAAAAGAGCCAGATTGGTTACTACAATGGAGATTAAAAGCTTTCGAAAGATTAAAAGTATTGAAAGAACCTGATTGGCAAAAGGCAAAATATCCAAAAATCGATTACCAAGATTTATACTATTACTCTGCACCAAAAAGTTTTAAAGAAAAGCCAAAAAATTTAGAAGATTTAGATCCCAAATTATTAGAAACTTACAAAAAATTAGGAATACCCCTGCAAGAGCAAAAAAGGTTGAATGGTATTGCTGTTGATGCAGTATTTGACTCAGTATCTGTTGCTACAACTTTTAAAGATACTTTAACAGAAAAAGGAATTATTTTTTGCTCTATTTCTGAAGCAATACAAAAACATCCAGACTTAGTTAAAAAATATTTAGGTTCAGTTATACCAATTACTGATCACTTCTTTGCTACATTAAACTCAGCAGTTTTCACTGATGGATCATTTGTTTACATACCACCAAATGTAAAATGTCCAATGGAACTATCAACTTATTTTCGAATTAATGCATCTGACACTGGTCAGTTCGAAAGAACATTAATAATCGCAGATAAAGGAAGCTATGTAAGTTATTTAGAAGGGTGTACAGCACCAATGAGAGATGAAAATCAATTGCATGCAGCAAACGTTGAACTTATTGCGTTGGATGATGCAGAGATTAAATATTCTACAGTTCAAAATTGGTATCCAGGAGATAAAGATGGAAAAGGGGGAATATACAATTTTGTAACAAAAAGAGGGTTGTGTAAAGGTAAAAATTCAAAAATTTCATGGACGCAAGTTGAAACTGGTTCTGCTATAACATGGAAATATCCAAGCTGTATTTTGAAAGGTGATAATTCAATTGGTGAATTTTACTCAATTGCAATTACAAATAATCATCAGAAGGCTGATACTGGGACTAAAATGATTCACTTAGGAAAAAATACAAAAAGTAAGATTATTTCAAAAGGTATTAGTGCAGGTAAATCTGATATGACTTACAGAGGTTTGGTAGATATTTCTAAAAATGCATCTAATTCAACAAATTATACTCAATGCGATTCATTATTGATGGGTAATAAATGTGGAGCACATACCGTACCTTATATTAAAAATAAAAATTCGAATTCTAATATTGCTCATGAAGCGACCACATCAAAAATTAGTGAAGATCAATTACATTATTGTCAACAAAGAGGGCTAAATCAGGAGGAAGCTGTAGGGTTGATTGTTAATGGCTTTTGTAAAGAGGTTTTACAACAATTACCTATGGAGTTTGCCGTTGAAGCTCAAAAACTAGTTGGAATAAGTTTAGAAGGAAGCGTTGGTTAAATGTTAAAAATAAACAATTTAAACGCAAAAATTCAAGAAAAATCCATCTTAAGTGGTTTTAATCTTGAGATAAAACAAGGTGAGGTGCATGCAATAATGGGACCCAATGGATCAGGAAAAAGTACTTTGTCAAATATTTTATCAGGTAAAAAGGGATACGATGTATCAGGAGAAATATTATATGAAAATAAAAATTTGTTTGATCTTGAAACTGAAGAAAGAGCACATGAAGGTATTTTTTTGGCATTCCAATATCCTTTGGAAATACCAGGGGTGAATACAAATATTTTTTTAAAAACATCCTTAAATTCAATTAGAAAAGCTAGAGGTGAAAAAGAATTAGATGCTTTAGAGTTTTTAAAATTAGTTAAGGAAAAAGCAAAAGAACTAAAATTTGATGAAGAAAAATTAAATCGTCAATTAAACGTAGGTTTTTCTGGAGGTGAAAAAAAGAAAAACGAAATTTTACAAATGTCAATTTTAGATCCAAAATTATCTATATTGGATGAAACAGACTCTGGATTAGATATTGATGCTCTTAAAATAGTTGCAGATGGAGTTAATGCATTAAGAAAAAAAAATAATTCCTTTCTTATAATAACACACTATCAAAGACTACTTGATTATATAAAACCTGACTTTGTGCATGTTCTTATGGGTGGAAAAATTATTAAATCAGGAGGAGCTGAGTTAGCTTTAGAGTTAGAAAAAAAAGGATATGAAAATTTCAATTAAATGGAACAAAAATTAAAAACAGATTTTGATAAATTTATAAGTACTTCTAATTTCTCAAACCAAGAGATTAAATTAAAAAAACAAGCTCTTGATAATTTTTTGAAAAATGGATTTCCTAGTAGAAAATTAGAAAACTGGAAATTCTCAGATATAAAGCAGATAATCCAAAAAAATATTGGAGAACTAGCATTCTATAATAATTATAATATTGAAAATGAAATTAATGACGATATTTTTATAAAGGAAATTGAGCATAATAAAATTGTTATTATTAATGGTAAAGTTGAGCGATTGAGTTTTGAATATGAAGAAAGTGATAAAATTAATTTAACGACATTAGATAACTTTAACCAAAACTCAAATGACGATAATTCTCTTTTAAGTCTAAATAATTCTTTTTCTAATAAAATACATAATATTTTGGTTAAAAAAAATTATTTATTCAAAAAGCCTTTAATTATATATCAAATAACAAATGAGAAAGTGAGTAATACTAATATTAATTTTCAATTAAACTTTGAGCTAGAAGAAAACAGCTCAATAAAAATTATTAATCTTTCTGACGATAATTCAGAAAAGAATTTCATTAACAATTTATTTAATTTTAATCTTGGCAAAAATGCAATTCTTAAGAATTATAAAATAGATAAAAAAAGTAATACAAATATTAAGTATGATTATTCTAGTATTACTCAAAAAGAAAATAGTATTTCTGAAACATTTATATTTTCATCCGCTTCAGAATATATAAAAAATGAAGTCAGCTGTAATCTCGAAGGTCAATATTCGTCAGCATTTATTAATGGAATACACTTATTATCTAAAAATAAACACCACGAAATAAGAACTAATACTAATCATTTGTATGAAAATACGAAAAGTTATCAGTTAATAAAAAGTGTAATTGATGAAAGTTCAAAGTCTGTCTATCAAGGAAAAATATATGTGGATTCTAAAGCTCAAAAAACTGATGGTTATCAATTAAGCAAAGCGGTGCTTTTAAATGAACAAGCAGAATTTAATGCAAAGCCTGAACTAGAAATTTATGCTGATGACGTTAAATGTTCACATGGTTCAGCATCAGGTAGTTTAGATGAAGATTCTATTTTTTATTTAATGTCTAGAGGATTAGACCAAAAAACTGCAAAGGAATTATTAATTAACGGTTTTCTTTTAGATGTTGTTGAAAAAATTACAGATGAAGAAATAAAAATCTTATTAAAAAATATGATTGGGTTAAATTAATGAACATAGATGATATAAAAAGAGAATTTCCAATATTTGACGATAAAATTCAAAATAATGATTTAGTATATTTAGATAGTGCTAATTCTTCTCAAAAACCAAGAGTTGTTGTAGATAGAATTTATGATTTTTATACAAAAGAGTTTTCTAATGTAGGTAGAAGTGTTCACTATTTGGCTGTTGCTGCTACTAATTTATATGAACAAACAAGAGTTTCAGTTCAAAAATATATTAATGCTAAAGATAAAGATGAAATCGTATTTACTAAAGGTGCTACAGAAGCAATTAATTTAGTCGCTAACACTTTTGGTCAAAAATATTTATCTGAAGGAGATGAAGTATTGTTGACTGAACTCGAGCATCATTCAAATTATGTTCCTTGGCATTTTCTTAGAAAAGCAAAAAATATAAAAATAGAATTTGCTGAAATTAACGATGATGGCGAAGTAACATTAGAGGCTATAGAAAAAAAAATTACAAACAAAACAAAGATAATTAGTGTAAGTCATTTGTCGAACGTAACAGGCGCAATATTACCTATCAAAGAAATTGTACAATTGGCTCATTCGAAAAATATACCGGTTCTAATTGATGGTTGCCAAGGAGCACCTCATTTAAAATTAGATATGCAGGATATTGATTGTGATTTTTATGCAATATCTGGACATAAAATGTACGGACCAACTGGAATAGGTATTCTATATGCTAAAAAAAAATGGCTTGAAGATTTACCCCCATATCAAGGTGGAGGAGGAATGATAAATGAGGTTAAAAAAGAAGGTATTACTTATGGCGAATTACCTAACAAATACGAGGCTGGTACAATGGCTACAGCGCAAGTTATAGCTTTTAATGAATCCATAAAATTTATGGAAAAAATTGGTATTCAAAATATCGAAAAACATGAAAAAGAATTATTAGTCTACGGACTAGAAAAGTTAAGAAAAAATAATTCAGTTAATATTATTGGAAATCCAAAAGAAAAGGGTGGAGTTATATCATTTACTATTGAAGGTGTTCATCCACATGATATCGCAACAATTCTTGATGAAGATGGAGTAGCTATTAGAGCAGGGCATCATTGTTGTCAAATATTACATGATAAATTAAATTTACCTGCAACCGCAAGAGCTTCATTTGGAGTTTATAATACGAAAGATGATATTGATAAACTTGATGATGCAATAAATAAATGTAAAAAAATTTTTAACTTATAATGGACTTAAAAGATTTATATCAAGAAATAATATTAGACCATGGAAAAAATCCCAGGAATTTAGGAAAGTTTGATAATTATAATAAAGATGCAAAGGGAAATAATCCTTTATGTGGTGATAATGTTCATGTTTATCTCAGATTAAATGAAAATAAAAAAGTTGAAGATATTGCATTTGAAGGTCATGGCTGCGCTATCTCAATGGCATCGGCATCAATTATGACTGATATGGTTAGAGGCAAAGAAGAGAAAGAGGTAAAAGAAATTGTAACCGATTTTCTAGGAATGATAAAAGAAAAAGATTCTTTAGAAACTAATATTTTAAAAGAAGACGAAAAAACTAAATTAATGAGCCTATCTGGTGTTAAACAATATCCCATGAGAGTAAAGTGTGCAACTTTATCTTGGCATACTCTTACATCAGCATTAGATAATTCTGATCAAATTGTAAAAACAGAGGATTGAAAATGGATCTTAAAGAAAAAGTAATTGCTGAAATAAAAAAAATTTATGATCCCGAGATACCTGTTAATATATACGAATTAGGATTGATATATGATATTATCGTTAATAATTCTGAAGTTAAGGTTAAAATGACTTTGACTACTCCAAACTGTCCAGTTGCTGAAAGTTTGCCTAAAGAAGTTAAAGACAGTATATTAGAAATTAAAGAAGTTTCAAAAGTAGATCTTGATTTAGTCTGGGAACCACCATGGGATAAATCAATGATGTCTGAAGCTGCAAAACTTGAATTAAATTTATGACAAAACAAATTATAACATTAAGCGATAACGCAGCTCAAAGAATAAAAGAAATTATGTCTAATGCTGAAAAAGACTCTTTAGGAGTTAGAGTTGGAGTTAAGTCAGGTGGGTGCGCAGGTATGTCTTATATTATGGAGTATACAAAAGAGGCAAACCCAAATGACGAAGTAGTAGAAGATAAGGGTGTGAAAGTCTTTATAGACTCTGCAGCGGTAATGTATTTACTTGGAACAGAAATGGATTTTAAAAAAGAAAAATTTTCTTCACAATTTGTATTCAATAACCCAAATGAAACGGAGAGATGTGGATGTGGAGAATCCTTTAAAATATAGTATTTAATATACGCATATCTGCATTGCGTTTATTGCATATCTATGATAGAATCATTGATATGAATACTTTTGAGCATAAAAACCTAATTAACTCTGAAGTTAAAACTCAAAAAAGAAAATCTTTATTCAGAAGTTTGATTAAACCAGTAGAAGCGGGCGCACATGGCACCCTCAACTACGTGGTTAAAAAAGGTTTAGGAAAAAATAAAATAGCTAAAAAGTAAAAAGCTATTTAACAACTATAGTACATATCAAACTCAATAGGATGAGGTGTATGTTCAAAGTTGTGTATCTCCTCAAATTTAAGAGCAATATAAGCATCAATTTGATCGTCAGTAAATACTCCACCTTGAGTTAAAAACTTTCTATCTTTATCTAAACTTTCCATTGCTTCTCTTAATGATCCGCAAACAGTAGGAACTTTTTTAACTTCCTTCTCTGATAAAGCGTAAAGATCTTTATCAAAGGATTTGCCTGGATCAATTTTATTTTTGATACCGTCAATTCCCGCCATTAACATGGATGCAAATGTTAAATATGGATTACCAGATGCGTCTGGGAATCTAATTTCACATCTTGCTCCTTTTTTGCTTAGAGTTATTGGAATTCGACAAGATGCTGATCTGTTTCTTGCAGAATAAGCAAGTAATACCGGAGCTTCAAAACCTGGAATTAATCTTTTATAACTATTTGTTGTAGCATTTGAAAATGCATTAATCGCCTTAGCATGTTTAAGTATTCCACCAATATAATAAAGTGCAGTTTGTGACAAACCTGAATATTTATTACCAGAAAAAACTGGAGTTTTTCCTTTCCAAACTGATTGGTGAACGTGCATTCCTGATCCATTATCACCTTTTACAGGTTTAGGCATAAACGTAGCAGTTTTACCAAATGAATGTGAAACCATTTGAACTACATATTTGTATAATTGAACATTATCAGCTTGATCAACTAATGTACCAAAAAGCATTCCAAGTTCGTGCTGGCTTGGAGCAACTTCATGGTGATGTTTTTCAACTGTGATACCCACGTCTCTTAAACCTTTTAGATATTCACCTCTTATATCCTGAGCACTATCTACTGGAGGAACTGGAAAATATCCACCTTTAACTCCAGGTCTATGACCCATGTTCCCGTTTTCATAACTTTTTCCAGAATTATATGGTCCTTCTGTACTATCTATCGAAAAACTTGTTTCGTTCATATCGTTTTTGATTTTTACATCATCAAAAACAAAGAATTCTGGCTCTGGACCAAAGTAAGCTTTATCACCTATACCAGTCTTCTTTAAATAAGCTTCAGCTTTTTTCGCTATCCCTCTTGGATCTCTTTCATAAGGATTTCTTTTAATTGCATCTAATATGTCGCAAAATAAAACAAGAGTATTATGAGATGTAAATGGATCAACGATTTGTCTGTTTAAATCTGGTTTTAATATCATGTCAGATTCATTTATTGCTTTCCATCCAGCAATAGATGACCCATCAAAAAATACACCATCGGTTAACATGTCCCCATCGACTACCGTTGCATCCATAGTTAAGTGCTGTAATTTACCTCTTGGGTCTGTAAATCTTAAATCGACAAACTCAATTTGCTTGTCTTTCATCATTTTTAGAACTTTGCTTGCGCTCATATAATCTCCTGTACAATTAAATATCTGGGTTAATTACCAATATTGTTATAATAAAGAATACATATAATGAGGATATCACCTATGCAATTTAAACATATAATTATGCTAATAATTTCAGTGCTTTTTTATCAATCATAAGTTGAATATGACTTTATTAAATAAAGAACCAGTTAAAAGAGCGGAGAAGCGTCTTAAAGAGTTTGATGAAACTTTATCAGTTGTAGAATTAGAAAATTCAGCAAAAACAGCATTGGATGCAGCAAATTCATTAAATTGTAAAGTAGGAGCAATTGTTAAAAGTCTACTTATTAAGATAGAAAATGATTTTTTACTTTGTTTAGTTTCTGGTGACAAAAGATGTTCGTTAAATAAATTAAAAAAAATTTCTGAAAAAAAAAATGTAAGAATGGCTTCTGCTGAAGAGGTTAAGTCTCAAACAGGATATACAATTGGAGGTGTATCTCCCGTAGGTCATATAAATAATATTCCAATATTTGTAGATAATTCTTTAAGCAGGTTTAAAGATATTTTTGCAGCAGCTGGACACCCTAATGTAATTTTTAAGATCAATTATGAAAAATTAATTCAAATTACAAAAGGTGATGTGAAAGATATTACAGAATGAAGCAAGCTAATTTAACAGATTATATTTTATTAACATTATTATCAATAATTTGGGCATCTGCTTTTTTTAATATAAAAATTGCAACAGAATCTTTCGGTCCAGTGACAATCGCTTTTTTGAGAGTTTTTTTTGGATCTATACCAGTATTAATTTTATGTTTTTATAAAAAAATATTAATTGAAGCATTTTCAAAAGATTGGCATTGGTTCATGTTAATAGGACTCATCAATTTAGTTATACCATTCTTTTTAATCGCTTATGGAGTAAAGTCTGTGCAAAGTAATTTGGCAGCAATTTTGATGTCTACTACTCCTTTGAGTTCTACCATATTAGGTCACTTTTATACAAAAAATGAAAAATTTAATTTTGCAAAAACTGTTGGAATATTAATTGGATTTGCAGGAATTATTTATTTATTTTCTGATAATATTTTAATAGATGAAAATAATTTTCTTTCAGCAGTACTAATTTTAGTAGGATCAACATGTTATGTGATAGGTGGAGTTTTAACGCTTAAAATTAGTAAGAAAAAAAATGAAAACGTTACTGGATCAATATTAATTTGGGCAACTTTGATTTTATTTCCGTTAATGTGTTTATTAGAAACTCCTTGGGAAAATACTCCATCATTAAATTCAACAATTTCAGTAATTTATCTTGGTATAATACCAACAGGAGTTGCGTGGCTTTTAAGATTTAAAATTTTGAAAAAGAATGGTTTAATTTTTCAATCTCAGGTCTCGTACTTAATTCCAATCTTTGGTATTATTTTAGGCTATATATTTTTAAGTGAATTAATAACTTATAAGGTATTAATATCTTTATTGGCTGTAGTTGTAGGAATTTATTTTGTTAGAAAAGCAGATACAAAAATTGTTATTTAAATGAAGATATAGAGCTAATATGCTCTGGTTTTGTCTCACAGCATCCACCTAAGATTGTTGCGCCACCTTCTATGAATTTTTTTGATAGATTATAAAATTCATTTGCATCAAAATTATCTCTTTTTCCTAAAGATTGATTAGGATTTACTCCAATTTCATCAGGTTTTGCTGTATTAAATGTCTGTATTGGGCCTGGTTCATCGACTCCCCACAAATTTATTTTAAATCCAAATGGAACTTTACAATTTAAAAATTTATCTAGCACAGATAATGATATTTCTGGAGAAACACACGCACAAACTACACCAAGTATATTTTCATGTTTAATAATTTCAATTAATTGCTCAATTTTTTCTTTTGAGGGTAGATCACCATTTTTTTTTAAATGTATTCCAATTAAAACTTTTTTGTTTAATTTTTTAGATATATTAAGAGCGGCTTTAACTTCATTAGTGCTGCTAATAACATCTAAGTATAAAAAATCAGTAAATTCACTTAAAATATCGGCTTGTTCAAACATATCTTCCTCAATTAATTTGATATCGCGATTATCAGTCATATAAGTGTCTCTTTGGCTAGGAATTGATCCAGCTACTAATACATTTTTCTTTGATAAATCTTTAGCTTTGATTGCAAGTTTACATGCAATTTCGTTTAATTTTTTGAATTGATTACCAATATTATTTTCTATTAATCTAAATTTTCTACAACTAAAAGTGTTTGTAACAATAACATCTGAGCCTGCATTGATATATGATAAATGAGTATCAACTAACAATTGATGATATTTTTCATCTAATAAAGCGCTTGCAGACCATAAGGTCCCCATAGATACCATTCCTTTTTCAAGTAATAATTGACCCATGCCACCGTCTAATATTCTTATTTTTTTAAAAAAATTGTTATCCATTTTTTTTATCCCTTGTGGCTATAAATACTCCAACAGTTGTGATTAAAAAACCAATTATGTCAGTAAATGTTAATTGTTCATTTAAAAATATCCATGCCATCACTGCTGAAGTAGGAGGTACTAAAAAAAATAAAGTAGTAGTTTTGCCTACAGTACCCCTTTTTATTAAAAACATAAGAATAGTAAAAGCTCCAAATGAAACTAATATAATTTGGTGAGACATACTTAACATAAAACTAGTTGTAAAATTAATGTAAGCATTTTCAAATATAAACATTAACAATAGATTAAAAAGACAACCACCAATTGCTTGATATGCATTATTAACTGACAAAGCTAAATTTCCACTCAATTTTTTTTGCCACAATGTTCCGGCTGTTATTGCAAATAAAGCTAAGACTGTAGCTAACAATCCTAAAGGAGGAATTTCTTTTCCAAAATCAATACCTAAGACAGTGACAGAACCAATGAAACCTAAACTGATACCTACCCACTGTTTCCAAGATATTTTTTCCCCAAAAATTGGACCAGATAAAATATTTGTTAAAATTGGTTGAAGTGTAACTATTAAAGCTACAATTGCAGCCGGCATGCCAATTGAAAATGCATACCAACATCCACCTAAATAAATCCCATGAAATAAAATACCTGTTGAAAGACTTTCAATAATATTTTTTAATTTTCCAAAAATTTTATCATTACTGAAATAAGCAAATACGAGAAAACCAATTGTTACAATCCCAAATCTAAATGCTAAAGCTGCAAATGGAGAGGCGTTTTGAACAATTTCTTTCCCAGATATGAATGCCGACGACCATAATAATATAAAGAGCAAAGGAAATGATTTTGTCATGGTAAAGATATATGGCGTAATATCTAATTTTTGTTGTGAATTCTATCCATTTCTTGAAGTTCGACTTCAAGTTTGTCTAATTCTTCACCACCAGCCATCATACTAAGAAGCTTTTCTCTAGAAATATCTTTTTTTTGGAACGTTCCCATGCTTTTGCCTCGGTTAAGTACTGTAAAACTATTACCAACAGGGTACGCATGATGTACATTATGAGTAATTAAAATTACAGCCAATCCCTCAGATGCAGCTTTTACAATATATTTTAATACCATTGATGCTTGATGAACTCCTAAAGCAGAAGTTGGTTCATCTAAAACTAAAACTTTTGCTCCAAAATATATAGCTCTTGATATTGCTAGGCATTGTCTTTCACCACCGGACATAGTTCCAACTGCTTGGGATGGATCTCTAACATCAATACCTATTTGTCCCATTCTATCTGCTGCTATCTTATTTGCTTTCTCTACATCAAAAGTTTTAAGGAAAGGAATACCTTTTTGAGGCTCTCTTCCCATAAAAAAATTTCTAGTAACACTCATTAAAGGAACTAATGCTAGATCTTGATAAACTGTTCCTATGCCAATATCTAAAGCATCTTTGGGTGAGTCAAAAACAATTTTATTATCTTCAAATATAATTTCCCCCTCATCTGGTTTATGAACACCTGCTAAAGTTTTAATTAAAGTTGACTTTCCTGCTCCATTATCTCCGAGCAAGCACATGATCTCACCTTTTTTTAATCTCATAGTGACATCTTTAAGCGCTATTACCTTTCCAAAAAACTTACTAATATTATTAAATTGAACGAGATAGTCAGACATTATTTACTCTCAGTCACTTTCTTTCTGATATAGTTATTAAACACTACAGCTATCAACATCATTGCTCCTAAAAAAACTTTAAACCAATCAGTGTCAACATCTGTATAAAATATTCCCATAGATACAGTCCCAAATATAATTGCACCAAAAGCTGCACCTATTGCAGACCCATATCCACCTGTTAAGAGACAACCACCAACAACAGCAGCCGCAATAGCCTCTAATTCTTTTAAAGTACCTCTCATAGTATCTGCAGAACCTGCATCTAATACTTGAATACAAGCGAAAATAGTAGAAGCGACTGCCGTCCCGATAAATAGACTTATTTTTACCCTTCCAACAGGCACACCCACATTTGTTGCTCCAACCTTATCGCCTCCAGATGCGAAGATCCAATTACCGTATCTTGTTTTCATCAATATCCATGTTGCAAACAATGTTAATGCAATAAACCAAATAACTGAGGGAGGTATTCCAGTTGCAAGAGGAGTTCCATCAGTTCGTAGTTCAATCAATTTTAATGATCCCAACCAAGTAAAAAGCCATTTAAAAGTATCTGTAGCAAATAGCCATGCTAATGGATCATCTTCAATTAATACTCTTAGTCCTGGAACTTGAGTTCTACCAGTAATCAATCTTGTTATTGCTAATGTTAAACCTCTTAAAATAAAAAGCATTGCAAGTGTTACAATAAAAGATGGCAAACCAGTTTTGACAACCATTATGCCATTAAAGTATCCAACCAATACTGCCATAGCGAAAGCAAAAACTATACTCATCCATAAAGGCCAACCCCAATAAATCGCAGGAATTGCAATACAAATTCCAGCAAAGCCAATCATTGATCCAATTGACAAATCAAATTCACCGCCAATCATTAACATCGCTGCTGCTATTGCTATAATTCCTAAATTAGCTGAAACATCGAGGAAATTAAGCATTCCATAGGCGCTAAACATACCGGTATCGCCGGCTACAATACCAAAGAATATAAATACAAGTATTGAGCCACCTAATGCACCTAGCTCAGGCCTATTCAATAAAACTCTTAGTGGTGATATTTTTTTTAGACGTTCGTCTTCATTAAGACTACCTTTTGATGAAATACTTTTTGATTTTAATGACATTTAAATTTTGAAAAAAGGCCTGACTATAAAATTTAGTCAGGCCTTAAATATAGATTTTATCTATAACCTTGAGCTGCCCATTTAATTACTTTAGCAGCATTATCAGGAGTAACGAATCCAGGTCCAGTCATAACTACACCAGCAGGCATTGTCCCCCATCTCATGTACTGAGCAAATATAGCTATTGGCAAATAACCTTGTAGATATTGTTGTTGGTCAATTAAAAACTCTACTTTACCTGCAGCAGCAGCTTTTAACATATTAGGTGACATATCAAATGTTCCTAATTTAACATTTCCAACTTTACCGGCAGCTTCTAAAGCTTTTAGTGCTGCCTCACCAGATAAACCAGCTCCTAAAGTTAGAATAGTGTCATAACCACCACCTAATTTTGCAGCAACAGCTTTTTGAATTTCAGTTGGGTCATTTGATGTTCCAAGAATATCAACAGATCCACCAAAACCTTTTTTGAAACCTGCACATCTTCTATCAAGCGCTACGTTTCCAACTTCGTGGTTAACGCATAAAGCTTTTTTTCCTCCAGCAGCTTTCATTTTTTGTCCGCCACCAACGCCAGCTTCAAATTCAGTTTGACCTACGTGTGCACTAATTCCTAATGATGCATAGTCATCCGAACCAGAGTTCATAGAAACTACTGGTATACCAGCAGCTATTGCTGCTTTAACAGATTTTCCTAATGCAGCTGCATCTGGTAAAGTAATTACAATACCTTTTGGTTTTTGTGATACAGCATTATCTATTAGTTTTGCCATTTCAACCATGTCAAAAGTTCCAGGTGCAGTGTATTTGCAAGATACTCCCATATCTTTACAAGCAGCATCAACTCCATTTTTAGCTACCGACCAAAAAGGGTCATTAGCTTGTCCATGTGAAACAACAATTATATCAGTTGCTAATGCTGATACAGACATCATTGCCCATGCAGCAACAGCTAATATAAAGTTCTTTATTGTTTTCATTTTTAATTTCCTCTCTTAAATAAAAGTTAACTTTTAAACGTTAAAGCTAACATAAATTTATTTAGATTGTAAAGAAGCAGGTTGTATTCAACCTAAAGTTGATTTTTAATATTTTATTTTTTCGAACTTTTTTGATTTTAATGACCGGATAGCACTTTCAGCAATTTGTATTGAAATCTTTCCATCAATAAAACCACTTTTAGGTCTCAAATTTGATCTGAATAATTTGGCAAGATCATTTAACTGTTCTTTATATGCCTGATCGTATCTTTCTATAAAAAAATGTTTAAAGCTTGAACGTGCATTCGTACTTTTATTAGAATACAAACTAATCTCATTTTCTTTGATATTATCAGAAATAATCATGCCTTTACTACCAAAGAGCTCTACCCTTTGATCATATCCAAAACTACAATGTCTCGAATTACTTATAATACATTGAACACCATTCTTTGTTTTCAAAATTGCCGTAGCAAGCTCGAAATCTTTAAGTTTATTGAAGTATTTATTAGAAATATTGCTCCCTATAGCAAATATAGAAACAAATTCATCTTTACCTGCATAATATCTCGCTAGATCGAAATCATGGATCATCATATCTTTAAAAATACCACCTGAGGCTTTTAAATAATTTATAGATGGAGCAGCCGGATCTCTGCTTGTAATAATAATTTTTTCTAGTTTTCCTACCTTGCCTTTTATTAAATTATTTTTTAGAGAACTATGACCTGGATCGTATCTCCTATTAAATCCAATTTGAATTTTATGATTAAATTTACTTATTTTTTTTTCGTAATTTTGAATTTTTTTTAAATTTAAATCTAAAGGTTTTTCACAAAATACTGTTTTATTACTTTTTATACTTTCATATATAAATTTAAGATGAGTTGATGTAGTTGAGGATATAAAAATACAATCAATTTTTTTATCTTTATATGCTATTTGAGGACTTTCAATATTTTGACAATTTAGATTTTTTGAAACTTTTTTTGCAAGTTTTCTATTAACATCGAAAATATATTTAAGATTAAAATTTTTATTATTTATTAAGTTATTTGCATGCATTAGCCCTATTCTTCCCAAACCGAATAATGCTACGTTAATTAAATTTTTACCCATTGTTTTTTTAATGATGATTTCTTGCATGCATCAATGAATTTAGCAGTCTCCAAACCCTCTTCTTCGTTAGGAAAATAAAATCTTTTTTTTGTATTTGTTTTTAAATATTCAGCAAATTCCTTATATATATTTGCAAAAGCATCTAAATATCCTTCAGGGTGACCAAATTTTACTCTAGAAAATTTTTTTGAAAAATTTGCCTTTGTATACCCCCTTTCTAAAAACTTTACCGCTCCTTTGCTTGGATTAAATTTTAGATAATTTGGATCATTTTGAACCCATTCTAAACTTCCTTTAGACCCAAATACCCTAATTCTTAAACCATAAATACCACCTTTAGCTGTTACACATGTCCATACAATTCCTTTAGCACCATTGTTAAAATTAACAAAAACTTGTGCGTTATTATCCATATTAACGTCCTTGGAATATTTACTTACATCGGCTATCAGTTTTTCTCCTTTAAGGCCTGTAATATAAATTGCTAGATGATATGCGTGTGATCCTATTTCATTGAGAACTGCTGATACACCAACAATTTTTTTATCAACTTTCCATTTAAAAACCTTTTTTGAATATGTTTTTGAAATTTTATTACCATCTGTCCAATCCTGAATATATTCAACATTGATATATTCAACTTTTCCAATTTTTCCTTTTTCTACTAAGTTTTTTGCTTCTCTTACCATTGGATAAGATGAATAGTTGTGAGTCAGTGCATATTTAATTTTTTTGTTATTTTTTATCGCTTTATATAGTTTCTTTCCCTGCTTAAGATTTCCAGCAAATGGTTTGTCTGAAATTACATGTATATTTTTTTTTATAAAATTCTCAGCAATAATTTGATGACTTGATGGTGGAGTCATTATTGCTACAACATTAATACCATCTTTTCTTTTCGCTTCTTTTTCAGACATCTCCTTGTAATTTGAATAACATCTAGATTTATCTAAACCTATACTTTGTCCAAATTTCCTAGATTTATCAACACTTCTAGAAAATACTCCTGCAACGATTTCGTATTTGTCATCATATCTAGATGAAATCCTATGAACATGCCCGATCCAAGATCCAGGTCCTCCTCCAACAATTCCAAGTTTAAATTTTTTAGGTTTAATTTTTTGAAGCATCTAATATCATAACAAAACTATTATTTATGTCAGTAAAATTAGGTATAGCCCCAATAGCTTGGAGCAATGATGACATGCCTGAGCTTGGTGGTGATACTTCGCTTGAACAATGTCTTTCCGAAGCTAGTGAAGCAGGATTTAAAGGAATAGAATCTGGGGGAAAATTTCCAAAAACATCAAAAGAATTAATTCCTATATTAAATAAATATAATTTAAAATTATGCTCAGGTTGGTATGGAGCAAATTTAAGAAAAAATACTTTTGAGGAGGAAAAGTCAAAAATTCAAAACCAATTGAAACTATTTCAAGATTGTAAAGCACCCTGCATGGTTTTTGCCGAAGTTTATGGTTCTATTCAAGGTGATCCAAATATAAATTTGTCTAAAAGACCTAGAATGGATTTAGACGAGTCTAAAAAATATTATAAAAAAATTTCAGAAATGGGAAAATATCTAGAGGATCAAGACATGCCTCTTGCTTACCATCATCATATGGGAACTTGCATTGAAAGTGAAGAAGATACAAGAAGATTATTAGAAAACACAGATGGTAGTGTCAAACTAACTTTAGATACTGGACACATGTTATTTGCAAAAGGAGATAGTTTAAAAATTTATAAAGAATTTAAAGAAAGAATAATTCATATACATTGCAAAGATATGAGAAAAAACGTTTTAGATAATTCGTTAAATCACGATTATAGTTTTAGACAGGCTTTTTTGGAAGGAGCCTTCACTGTTCCAGGAGATGGTTGTATTGATTATAAGCCTTTTTTTGAATTGTTAAAAAAACAAAATTATTCTGGATGGTTAGTTGTAGAAGCGGAGCAAGATCCAGCAAAAGCAAATCCTTTTGAATATGCTAAAATTGGATACAAATATCTAATTGAAACTTTAAAAAGTGCAAATTTAGAAATTGAAAATAATTAGTTATCTATATAAAGAAGTTAATTCATTATTACCAGCAGCAACACATGGAGATTTAAAACAAGTACCGACTATCCATTCTGATCCTGGTTCTGCTAAAAAATTTGATGACATTATAAAAATAACACCCATTTCTACTGACTGACCAGCTTTTCCTTCTGCTTTTATTCTCGGGTCAGGGTCTGTTTTAACTTTATTGTCATCTGAAAACGGATTTTCAATCTTAA
>CACMYV010000017.1 GCA_902617975.1 uncultured Pelagibacteraceae bacterium
GCCAATATTTAAATTTGTGATGATTGAAATTGTTAAAACGAAATGACTAATTAAATAATTTGCATATAAAATTGGATCAGCATAATTCAAAAAAATTGGAATTGAAATAATTGAAATTATAATGGAAAATAATCCTGGGAAAGAGTAAAATAATGTTCCAATTATATATTGCGATTTTATGAGTTTTTTAATGACTTGCATAAATAAACTGAATGAAGTTTATAGATATAAATTATATAAAAAAAAAGTCATATGAATAAAACAATAATAATACCCTGTTTTAATGAAAAAAATACTATTTTGCAGGTTATTAAAAAAGTAAAAGAAAATCTTGATAATGGCGATCAAATAATAATTGTCGACGATTGCTCGAATGATGGAACTAAAGAGTTACTTCAAAAAATAAATGATGCAGAAATTAATATAAAGTATCATGATAAAAATTACGGAAAAGGAAAAGCTTTAAATACAGCTTTAAAAGAAGATTTAAAAGACATAGTTATTATTCAAGACGCAGATTTAGAATATGATCCGAATGATTACAAATTTTTAATAGAACCTTTTTTTAAAACTAATGCTGAAATTGTCTATGGATCTAGGTTTCTAGGTTCAAATAGATATATACGTTTGCATTTTTTTTGGCACTCAGTAGCAAATAAATTACTAACTTTATTTTGTAATATAATTACAAATTTAAATATGACTGACATGGAAACTGGCTACAAGGCTTTCAAGAAAGATGTTATCAAGTCAATTGTAATTGAGGAAAAGTCGTTTGGTGTTGAGCCAGAAATAACTGTAAAATTGTCAAAAAAAAATTATATCTTTTACGAAGTCCCAATTTCATATGCAGGCAGATCTTATTTGGAAGGAAAAAAAATTGGATTAAAAGACGCCTTTAGAGCAATTTTTTGCATAGTATACTATAAATTTAAAAATTAATTTATGAAAAAAAACATTTTTAACTTAAATAAAGAAGAAATTTTTAAGAATTCAAATGATGAGTTGGTAATACTTGAAAATATTAGATTTTATCCCGAAGAAGAAGCCAACGATGATAAATTTTCAAAGAAATTAGCAAGCTTAGGTGAAATATATGTTAATGATGCATTTTCATGTTCGCACAGAGATCATGCCTCTGTATCAAAAATAACAAAGTATATTCCATCGTATAGCGGAATTCAAATTAATGCAGAGGTAAATGCTCTTAATAAAATAACTTCTGAAATAAAAAAGCCTGTAACATGTATAATCGGTGGATCTAAAATATCTTCAAAAATAAATATAATAAAAAATTTAATACCAAAATTTAATAGTATTATAATAGTTGGTGCAATGGCGAACAATATATTGAAATATAAAGGTTTGAAAATTGGTAATTCTGTATATGAAAAAAATATTGATTACTTAATTCAAGAAATATTCACATATGCTGAAAAAAATAAATGTAAAATATATTTTCCAAAAGATGTTAAAATTGGAAAAAAATTGAATGATAAATCTTTTGAAAAAGATTTTAAAGATATTGAAGACGATGATATGATACTTGATGTAGGATCAAAAACATTAGTTGAAATAAAAAAAATTATTGACGATTCCTCGACAATATTATGGAACGGACCACTAGGTTACTTTGAAAATGAGAATTTTTCATTAGGAAGCTCAGAAATAGCAAAATATATTGCAAACAGAGGGGACAAAATATTTTCAGTTGTTGGTGGAGGAGATACAGTGGCAGTAATTAATTCACTAAATGTAAAAAATAAATTTAATTTTGTTTCAACTGCAGGTGGAGCATTTTTAGAATACCTTGAAGGTAAAGTTCTCCCTGGTATAAAAGCTTTAAATTAAATGTCAGAACTTAACAAAATCGCTCTTCAAATATTATCTAAAGGCATGGGTATTCTTGCAGCAGATGAAAGTAATGCTACAATGACGAAACGATTAGAGTCGGTAAATGTGCATTCCAACGAAACTAATAGATTAAAATTCAGAGAAGCACTGTTTTCATCAATATCAATGAAAGAATGTATAGGCGGAGTAATACTTTACGATGAAACTATAAAACAAAAAACATCTTCAGGAAAAACTATACCAGAGCTAATAAAGTTAAATGGATCTTTAATTGGTATAAAAGTTGATACGGGGGCAAAAGTACTAGCGGGATCTAAAGAGGAAAAAATTACTGAAGGTTTAGATGGTTTGAGAGAAAGACTAAAAGAGTATTATAATCTTGGGGCACGTTTCACAAAATGGAGAGGAGTTTATTGTATATCAGATAAATATCCGAGTAAATTGTCAATTTCAGCAAATGCTCATGCTTTAGCTAGATATGCTGCATTAGTTCAAGATGCAGGAATGGTGCCCATTATTGAACCTGAAGTTTTAATGGATGGAGATCATTCTGCTGAAGTTTGTCTAAATAAAACTTCTGAAGTAATTAAAAGATGCTACGAAGAATTAGAGTTAAACAAAGTTAATTTAAAAGGAACACTTTTAAAGCCTAATATGATACTACCAGGAACAAAATCAAAAAAAAAAATTTCTAGCGAAGAGGTAGCCGAACTTACTTTAGAATGTTTAAAAAATAGTGTGCCATCAGAAGTCCCTGGAATAGCTTTTTTGTCTGGCGGCCAAAGCGAATTAGAAGCAACAGCAAATCTAAATCAAATTAACATTAAAAATAAAACAAATTTTATAATGACTTATTCTTATGGTAGAGCTCTACAACAAAGTGCTTTAAAATTTTGGTCTAAAGATATTAAAAATATAATTGGAACCCAGGAAGTATTTGATCATAGAGCTAAAATGTGTACCCTGGCAGCGCAAGGAAAATGGTCTACAAATCTTGAAAATCCAGAATAAAAAATTTGTCTATTTAATTTCACCAAATCAAATTAAGAATAATTCTTTCTTTATAAATTTAAATTTAGTATTGAAATCAAATAAAGTCTGTTTTTTTCAATTAAGACTTAAAAATGAGAGTATAAAAAAACAAATTTTAATTGCAAAAAAAATAAAAAAAATATGTAAAAAAAATAGGGTTAAATTAATAATTAATGATAATCCGTATATTGCCAAAAGGGTTGATGCTGACGGCTGTCATTTAGGTCAAAAAGATATGAATATAAGAAAAGCAAAAATAATTTTAAGAAATAAGTATATTGGTATTACATGTCATAATTCATTAAAACTAGCGAAAAATGCGTATTTAAATGATGCTAGCTATGTTGCTATTGGCGCTTTTTATAAAACTAGAACTAAAAAAGTTAAACATAAAGCTAATATTAAAATCCTTAAACAAATAAAAAAATCTATTAATTTGCCAGTTGTAGCAATTGGGGGCATTAATGAAAAAAATTATAAAAATCTATTATTGAATAAAGCTGATTTTTTAGCTATCTCAAGCTACATTTGGAAGAATAAAAAACTTAAACCACACCAAGCAATTGAAAGTTTAGAATGAAAATAAACGCAACAGAAATAAGAGTGGGAATGATTATAGAACATAAAGATGATTTATGGGAAGTTTTAAAAACAAATCATGTAAAACCTGGTAAGGGTGGAGCTTTTGCACAAGTAGAAATGAAAAGTATGAGTAAAAACACTAAGTTAAATGAAAGATTTCGATCAAGTGAAACGATAGAGAAAGCGACATTGGATGAATTAAAATATAACTTTTTATATAAAGATGAAAATGATTTACACTTTATGAATCCTGAAACTTTTGAACAAATTAATATAAATAAGAAAATTCTAGGAGAGAAAGGTAAAATGCTCTCTGAGAATTTAGAAGTAAGTATAAATTTTCATAACGAGAAGCCTATAAATATATCTCTTCCTAAACAAATTACCTGTAAGATTGATACCACTGACGTTGCAATTAAAGGTCAAACAGTTGCTTCCTCTTATAAACCCGCTACTCTAGAAAATGGTTTAAATGTCCAAGTACCTCCATTCATTGAAACTGGGGACGATGTCATAATAGATACAAGAACAATGGAATATGTAAAAAAAGTTTAATATGAATTCAATTTCTCCAAATTTAAATCTAATGATAAAAGCAAGTGAAAAAGCATCAAAGGTTATTATCAGAGATTTTGGTGAATTAGAAAATTTACAGGTTTCAAAAAAAGGTCCAAAAGACTTTGTTACTAAAACAGATAAAAGAGTTGAAAAAATTCTTATAGAAGAATTGTCAAAGTCGAAAAAAAATTATTCTTTTATTACAGAAGAAACTGGAAAAATTTTAAATAAAAATAGGGATTTTTTTTGGATTATAGATCCCATTGATGGGACTACAAATTTTTTACATGGAGTTCCACATTTTGCAATATCTGTTGCTTTACAAAAAGAAGGTGAGATTGTTACAGGTTTGATTTATGATCCAATTAAAAATGAGATATTTTATGCTGAAAAAAATAATGGTACATTTTATAATAATAATCGTGTTAGAGTCTCTAATAAATTAGATCTTGAAGAATGCTTGTTTGCTTCAAATAATGAAGGTGTAAAATTAATTTTTCCAGAACTTAACTTAAGAAGTACTGGTTGTGCAGCCCTTGATATGGCATATGTTGGATGTGGAAGGTTAGATGGTTACTTTCATAATAAAATTAATCTTTGGGATATAGCTGCAGGAAAAATTATTATTGAGGAAGCTGGAGGAAAAGTAAACGACATTACAAAATTTAAAATGAATGAAATTGATATCAGAGCAGGAAATCCAAATATATTTGATAAAATGCTTAAAAAATTAGATAACTTTTAATTGTTTTTAAAATAATTTTTGTTATAAGGCAGCTCATGAAAAAAAATATACATCCCGACTATCATACTATAAAAGTTGAAATGACTGACGGATCCCAGTTTGAGACTAAGTCTACCTGGGGAGGGGAAAATGAAATTCTAAAACTTGAAATTGATCCAAAATCTCATTCAGCATGGACAGGTGGAAAACAAAAAATTTTAGATAAAGGAAGAATAAGTAAATTTAACAAAAAATTCCAAAATTTTAGATCAGAGAATAAAAGTTAATGTCAAAAGCTCCTTTAATGCCGATGGCTACAGCTGTTTGGTTAGTTGAAAATACATCTTTAACATTTCAACAGATTGCAGATTTTTGTAAATTACATGAAGTAGAAGTTCAAGGAATTGCGGATGGTGAAGTTGCAAAAGGTATAGTTGGCTATAATCCTATTATGTCTGGACAATTAACCAGAGAAGAAATTGACTTGTCGACAAATAATCATAGTAGACCTTTAAATATTATAGATGAAGAAGTAGAGATCAAAAATGCTGATAAAAAGATTAAAAAATATGTGCCCTTATCAAAAAGACAGGATAAGCCTGACTCAGCACTTTGGTTAATTAAGCAGCATTCTAATTTAAAAGATTCTCAAATTGCAAAGTTGGTAGGAATTACAAAAAATTCTGTTACGTCTATAAGAAATAAAAGTTATTGGAACTTTAATAATTTAAACCCAAAAGATCCTGTTGCAATGGGTCTATTTACTCAAAAAGAATTACTAAATGCAGTTGAAAAGGCTGAAAGAAGGATTTTGAAAGAGAAAAAGAATAACGAAAAATTAATTTCAAAAAATAATCTATAATTTTAAAATTTATAGACAAATATTATTTAAAATGCTAACTAATCACACTTTTTGGAGGTTGTTATTAAAATAGAAGTTAAAGATAATAATGTTGAGCAAGCACTGAGAGTTTTGAAAAGAAAGCTCCAGAGAGATGGTTTTTTCAAAATAATAAAACTTAAAAATAATTACGAGAAACCATCAGAAAAAAAGAAGAGAATTCTTCAAGAAAATATTAAGAGAGTAAAAAAGCTTAACAAACTCAAAAATAGGATTTAAATATCGCGGGGTGGAGCAGCCTGGTAGCTCGCAAGGCTCATAACCTTGAGGTCGGCGGTTCAAATCCGTCCCCCGCAACCAATTTTATATTTTAAATTTAGACTTTTTTGAGTCTGATAAAAAACCTTTAACGGTATCAGTTGTTAATTTCTTAAAGCTTTTTCCAAAATTTTCTATCTTCTCTATTATCACTGGAGGCGCAGTTATAATTTGGCATCCCAGGTTTCTTGCTTGAAGGTAATTGTAAGGTTCCCTTGTACTCGCCCAAAGTAATTCAACATTTTTGTATTTTTTTGTAATTTTCAAACTTTCTTTTAATTGTGGAATCGGATCTTTACCAGAATCCGACATTCTTCCAGCAAATATTGATATAATTACTTTTGTTTTTTTATTTATATTTTTCAAGATTTCTTTAGTTTGAGAAGATGTGTAAACAGCTGTAATATTCAATTTTATATTTTTTTTGTTTAATTCTTTTATAACTTTGCCAGTAAACTTTCCTTTAGAATTTGTCACAGGAACTTTTACATAGACGTTTTTACCCCATTTGCTTATCCTATTACCTTGTATCAACATATTTTTAGTGTCATCAGCAAAAACCTCACATGATACAGGTTTATTAGTTATTTTTAAGATTTTTTTTGTGTACTTTGTATAGTCTTTTGCACCAGCCTTCCTCATTAAACTTGGATTTGTTGTAAAGCCTTTAACGATTTTTTTTCTATTAAACTTCTTTATAAGTTTAATATCAGCAATATCACAATAAATTTTAGTCAATTATAAGCTCTTTACAATTTCCTCAGTCATTTTTTTTGCATCAGCAAATAACATTAATGTATTATCTCTATAAAACAGATCGTTATCTATGCCTGCATATCCAGGTGATAAACTTCTTTTAACAAATAAAACTGACTTACTCTTTTCAACGTCTAATACTGGCATACCATAAATAGGACTTTGGGGATCTGACTTTGCGACAGGATTAGTTACATCGTTAGCTCCTATAACATACGCTACGTCACAATTTGCAAAATCATTGTTAATTTCTTCTAACTCAAATACTTCATCATAAGGAACGTTTGCTTCAGCTAACAAAACATTCATATGGCCTGGCATTCTGCCTGCAACTGGATGAATAGCATATGAAACTTTTACACCATTTTTTTTTAAAGCATCTACCATTTCTCTTAATGCATGCTGTGCTTGAGCAACCGCCATTCCATATCCAGGAACAATAATTACAGAAGAAGCATTTTTCATCAAAAATGCTGCATCATCTGCATTACCACTTTTAACTGGCTTTTGCTCATTATTGTTTGCTTGAGAAACTTTATCGGTTGCTCCCCATCCACCCAATATTACATTAAAAAATGATCTGTTCATGCCTTTACACATTATGTATGATAGAATTGCTCCAGATGATCCAACTAGAGCACCGGTAATTATTAATGCAGTATTTTCTAATGTAAAACCAATTCCAGCAGCTGCCCATCCTGAGTACGAATTTAGCATAGAAATTACAACTGGCATGTCTGCTCCACCAATTGGTATTATTAAAAGAATTCCTAGAATAAAAGAAATGATGACAATCGACCAAAAGATGTTAGAAGATTGAATTGTACACAAATAATATATCAAAAAAATAATTGTCAAACCTAAAAATAAGTTAATAATATGCTGACCTTTAAATGTTATTGGTGCTCCTGACATAATTCCTCTGAGTTTTAAGAAGGCTATAATTGAACCTGAGAAAGTTACTGCCCCAATTGCAGCACCCAAAGACATTTCAATTAAACTTGCTAGCTTAATATTCCCTACTATTCCTAGGCCAAATGCCTCTGGTTTTAAAAAAGCAGAAATTGCAACAAAAACTGCAGCTAATCCTACTAAACTATGAAAACCAGCAACTAATTCAGGCATTGCTGTCATTGGTATTCTAAAAGCTATGAATGCTCCAATTGACCCCCCAAGTGTTAAAAATATTAATACATAAATAAAACCTGGTCCAAAATTTCCGACAGATAAAAAAGTAACTATTATTGAAATTATCATCCCAGCAATTCCAAAATAATTTCCTTGTCTTGAAGTTTCAGGAGAAGATAAACCTCTCAAGGCAAGAATAAATAGTATCCCGGAAATTAAATAAAAAAATGCTGATAGGTTAGCTGATATCATTATTTTTTCTTCTTTTTGTACATTTGTAGCATTCTTTGTGTCACTAGAAATCCTCCAAAAATATTTACTGCTGCTAAAATTATTGCAAGAAAACCGAATATATTTGATGTTTCAAAAATATTTTGTTTGGCACCTGCTAGCGCTGCAATAATTGCCCCAACTATTATTACTGATGAAATAGCATTCGTTACAGACATCAATGGAGTGTGCAACGAAGGTGTAACACTCCACACGACATAATAACCTACAAAAATCGATAATATAAATATACTTAATCTAAATATAAAAGGATCAATTTCCATTATTTTACCTTTGTTTTTTCAATTATCTCATCTTCTAAATTTATTTCAAAATTTTTTTTTTCTTTATCAAATAAATTATTTATAAAATTAAACATATTCTTGGAATAAAGATTTGAGGCTGAAACTGGTAGTTTGTTTAAAATATTTGTTTCACCCATAATCTTAACTCCACCTGAATCTATTATTTCATCAACTTTGGTTAATTCTGAATTTCCACCCTGCGATGCAGCTAAATCATAAATTACTGATCCATTAGGCATAACATTAATCATGTCTTTTTTAATTATAACTGGTGCTTTTTTCCCAGGAATTAAAGCTGTGCATATAACTATGTCTATTTTTTTTAAAGTTTCTTTTAAAAGTTCCTCTTGCTTTTTTTTAAATTCATCTGAAGCCTCTTTTGCATATCCACCATCAGTCTCTAAATTTTCTGACCCCTCTACACTTAAAAATTTACCTCCTAAACTTTCTACTTGTTCTTTTGAAGCTATTCTAACATCTGTTGCATATACGATTGCACCCATTCTTTTAGCTGTGGCTATAGCCTGAAGACCCGCTACACCAGCACCAACAACCAAAACCTTTGCTGCAGATATAGTTCCTGCGGCAGTCATCATCATAGGAATTGCTTTTTGAAAATATGCAAATGAGTCAACGACTGCTTTATATCCTGCTAAATTTGCTTGTGAAGATAAAATATCCATTGATTGAGCTCTTGTAATCCTGGGTAAAAGTTCTAGCGAGAAACAATCTATGTTTTTATCGCTTATTTCTTTTAATTTTTTTTCATTTGTATAAGGGTTTAATACTCCAACCAAAATTTGACCCTTGGTTAATTTGTTTAAATCTTCATTATTTAAAATATTCATTTGTAAAATTGCATTAGAATTAGAAATCACAGTATCTCTATCGAAAAAGTTTGCTCCCTCAACTTCATAGACCTCATCACTTATACCTAAATGCGAAGCATAGCCTTTGCAAAGATGAACTTCTAACCCTAATGATTTATATTTTTTTATTGTATCGGGAGTTATGGCAACTCTTTTTTCAGCGTCAATATTTTCTTTTATAGATCCGACTATCATTCTATAAGAGGAATATTGCCATTAAAACTAAAACAACTACAACAGCAACAGATCCCCATAAAACGAACTTAGTAAAATTATTCCAAGTATTTTTATGACTTTCATTATCCATGGATTACTTTTGTCTTGCTTTGAATTTTGGATTTTTTTTATTAATTATATATACTCTGCCTCTTCTTCTGACTAATTTAGAATTAAGGTCTCTCTTTTTCAAAGATTTTAATGAGCTAGCAATTTTCATAATTAATTTTTTAACTTAATAAACGAACTGATGTAATCTTTCAAACTTATTTTTCCATATTTTTTAATTACATTATTATTATGAGAAATATCTGTTAATGCTGACGCATATCTTTCTCCTGGTCTTGGGGGCAAATAAGCTGTTTTAGAATTAAACATATCAGCAACCTGGTTTATTGAATACGACTTCTTGTGACTAATGCTATAGTGCCTACATTTTCCTAATTTCCATGCTTCGTAACAAACTTTTACAGTATCGGATACATGTGTAAATCTTCTAGTCTGTGTTCCTGGTTTAACTATGGTAAGTGGTTTTTTATTCTTATATTGATTTTGGAAAATTCCAATAACTGTGGCCATTGATCCTTTTTCAATTTGCCTTATGCCATATACGTTATAAAAATATATTATTTCATATTTAAACCCAAACCAATTTTTTAGATTCTCAAGTAACTCCAAATTTTTAGATTTTGTAAAAGCATAAGGTGAAAGATTTTTATCAGTCCCTTCGTTACCAAGGCTAGCTGAAGTTGCAGAATATATTAGTTTAATCTTATTATCTAAACAAAATTTGAAAACCTCTTTGCTTCCAAGAGTATTTGACTGATAACACAAATTAAATTTTTCAAAACTCTGAAAAATTCTTGCAAATTCACCGAAATGGAACAATGCATTAATTTTATTTTTATATTTACTAAGTTTTATACTTATTTTTGAAGTTTTACTTTTTATATAAATAATTCTTTTTGAGTGTAGATGGTTTTTTTTTGAACCAGTTGAATAATCGTCTAAACTAATTATATCAAAGTTTGTTTTTTTTAATAAATATTCAATTAAATTTGATCCAATGAACCCAGCTCCACCTGTGACTATAATATATTTTTTCATCTGGGTTTTAGCCTGGCAATGTCCTACTCTTCCAAGTCTTAAGACTAAGTACCATCGGCGCAGAAAGGCTTGACTTCCGAGTTCGGAATGGGATCGGGTATTTCCCTTTCGCTATAACTACCAGGCCGGATATATATATATAAAAATTATATATTGTCAATTTTATAATTTTATAAAAATATTATGTTTTAAGTAATCTGAAATTGTAATTGACAATCCTTTGTTTATAGAAGTCCTAGGTCTCCAACCATATTTTCTTGATAGAGATGTATCTAATTTTTTTCTTAAAGTTCCTTTTAAATTTTTTCTTTTAAACTTTATTTTTAAATTTATTTTTAGGAACTTCATTATAAATAAAGCAAATTGATAGATGGTTTTTTCATCAGATGTTCCAATATTTATAATATTTTCTTTTGTTTTTTTATTTAAAAAATAAATTACTGCATCTGCTATGTCATAACTGAAAATTAATTCTCTTTTAGGTTTTCCGTCCCCCCAAATAGTAATATATTTTTTATTTTTTCTAATAGAATTTATAATTTTTTTTATTAAGGCAGGAAAAAAATGTGAGTTTTTTTCATCGTAATTGTCATTTGGTCCATAAGCATTGCAGGGTAATAAACATTTATAGTTTGTCTTATACTGAGAATTATAACTTTCACATAGTTTAATTCCTGCTATTTTTGCAATAGCATATGGTTCATTTGTTTTTTCAAGAAAATTAGATAGCAAATAATTTTCTTTGATTGGCTGCTTACTATTTTTAGGGTAAATACAACTTGATCCTAAAAATATTAAATCATTTACTCCAGCCTTAAATGATCCATGTATTAAATTATTTTGTATTTGTAAATTGTCATATATAAAATCTGCCTTATACTTATTATTTGCGTATATGCCACCAACTTTTGCTGCAGCAATAATTACTGCATCAGGTTTTATTTTATTTAAAAATTTGAATACCGCAGTTTGATTTCTCAAATCTAATTTTTTTTTTTCAATAGTAACAATTTTCTTAAATTTTCTGTCTTTTAAAGTATTATATATAGCCGATCCAACCATACCCTTGTGACCAGCAAGAAAAATCTTCGATTTTTTAGTTATCATTTTTTAAAAGCATAACTTCATGTTTAATCATATCATCAATAAGGCTGTTTAAATCGTGTTTGGGTTTCCAATTTAATATTTTCTTCGCTTTCGAATAATTACCAACCAACTTATCAACCTCAGATGGTCTAAAATATTTTTTTTTTATTTCTACTATAGAATTGTTATTTTTATCATACGCTTTTTCATTTAAACCCTTACCTTTCCATTTAAGAAATATTCCTAGTTTTTTTGCGGTTAAATTTAAAAAAGTTTTGATTGTATATTGTTTTCCTGTACAAATAACAAAATCATCCGGGTTTTTATTTTGAAGAATTTTCCAAATTGCCTCAACGTAATCTTCAGCATGGCCCCAATCACGTTTTGAGTATAAATTACCAAGAAATAGTTTTTTTTGCTTACCATACTTAATACGACATAAACCATTAACAATTTTTTTTGTTACAAATGTTTCTCCTCTGAGAGGACTCTCGTGGTTAAATAATATCCCATTAGAAGCAAATATATTGTAAGATTCTCTATAATTTATTGTAATCCAGTGTGAATAAAGTTTTGCTACACCATAAGGAGATCTCGGATAAAATGGAGTTTTTTCTGTTTGTGGTATTTGCATTACCTTACCAAACATTTCTGAACTACCTGCTTGATAAAATTTAATTTTTTTATCAATCTTTATTATTGCTTCTAAAATTCTTAGCGTTCCAAGAGCATCAGTGTTTGTTGTATATTCAGGTATTTCAAATGAAACAGCTACATGTGATTGTGCAGCTAAATTATAAATTTCATCAGGTTTTGTTTTTTTTATAATTGAAAAAACAGAATTGGAATCTGAGACATCACCATAATGAAGAAATAATTTTTTTTTTTTAACAAAAGGATCTTGATAAATATTATCAATTCTGTTTGTGTTTATTGAAGAAGATCTTCTTTTTACACCGTGTACGACATAATTTTTTTTTAATAAAAATTTAGATAAGTAGGAGCCATCTTGGCCAGTTATTCCAAAAATTAAAGCTGTTTTACTCATTGTTTTAATAAAATTTGATTACTAAATATACTAATAATTATAAATGTATAGTAATTAGTATCTTGTTGAAAATTTATTGTTCTTAGTGCCTTTTTTAATTTCATCAAAAATCCATTTGTATGTTTTTTTTAGACCATCTTTAAGTGATGTAGTTGTATCCCAATTAATTTTTAATCTTGCTAAATCATTATTACTAGACCTGCCTCGTACACCTAGCGGTTTGTCTAATTGATAATTCCTCAGAAGTTTAATTTCAGCAATTTCTTCTATAATATCTATCATTTGATTTATAGAAACTTGCTCTTCACTACCAATATTAATCGGATCTGAATATTCACTAAAAAAAAGTTTTTTTGTACCTTCTATGCAATCATCTATGAACATAAAACTTCTAGTTTGCTCACCATCACCCCATACATCGATAGTATTATTTGAGGATAGTTTTGCATTTATAATCTTTCTACATAGAGCTGCAGGTGCCTTTTCTCTACCACCATCATATGTTCCGGTTGGACCATATACATTATGATATCTTGCAACTCTAGTTTCTAAATTAAAATCTTCCTGAAAGTGTCGACACATTCTCTCACTAAAAAGTTTTTCCCATCCATAACCATCTTCTGGCGCTGCAGGATAAGCATCATCTTCTCTAAGACCGTCAACAAAAGAATTATTTTGCTTATTACTATTATAAACACAAGCGCTTGAAGAAAAAAAATATTTTTTAATAGAGTTTTCAACTGAGGATCTTAATAAATTTGTGTTAATTAAAACAGAAAGCATACATTCAGTTTTATTATTTTCAATAAATCCCATGCCACCCATATTGCATGCCATATTAAATATATAATCAATATCTTTAGTGATCTTTAAACAATTATTATAATCTTTTAAGTCCAAAGAAAAATTTTTGCAATTTTCAAAATACTGGAACCAATTATGAAATGGTTTAACATCAGCACATACTATATCATAATCCTCTTTTAAAAAACTACCAACTAAATGACCACCGATAAAACCACCTGCACCACAAATCAAAATTTTTTTTTTCATAAATTAATTTTTAAATTTATAGTATACTATGCAAAAAATTGCTCTAAAGGCGTCTTTTAATCCAATTTTTTTTCCTTCCAAATAAGATCTGCCTGCATATGAAATTGGGACTTCGTAAAAGATATAATTTTTTTTTGACAATTTTACAGTTATTTCTGGCTCAACACCAAACGACTTTTCCTCAATTACAATTGACTTGATAACATCTTTCTTGAAAGCCTTGTAGCCAGTTTCCATGTCAGTCATATTTAAATTTGTAATTATATTACAAAATAAAGTTAGTAATTTATTTGCTACTGAGTGCCAAAAAAAATGCAAACGTATATATCTATTTGAACCTAGAAACCTAGATCCATAGACAATTTCAGCATTAGTTTTAAAAAAAGGTTCTATTAAAAATTTGTAATCATTCGGATCATATTCTAAATCTGCGTCTTGAATAATAACTATGTCTTTTAAATCTTCTTTTAAAGCTGTATTTAAAGCTTTTCCTTTTCCGTAATTTTTATCATGATACTTTATATTAATTTCTGCATCATTTATTTTTTGAAGTAACTCTTTAGTTCCATCATTCGAGCAATCGTCGACAATTATTATTTGATCGCCATTATCAAGATTTTCTTTTACTTTTTTAATAACCTGCAAAATAGTATTTTTTTCATTAAAACAGGGTATTATTATTGTTTTATTCATATGACTTTTTTTTTATATAATTTATATCTATAAACTTCATTCAGTTTATTTATGCAAGTCATTAAAAAACTCATAAAATCGCAATATATAATTGGAACATTATTTTACTCTTTCCCAGGATTATTTTCCATTATAATTTCAATTATTTCAATTCCAATTTTTTTGAATTATGCTGATCCAATTTTATATGCAAATTATTTAATTAGTCATTTCGTTTTAACAATTTCAATCATCACAAATTTAAATATTGGC
>CACMYV010000018.1 GCA_902617975.1 uncultured Pelagibacteraceae bacterium
AAAAAATATTAAAAATTTGTAATGATAATTTGGTTAATTATCTCAAATAAATTTTGGTTTTAAAGAAAAACTATTAACTAAATAAAGATTTAATCATATAAGTTAGTATTTTAAATCCATCTCTAAATTCTTTAACTTTTTTAAAGCCAGCTATTCTTTTTCTTTCGTAGCTAGGTATTTCATTATAGCTAATATTTAATTTTTTTGCTTTAATTGGTATTTCTACACATAAACAAAAGTCATTAGATTTTAAATTTAATTTTTTAAATGATGATGTCCGTCCTAAAATAAACGTATAGAGTATATCTGATAATTTTAAACCAAAAAAAATATTACCGAACTTTGAAAAAAAAAAATTTCCTATTTTTGTTAAAATTGTATCATCATCTGATCCTGCATTATCTAAATATCTTGATGAAAAGATTAATTCATACTTCTCTTTACAAAGAAGAAGTTTTTCCTCAAGATATTTTGGATCAAAAGATCCATCAGCATTGAAAATACACATAAAATCAGTATCGACTTTTTGTATACCTTCTCTTATAGCATTACCGTAACCTTTTGAAGATTGATAAACAATTTTTACTTTTTTTTCTTGAATTGCCTTAATAGTTTCAATATCATTTTCTTCTAATATTACTAAAATTTTACAATTTAAACTTTCTGCTTCAGATATAACTTTTGGTAGAGAATCCGATTCAAATTTTGCTGGTATAACTAGTGTTAATTCTTTCAATTTTTATCTAAGTATAGTTTTTTTAATTTATTTGCGAAACTCATATATATATTGGATATTGTATGATTGGGATTTTGTTCAACTATTGGTTTACCATTATCTCCAGCTTTACCAACTTCAGTATCAATTGGAATTTCTCCTAAGAATTCTTTTTTAAACTCTATAGAAGTTTCTTTTACCCCACCATTTCCAAAGATTTCGTATTTTTTTTTATCATCACCGATAAAATAGCTCATATTCTCAACTAATCCTAAAATTTTGACACCTAATTTATCAAACATTTTTATGCCTCTTTTAACATCCATCAAAGCAATTTCTTGGGGTGTAGAAATTATAATAGCTGAGTCAACTTTTATACCTTGAGCAAATGTTAGTTGAGTGTCTCCTGTTCCAGGTGGCATATCAACAATTAAAAAATCTAAGTTTTTCCACTCAACTTTTTCTGTAAATGTTTTGATTGCACTTATTACCATTGGACCTCTCCAAATCATTGGTGTTTGCTCTTCAGTTAAAAAACCAATTGACATACATTGAATACCGTATTTGACTATTGGCTTGAGTTTTTGTCCATTGGTTTCAGGTTTTTCATTTATAGCAAACAATTTTGGCAATGAAGGACCATAAACATCTGCATCTAAAATCCCTACTTCACACCCAATCTGTTTAAGAGCTAACGCGAGATTTGTAGCAAAAGTTGACTTTCCAACCCCTCCTTTTGCACTTGATATTGCAATTGTATACTTTGTTCCAATAATCGGGTTTCTTCTGAAGGTTTTTGGCTCAGTTTTTGCCTTTGTTGTGTCACTTAAACCTACTTTTTTATTGTCCATAATTTACCATTACCTTGTTTTTACTAATAAAGACACTATATAGAGTGTCGTATTATGAGTGATTTTAGAAATCAAAGCCCATGGGGAACACCTCCAGGAGGAGGTGGTAGTGGAAATGGTGGATTTAGAAAAGGTCCTACCCCACCAAATATTGATGAAGTAATAAGTAAGCTACAGTCAATTATTAATAGATTCTTGGGCGGCGGCAAAGGTGGCGCTAAGCCAATAATAGTTGGTCTTATAATTCTTTTAGTAGTTTGGACTTTAAGCGGTCTTTATAGAGTTTTACCTGACGAACAAGGTGTTGTATTGAGATTTGGAAAATTTGTTAAAACTACTCAGCCTGGATTAAATTATCATCTTCCTTTTCCAATTGAAAATGTATTAACGCCTAAAGTTACAAAAGTTAATCGAATGGATATTGGATTTAGGTCAGAAAGAGACAGTGGATTTTCCTCAGGCGGAGTTGCAGATGTTCCAGAAGAAAGTTTAATGTTAACTGGTGATGAAAACATAGTTAATATCGATTTTTCAGTATTTTGGGTAATCAAGGATGCAGGTAATTTTTTATTTAAAATTCAAGATCCAGAAGGAACAGTTAAAGCAGCTGCAGAAACAGCGATGAGAGAAGTTATTGCACGATCTGATATTCAACCAATTTTAACTGAAGGTAGATCAGTTATAGAAGCCGATACTCAAGAAATAATACAAGAAATTTTAGATGAATACACAAGTGGAATTCAAATTACACAAGTTCAAACTCAAAAGGCTGATCCACCAGATCAAGTTATTGACGCATTTAGAGATGTCCAAGCTGCAAGAGCAGATATGGAAAGATCTAAAAATGAAGCAGAAGCATATGCAAATGATGTAATACCAAGAGCTCGAGGAGAAGCTGCGAAAATTTTGCAGGCTGCTGAAGCTTATAAAAAAGAAGTTGTTGCTAAGGCAGAAGGAGAAGCAAGTAGATTTTTATCAATATATAATGAGTATGCTAAAGCCAAAAAAGTAACTCAAGAAAGAATGTATCTTGAGACAATGGAGGAAGTATTAGCTGATATTAATAAAATAATAATCGATAAAAATTCAGGTGAAGGTGTAGTACCTTATCTACCATTACAAGAATTAAAGACAGGAACTAATTAATATGAAAGCTGGAAAATTTTTATTACCAATAATCATTCTTATTGCAGCCACAATATACTTTTCTGTTTTTATCGTTAAAGAAGTTAATCAGGCAATTGTTCTTCAATTTGGTGATCCAAAAAGAATTATATCAAAACCTGGAATTAATTTTAAAATTCCATTCATTCAAAATGTGGTATTCTTAGATAAAAGAATTTTAAATCTTGATACACCACCAGAAGAAGTAATTGCATCAGACCAAAAAAGACTAATAGTTGATGCTTTTGCAAGGTTCCAAATAATTGACCCTCTTAAATTTTATATATCTGTTGGAAATGAAAGAGTAGCAAGATCAAGACTAGCAACAATCATAAATTCAAGAATAAGAAACGTTCTTGGTCAACAAGAACTGCAAACACTTTTATCAGAAGATAGAACAAAGCAAATGTCTCTAATTCAAGAAGGTGTAAATAATGAAGCAGAAAATTTTGGTATTAGTATTGTTGATGTAAGAATTAAAAGGGCAGATCTTCCTCAGGCAAACAGTGATGCTATTTTTAGAAGAATGCAAACTGAAAGGGAAAGAGAGGCAAAAGAATTTAGAGCAAAAGGTGCAGAGATGGCAGTAACAATTACTTCAACTGCCGATAAAGAAGTAACAGTTATACTTGCAGATGCACAAAAAAAATCTGAGATTATGAAGGGTGAAGGCGATGGTTTGAAAAACAAAATTTTTGCAGATGCCTTCGGACAAGATCCAGAATTTTTTGCATTTTATAGAGCTATGCAGGCATACCAAAAAGCTTTAATCGGTGGAGAGACTTCAATGATACTCTCACCAGACAGTGAATTTTTTAAATTTTTCGGAAATATTGATCAAAAAGTAGAGTAAATTTCGTGAGAGAATTGATCATCGCATTTGGTCTATTCCTTTTTATAGAAGGTATTCTTTACGCCATATTTCCATCAAAAATGAAAAATATGATAATGAAATTAAAAGAAGCCACTGACAACCAACTAAGAACTGGTGGATTAATATTTGCAGTGATTGGTTTTTTTATTATTTGGTACTTAAAAAGATGAAATTCATAAAGATTTTATTACTAATATTATTTTCAATTAATATTCAAAATACTTCCAGCGCAGCAAATATGCCTGCATCTTTTGCAGATCTAGCTGAAAAATTAATGCCGTCAGTAGTAAATATCTCGACTACAACAACAGTAACCACAAGATCTAATCCATTTCCATTTGAATTTCCTCCAGGCTCGCCTTTTGAAGACATGTTCAAAGATTATGGAACTCCTCAAAAGAGACAGACAAGTGCCCTTGGATCAGGTTTTATTATTGATGAAAAAGGAATTGTTATTACAAATAATCACGTGATACAGGGTGCAGAAGATGTTTTTGTAAGAGTTAATGGTGAAAAAAATATAAAGGCAAAAGTAATTGGAGCTGATCCTGGCATGGATTTGGCAGTTCTTCAAATAGAGTCAGATCAGAAATTTACCCCAGTTAAATTTGGAGACTCTGATACCGCGAGAATAGGTGATTGGGTTATTGCAATTGGAAATCCATTTGGCTTAGGTGGAACGGTTACTGCTGGAATAATCTCAGCAAGAAACAGAAGTATTGGTCTTTCAAGGTATGAAGACTACATTCAAACTGATGCATCTATAAACCAAGGTAATTCAGGAGGTCCATTGTTTAATATGGATGGAGATGTAGTTGGAATTAATACTGCAATATTAGGTCAATCAGGTTCAATTGGAATTGGTTTTGCAATTCCCTCTAATAGTGCTCAAAAAGTAATTAATCAATTAATTGAATTTGGTGAAACTAAAAGAGGATGGTTAGGTGTAAGAATTCAAACAGTAACAAAAGACATTGCAGATGTTGAAAAATTAGATGAACCAAGAGGAGCACTTGTTGCAAGTGTAGCCGAAAATAGTCCATCAGATAAAGGAGGAATAAAAGCAGGAGATATAATTTTAGAATTTGATGGTAAAAAAATTAATGAAATGAGTGAACTACCTAGAATAGTTGCTGAAACTGAAGTTGGAAAAAAAGTAAAACTCAAAGTGTGGAGAAATAAACGTGAAATAACAAAAGAAATTATACTTGGAAGACTGGAAACATCTGAAGACTTTAAATCTCAAGGTTTAGTTACAGAAAAACCTAAAGAAGATGTAATAGATGGTTTAAAAATTAAAGTGAGATTATTGACTAAAGATGACATTAAAGAGAGAAATTTACCAAAAAATACTACAGGATTAGTTATCACAGAAATCGATAAAGACAGTCCAGTTAATTATCTTCAAGTAAATAATATTATTGTTGAAGCACAAAAGAAAAAGATCAACACCATTGGAGATCTAGATAACATTGTAAAACTAGCCCTAAAAGGTAATGATAAAAGTTTACTTATTGCAATTTACAATAACAATAACCAAAGAAGATATATTGGTGTTAAATTAAATTAATGGACTTAAAGTCCAAAATAATTCTTATTTCAGGACCAACCGCATCAGGTAAATCAAAATTTGCTATTCAGCTTGCAAAAAAAATCAATGGTGAAGTAATAAACGCAGATAGTATGCAAATATTTAAAGAATTAAAAATTCTTACAGCAAGACCACAGCGAAATGATTTAAAAAATATAAAACATTATTTATATGGATTTAAAAGTGTAAAGGACAATTATTCCACAGGAAATTGGCTTAATGATGCTAAGAAAAAAATTAACAACATTAAGAAAAAGAATAAAATTCCAATCCTTGTTGGTGGCACTGGTTTGTATTTTAAAGCACTTATTGATGGTATAGTTAAAATTCCTGATATTCCATTGACTATTCGAAATAGAATTAGAAAAAAACAATCAAAAATAGGACAAACTAAATTTTACTCTGCACTTATTAAACTAGACCCACTTTGCAAAAAAAAAATCAATAAAAATGACACCCAAAGATCAATAAGAGCCTATGAAGTAAAGAAGTTTACAAATAAATCTTTGTTTGATTGGTATAGTGAAACTTACTCTGATTTTACTCAGGACAGCTTTATAAAGTTACATATTGATTATCCTAGAGATAAGTTAATTGAGAGAATTTCTTTCAGAACAAATGAAATGTTAAGAAATGGAGCAATACAAGAGGCTAAGAGGTTTTATAAATTAAGAATAAAGAAAGATTTATCATCTAATAAAGTTATTGGTCTAAGTGAGATTAAAGATTATCTGGAAAAAAGAATAAATCTTAATGAACTTAAAGAAAAAATATCAATAAAAACAAGGCAATATGCTAAGAGACAGTCTACATGGGCAAGGGGACAAATGTCTGATTGGCAAAAAATAAAATTTGATAGAGTTAAATCTTTTATAAAAAAATTTCCTAAACCTGCATAGATTGCTTGACCTATTAGCACAACTTCAGCTAGATTGTCTGAATGTCAAAATTATACTCTGGAGCTGAAATCGTATTTAAGTGTATGGAGGACCAAAATGTTGATCATATTTTTGGTTATCCAGGCGGCGCCGTGCTTCCAATTTATGATGAATTACAAAATTTTAAATCAATCAAACACGTTTTAGTTAGACATGAACAAGGTGCAGGTCATGCAGCTGAAGGATACGCAAGATCATCAGGTAAACCTGGTGTTATTCTAGTAACGTCAGGACCAGGTGCAACAAATGTAGTTACAGCTTTGACTGATGCGTATATGGATTCTATTCCATTAGTTTGTATCTCTGGACAAGTTCCAACTCATTTAATTGGTACAGATGCATTCCAAGAATGTGATACAACTGGAATAACCAGACCTTGCACTAAACATAATTGGTTAGTCAAAGATATAAATGATTTAGCTAGTACAATACATAAAGCTTTTGAAGTAGCAACTACTGGTAGGCCAGGACCAGTTTTAGTTGATATACCAAAAGATATTCAGTTTCAAAAAACAAAATATAACAGACCAAAAAAAGAAAAAAAACTTAACGGTAAATCTCACAATCATTTTAATCAAAATAGTATTGATGAATTAATTGAATTAATGAGTAAATCGTCAAAACCTATTTTTTATACTGGTGGTGGAGTAATTAATTCTGGACCTAAGGCTAGTGAACTTTTAAGAGAACTTGTTTATGCAACAGGTTTTCCTATCACATCAACTTTACAAGGATTGGGATCTTTCCCCGGCGATGATAATCAATTTTTAGGAATGTTAGGCATGCATGGAACTTATGAAGCAAATAATGCAATGCATGATTGTGATTTGATGATCAACATTGGTGCACGTTTCGATGATAGGATAACAGGGAAAATAGATGAATTTTCTCCAAAATCAAAAAAGGTCCATATTGATATTGATCCATCATCTATTAATAAAAATGTTAAAGTTGACCTTGCTATTGTTGGAGATGTGAAAACTGTACTTTCATCTACTTTGAAAAGTTTAAAACAAAAAAAATCAAAATTCTTAAAATCAAACAAGCAAAAAACTTCTAAATGGTGGGAAAAAATTCAAAAATGGAGATCAGTTAGATCTTTAGATTACATTGGAAGTGATGAGACTATAAAACCCCAATATGCAATTGAAAGATTATATGAATTAACTAAAGATAAAGACTCCTATATTACAACTGAAGTTGGACAGCATCAGATGTGGGCCGCACAACACTATAAATTTAATAAACCAAATCGTTGGATGACATCTGGTGGTTTAGGTACTATGGGATATGGTTTACCAGCAGCAGTGGGTGTTCAAGTTGCTCATCCAAAAAAATTAGTTATTGATATTGCGGGAGAGGCTTCAGTATTAATGACAATTCAAGAAATGTCCACAGCTGTACAATACAACCTTCCGATTAAAATATTTATATTGAATAATCAATACATGGGAATGGTTAGACAATGGCAAGAACTTTTGCATGATAAAAACTATTCTGAGAGTTATACTGCTGCTTTACCAGATTTTGTTAAATTAGCGGAAGCATATAATTGTGTTGGTATAAGAGCAAAAACTCCAGAAGAGTTAGACGATAAAATTATTGAAATGCTGAATACAGATAGACCTGTAATTTTTGACTGTATGGTTGATAAAGTTGAAAATTGTTTTCCAATGATACCATCAGGAAAGCCTCATAATCAGATGATTTTAGGGCCCAAAGATCAAGAAAGTAAGAAGATTACTGGCAAAGGTAAGTCCTTAGTTTAATGCCTAATTCAAAGTCAGCGTATAGTTTTTCAAATAAAAAAGAAAAATTTGATACACATATTATAGTTGTTTGGGTCGACAACGAAGCTGGTGTATTGGCTAGAGTAGTAGGTCTATTTTCTGGCAGAGGTTATAATATTGAATCTTTAGCAGTTGCCCAAGTTGACGAAAAGTTAAAGATATCAAGGATAACAATTGTAACCACAGGAACACCACAAGTTGTTAATCAAATTAAACTTCAATTAAAAAAACTTGTTCCTGTTCATAAGGTTGCAGATTTTAAAAGAGAAGATAAAGCAGTCATTTTTAAGGAGATGGCATTATTTAAAATCGTTGGTCCAAATAATAAATTAGAGGGTGCGTTGAAAGCTTGTAAAAAATATCATCCTGTATTACTAGACAAAACAAAAAAATCGAATGTTATTCAAATAACAGCTTTAAGACGAGAAATAGACAAAATGTCAAAGGATTTAAAAAAATTTGGATTGGTGAGTGTTTCAAGAACAGGAGCCGTAGCTATGACAAGAGGTGCAGATATATTTAAATAATTAATTAGGAGAAAAAAAATGAAAATGTTTTATGAAAAAGATACTGATGCAAATTTAATAAAGGATAAAAAAATAGCTATCTTTGGATACGGTAGCCAAGGACACGCACACGCTTTAAATCTAAAAGATAGTGGAGTAAAAGAAGTTGTTGTAGCTCTTCGAGAGGGTTCTTCAAGTATTAAAAAAGCAGAATCTAAAGGTTTAAAAGTTATGAACCTTTCGGATGCTGCTGAATGGGCTGATGTTGTGATGATTTTGACTCCAGATGAATTACAAGCAACTATTTATAAAAATCATATTGAGCAACGTGTCAAAGAAGGGACATCTATCGCTTTTGCTCATGGATTAAATGTTCATTATGATTTGATAAAAGCTAGAAAAGATTTAGATGTATTTATGGTAGCGCCAAAAGGACCAGGTCACTTAGTTAGAAGTGAATATGAAAAAGGTGGTGGAGTTCCATGTTTATTTGCTGTTCATCAAAACGGATCAGGAAAAGCTAGAGACCTAGCAATGTCATATGCTTCAGCCATTGGTGGCGGTAGATCAGGTATAATTGAGACAACATTTAAAGACGAAGTAGAAACAGATTTATTTGGTGAGCAAACAGTTTTATGTGGAGGTCTTGTTGAATTAATTAAAAATGGATATGAAACTTTAGTTGAAGCTGGTTATGAACCTGAAATGGCTTATTTTGAAACGGTTCATGAAGTTAAGCTTATTGTGGATTTAATTTACGAAGGTGGAATAGCAAATATGAATTACTCTATATCTAATACTGCTGAATATGGAGAATACGAGTCTGGCCCAAGGATTATAAATAAAGAAGAAACAAAAAAAAGAATGAAAGAAGTTTTAGCAGACATCCAGTCAGGTAAATTTACTAAACAATGGATGGAAGAATGTAAAAATGGTCAAAAAAATTTCCTGGCCACAAGAGCAAATCTAGCTGAGCATCCAGTCGAAAAAGTTGGTGCTACTCTAAGAGAAATGATGCCTTGGATTGCAAAGAAGAAGCTTGTCGATAGTGATAAGAAATAACTTGATGTTAAAATTGGATTAATTCTCTCAAATTATTTTGCAATCTGAGCGAGAGCATGTATTATGCTCGAGCTAAAAAATACAATGTCAGATAAAGAAAAATTATACATATTTGATACAACCATGCGAGATGGTGAACAATCGCCAGGCGCATCTATGAGTGTCGAAGAGAAAATTCAGATATCTAGAGTATTCGATGAAATGGGAATAGATATTGTTGAAGCAGGATTTCCAATAGCATCACCAGGAGATTTTGAAGCAGTTTCTGAAATAAGTAAAATAATGAAAAACTCAATTCCATGTGGTCTTTCAAGAGCACTAAAAAAAGATATTGATGCATGTCATGAGTCGTTGAAACATGCTCCAAGATTTAGAATTCATACTTTTATTTCTACAAGTCCTTTACATATGAAACACAAACTTGAAATGACAAATGAGCAGGTTTTAGATGCAATTAAAGAAAGTGTTACTTATGCAAGAAATTTTACTGATGATGTTGAATGGTCATGTGAAGATGGAACAAGAACTGATATGGATTTTATGTGTAAAACAGTTGAGCTTGCAATTAAATGTGGAGCTAAAACAATTAATATTCCAGATACTGTCGGATATTCTATACCCGAAGAATTTGCAAAAACAATTAAACACTTAAAAAATAATGTTCCAAATATTGATAAAGCAATATTATCTGCACACTGTCACAATGATCTTGGCTTAGCAGTAGCAAACGCATTAGCTGGAGTTTCAGAGGGTGTAAGACAAATAGAGTGTACAATTAATGGAATAGGTGAAAGAGCAGGAAATGCTGCACTAGAAGAAGTAGTTATGGCAATTAAAACAAGAAATGATTTAATGCCATATAATACTGGAATTAAAACAGAATTAATAAGCAAAGCATCTAAAATAGTATCAAATGCAACTGGTTTTCCAGTTCAATTTAATAAAGCTATAGTTGGAAAAAACGCTTTTGCTCATGAGTCAGGAATTCATCAAGATGGAATGTTAAAGAATAGAGAAACTTATGAAATTATGACACCAGAGAGTGTAGGTGTTAAGAAAACCTCACTTGTTATGGGTAAACATTCAGGACGACATGCTTTTAAAGATAAATTATCTGACTTAGGTTATTCAGATCTTACAGATGATATTATCCAAGCTGCTTTCGGAAAATTTAAAGTTTTAGCTGATAAAAAGAAACATATTTATGATGAAGATATAGTAGCGTTAGTTGATGACAGTTTAATTGTAGATAATAAAATAAATGCAATTAATTTAAAATCGTTAAAAGTTTTTGCCGGAACAGGAGAACCACAAAAAGCTGAAATGACACTGGATGTCTATGGTGATATTAAGAATACTACCGAAACAGGAGATGGACCAGTTGATGCAATATTTAAATGCATAAAAAAATTATTTCCTCACGATGTAAAATTATCTCTTTATCAAGTACACGCAGTAACTGAGGGTACAGATGCTCAAGCAACTGTTAGTGTAAAAATTGAAGAAAACGATAGGACAACAGTAGGACAATCAGCTGACACAGATACTCTAGTCGCATCTGCAAACGCATATTTGAATGCATTGAATAAAATGCTTATAAAACGTGAGAAAAAAGCACCGTCCCAAAATATTAAACATCAAAAAGTGAAAGGAATATAATTAAATGTCAATGTTTGCCAATTTAAGAAAGTTTTGGAGCCAGGATATGGCAATTGATCTAGGAACAGCTAATACGTTAGTTGTTTTAAAAAGTAAAGGTGTGGTTCTAAACGAACCATCCGTTGTAGCAGTTGTTGATAACAAAGGAAAAAAATCAGTTTTAGCAGTAGGCGATGAAGCTAAAACAATGTTAGGGAGAACGCCTGGTAATATTCAAGCAATAAGACCTTTAAGAGATGGAGTGATTGCTGACTTTATTGTTACAGAAGAAATGATTAAACACTTTATTAAAAAGGTTCATAAAAAAACAATTGCAAATCCTAGAATTTTAATTTGTGTACCAACTGGATCAACACCAGTTGAAAGAAAAGCAATTCAGGATAGTGCCCTTGCAGCTGGAGCCAGAAGAGTTCAATTAATTGAAGAGCCAATTGCGGCTGCAATCGGAGCCGGCCTACCAATTCAAGAAGCAACAGGATCAATGGTTGTAGATATTGGGGGTGGTACAACAGAAATTGCTGTTATGTCATTAGGAGGCGTTGTTTACTCAGAATCTTTAAGAGTCGCAGGAGATGCAATGGATAATGCATTAAAAGATTATATGAGAGAAGAATACAATCTAATGATCGGAGATAGTACTGCAGAAAAAATTAAAAAAGATATTGGAACAGCAATTCCAACAAATAATAATACTTATGCAGTTAAAGGAAGAGATTTAAGATCTGGAACCCCCAAAGAGGTAAACATCTCAGAACAAGATACTTCAGAAGCTTTAAACCCGATACTTAAAGAAATTGTATCTGGAATAAAAAAAGCATTAGAAAATACACCCCCAGAGTTATCAGCTGATCTAGTTGATATGGGTTTAACAATGACAGGAGGAGGATCACTTTTAAAAAATATAGATAAAAGATTCTCAAAAGAAACTGGATTACCAGTAAATATTGCTGACGATCCATTGTCATGTGTTGCAATAGGGACAGGAAAGGCGTTAGACGATCAAGAAATATTTTCTACTGTACTATCTGAGTATTAAATATTATGTCAACAGAATCGAGTAGAGATGACTTTATTATTGCTATTCGTTCAGCATTTTTAAAAAAAGGAAACAGACAAAAGTTTTCTTTATTTACTCTATTAATTATATCTATTTTAGTATTATCATTAGAATATTTTAAAACTGGACCAGTTAATCAATTTAGGTCAATTACAAAAGATATTATATTCAGAGGATCATACGTTGTATCAAGCCCATTTAAATATGTAAAAGATAAATATTATCTCTTCCAAGATCATATGAGTATGTATGAAGAGTTTTTAGTTTTAAGAGATAAGGATCTTGATCTTGACTCACTTAGAAAAGAAGTTGATTTTTATAAATCAGAAAATGCTCTTTTAAAAAAATTGATAGAGGAAAGAGATCTCTTTTCTAAAGAGTATATGTTAACAAAGATTTTATTGGATA
>CACMYV010000019.1 GCA_902617975.1 uncultured Pelagibacteraceae bacterium
TAGTTAAGCGTGTTTCCTATAGAAGAGCGATGAAGAGGGCAATGCAGTCAGCATTAAGATTAGGAGCAAAGGGAATTAAAGTATCTTGTAGTGGAAGATTAGGTGGAAATGAAATTGCAAGAACCGAATGGTTAAGAGATGGCAGTATACCATCCCATACTTTAAGAGCTGATATTGATTACGCTGAGGCAGAAGCTTTGACAACCTATGGAATAATTGGAATAAAAGTTTGGATATATAAAGGTGAAATTTTTACAAAAGAATTTAGTCAAGAAAGAAACAAAAAATAACTATGCTACAACCAACTAGAACAAAGTTTAGGAAAGCACATAAGGGGAGAATTCACGGAGCAGCTTCTCGTTGCAACATTATGAACTATGGTGCATTTGGCTTAAAAGCTATTCAACCTGAAAGAATTATCTCAAGACAAATCGAAGCTGCAAGAGTTGCACTGACAAGACACATGAAAAGACAAGGAAGAGTTTGGACAAGAATGTTTCCAAATATACCCGTATCAAAAAAACCTACGGAGGTAAGAATGGGTAAAGGTAAGGGCTCTCCTGAATATTGGGCATGTAGAGTTAAACCAGGAAGAATTTTATTTGAAGTTGATGGTGTAACAGAAGAAATTGCCAGAGAAGCTCTATATAAAGCCTCAGCAAAACTGCCGATAAAATGTAAATTTATTAAGAGAATTTAAATGAAAAAAAGCGAAATAAAAAAAATGACTAAAGAACAAGCTCTGAAAGATATAGATAAGCTAAAAAAAGACCTTTTTAATTTTAGATTTCAAAAAATTAATGGCCAAATAAAAAGTTCATCAAAGATAAACGAAACAAAAAAAAATATTGCAAGATTAAAAACGTTATTAGTGAGAAAAGATGCCTAAAAAAATATTAAATGGAATAGTTGTTAGCGATAAACCAAATAAAACTATAACTGTGTTAGTGGAAAGAAAATATCAACATCCAGTTCTAAAAAAAGTAATTAAGGCTAGAAAAAAATACAGTGTCCATGACGAAGATAATAAATATAAAAATGGTGATAAGGTATCGATACAAGAGTGCAAGCCCTACTCAAAGTCAAAGAAATTTGAAGTAATAGGAGTTACTAAATGATACAAGTTCAGACAGAATTATTTGTAGCCGATAATACTGGTGCTAAAAAAATTGAATGTATAAAAGTATTAGGTGGATCAAAAAGAAGATATGCAAGTATTGGTGATACAATTGTTGTTGCAGTTAAAGAAGCAATTCCTAAAGGAAAAGTCAAAAAAGGTGCGGTTCATAAAGCTGTTGTAGTTAGAGTTAAAAAAGGCATTCATAGGAATGATGGATCTAAAGTAAGATTTGATAACAATGCGGCCGTACTAACAGATGATAAGGGTGAGCCAATAGGCACCAGAATTTTTGGACCAGTAACTAGAGAATTAAGGAATAAAGGGCAAATGAAAATAATTTCTTTGGCTCCGGAGGTATTATAATGATTAAAAAAGGTATTAAAGTAAAAATATTGACCGGCAAGGATAAAAATAAAGATGGTGACGTTATTGAAATTGATAGAAAAAATAACAGGGCTAAAGTTAAAGGTATTAACATGGTAAAAAAACATGTGAAAACTACAAAAGAAAAGAAAGGTGGAATAGTTTCAAAAGAAAACTTTATACATATCTCAAACTTAGCAGTCTTTGATAACAAAAATAAAAATGAGGCTAAAAAATAATGATACCTAGATTAAAATCAACAATAACTAATGACATTGAGCCAGCATTAAAAGAAAAATTTGGTTATAAAAATTTATACATGGGTCCAAGAATACAAAAAATAGTTCTAAATATGGGTTTAGGGCTTGATGGAAATGATCAAAAGATTTTGAAATCATGCCAAGAAGATTTAGCAAATATTACTGGACAAATGCCCGTAGTAACTAAATTTAAGAAATCTATTGCAAATTTTAAAACCAGGAAAAATACCAATTCTGGACTGAAGGTAACATTAAGAAAAAATAAAATGTATGAATTTATTGATAGGTTAACTAATATAGCTTTACCAAGAATAAAAGATTTTAGAGGATTAAGCCCTAATGGCTTCGATAAATATGGAAATTATACTTTTGGTGTTAAAGAACATATTATTTTCCCAGAAGTAAATTTTGATAAAGTTGACAAAATTAGAGGTTTAGACATTACAATTGTTATTAAATCTCAAAAATTTGAACACAGTTTTGAATTACTAAAACATTTAAATTTCCCATTTAGAGAAACAAGGAGTAATTAATGGCTAAAATGAGTGCAATTAATAAGAACAATAGAAGAATAAAATTATCAGATAAATTTTATAAGAAAAGATCGAAATTAAAAAAAATAGTAATGGATAAAAAATTAACTTTAGAGGAAAGATTTAAGGCTCAACAAAAATTATCAAAATTGCCTCGAAATTCTGCAAAAGTTAGAGTTATGAATAGATGTCAAATTACAGGAAGACCACATGGTGTTTACCGAAAATTAAAAATTTCAAGAATAGCCCTTAGACAACTCGGTTTAGAGGGTAAAATTCCTGGAATGGTAAAATCGAGTTGGTAGAAAGGAAAATATGAGTTTAAGTGATCCAATAGGTGATATGTTAGCAAGAATTAAAAACGCTCAAGTAAGAAATCACAGCAAAGTTTCATTACCATCATCAAAATTTAAAGCTAAAATAGCTGAGGTGTTAATGTCTGAAGGTTATATTATCGACTACAAAATCAATGATGAAAATAAACCTTCAATTGAAATTAATTTAAAATATAACTCAGGGAACCCTGTTATAAATACTATTGAAAGAATATCCAAGCCAGGTAGAAGAATTTTTTCTAGCGCAAGCAGTCTTCCAAAAATTAATAATGGTCTTGGTATAGCAATAATATCTACTCCACAAGGTGTAATGACAGATGTTGACGCAAGAAAGAAAAAACTCGGTGGAGAAATTATTTGTAAGGTATTTTAATGTCAAAAATAGGAAAAATAAACATACCAATTCCAGAAAAAGTAAAAGTTTTATTATCTGGTAACACAGTTAATGTAGAAGGCCCTTTAGGCAAACAAGCAATTAAATTAGACTTAGAAATGTTTGAACTTAATATTAATGAGGGTAAAGACGTATCAATAAAACCGAAGAAACTTGATGATACTTCCAAAAGATTATGGGGTATGAATAGAAGCTTACTTAATAATGCCATTGTTGGTGCAAGTAGTGGATATGTGAAAATACTTGAACTTACCGGCGTAGGTTTCAGAGCTACTCTAAAAGGTAATATTTTAAACATGCAACTAGGATTTAGTCATGACATAAATTATAATATTCCAGAAGGCATTAAGATAGCTGTGGAAAAACAAACAACACTTAAAATAAGTGGCTCAAATAAACAACAAGTTGGAATGGTTGCATCACAAATTAAAAGTATTAGACCACCTGAACCATATAAAGGAAAGGGCATAAAAGAAAAAGGTCAATATATTTTAAGAAAAGAAGGTAAGAAAAAATAATGAGATTAAACACAATAGAAAGAAAAAAATTTAGAGTTAGAAAAAAACTTAAAAGCGTATCGAAAGATAGATACAGATTAAGTGTTTCAAGATCTACGAAAAATATAAGTGCACAAATAATAGATGATGTAAAAAATATTACATTAGTTTCCGCCTCATCAATTGATAAAGAAATTAGAGGGCAAAAAAAAAATAAATCTGAACTTTCAACTATTGTTGCTGAAATTTTGGCTAAGAAAGCAAATGAGAAAAATATCAAAAAAATTTACTTTGATAGAGGTATTTTTAAATATCACGGAAGAGTTAAAATTTTTGCTGAAACATTACGAAAAAAAGGAATGGAATTTTAAATTATGGAAAAGAATACAGAATTCGTAGAAAAATTAGTTCACATAAACAGAATAACTAAAGTTGTTAAAGGTGGAAGAAGATTTGGGTTTTCTGCCTTAGTTGTTGTTGGTAACCAAAATGGTAAAATTGGTATCGCACATGCAAAAGCAAAACAAGTGCCAGATGCTATTAAAAAAGCAAACGAATTGGCTAGAAGAAATTTAATTCAGATACCTCTTAGAGATGGGAGAACAATTCATCATGACATATATGGCAAAGATGGTGCAGGTAAAATTAAATTAAGATCAGCACCTAAAGGAACTGGCATAATAGCAGGAGGTCCAGTTAGAGCTGTTTGCGAAGTTCTTGGAATAAAAGACATTGTTGCTAAATCTTTAGGAACAGCAAATCCTCATAACGTAATTAGAGCATGCCTAAAAGCATTATCTAAACAAAACTCACCAAAAAACATCTCAAATTTAAGAAATAAAAAAATATCTGAGATAATAGAGAAAAGAGGATAATGACATCTTTAAATACATTAAATAATCTTAAAACAAAAAAAATTCGAGTAGGAAGAGGAATTGGATCCGGTAAAGGTAAAACTTCTGGCAGAGGTGTAAAAGGTCAAAAATCAAGATCTGGAGTGGCTATAAAAAGTTTTGAAGGTGGTCAAATGCCATTATATAGAAGACTACCTAAAAGAGGTTTCAACCCTGTAAACAAAAATGATATAGCTGTAATAAACTTAGGTGATTTGCAAAATCTAATTGACAATAAAAAAATTAAAGCAGATGAAAAAATAAATATTAATACTTTTAAAAAATCAAAATTATTCAGAAAATCAATTAATAAATTTAAAGTTTTATCAAATGGTAATTTTAATTCGAAAATTGATATTGAAGCAGATTATTCCTCTAAAACTGCAAAAGAGAAAATTGAAAAAGCTGGTGGACAAATTACTGTTAAAAATCAATCTAAATAATGAGTGCCTCAACACAATCTAACGATTTAAGAAATAGAATACTTTTTACACTTTTTATCCTTGCTGTTTATCGATTGGGTACTTTCGTTCCTCTACCAGGAATTGATCCAGAGCAACTTCAAATAATGATGGAGGGAAACCAAAAAGGCTTGTTAGGCATGTTTAACGTTTTTGCAGGCGGTGCTGTAAGTAGAATGGCAATATTTGCTCTTGGAATAATGCCATATATATCTTCTTCAATTATTGTCCAATTACTTACTGGTGTTTCAGAATATTTTAAAAATCTAAAGGCTCAAGGTGAAATAGGAAGACAAAAAATTACTCAAATAACTAGATATGGAACCGTACTCTTGGCAACTATACAAGGATATGGATTGGCAGTTGGGTTAGAATCGTCAGCAGATTTAGTTATTAATCCTGGAATATTTTTTAAAATTTCAACAGTTACAACTATTGTTGCTGGAACTATATTCCTAATGTGGCTTGGTGAACAAATTACACAAAGAGGTATTGGTAATGGTATCTCACTAATTATTTTTTCTGGTATTGTTGCTGAAATTCCAAGAGCATTAGTAACAACATTTGAATTAGGTAGAACTGGAGCAATTTCAACTGTAATGATAATTTTTATATTTCTATTACTTATCGCAACAATAATGTTTATAGTATTTATGGAAAGAGCGTTAAGAAAAATTCTTATAAATTATCCAAAGAGGCAAATGGGTAACAAAATGTATGGTGGAGACTCTTCACATCTACCATTGAAAATTAATTCTGCAGGTGTAATACCTGCAATTTTTGCCTCAGCATTGTTATTATTACCAGTCACTTTTTCAAATTTTAATGTTTCTCAAAATGAAACATTTTTGAACATTTCATCATATTTTTCTCAAGGACAGCCTTTGTACATGTTACTATATGCATCTGGAATAATATTTTTTACTTTTTTTTATACATCAATAACTTTCAATCCTACTGAAACTGCTGAAAATTTAAGAAAATATGGTGGATTTATTCCAGGAATAAGACCCGGGGAAAGTACTGCACTTTATATTGATACTATATTAACAAGACTAACAACAATAGGCGCATTATATCTTGCATTAGTTTGTTTAATGCCAGAATTTCTAATTGCAAATTATCCTATTCCGTTTTATTTAGGTGGTGCTTCCGTTTTAATTGTTGTTGTTGTTGCAATTGATACTGTTACACAAATCCAAACTAGGATGATGAGTTCTCAATACGAGCAACTGATAAAAAAAACAAAATTTGGTAGATAAGTGAATATAATATTATTCGGTCCACCAGGAGCTGGTAAAGGTACTCAAGCTAAATATCTAGTAAAAAAATTAAATGGTTATCAAATTTCTACAGGCGATATGTTAAGAGAAGAAATAAAAAAAGATACAGAGATAGGAAAAAAAATAATAAATAATATGAACGAAGGAAAATTTGTTAGTGATGAAATTGTAAATAGTCTTTTAAAAACTCATATTTTTGATCTTAATAAAAAGCAAAAATTGATATTTGATGGTTATCCCAGATCTCTTGGTCAGGCTAAAAATTTAGATACATTATTAAATGATTCAAATCAGATGATTGATCACATTTTTTTTTTAAATGTTAATAAACAGACAATTGTAGAGAGAATAAAAAAAAGAAAAGTTTTAGAAAAAAGATCTGATGATGACCTAGATACTATATTAAAGAGGTATGATACTTATATTGAAACTACTAGGCCAGTATTAGATTACTATTCTAAAAATTCAAATTTTCACGAGATTGATGGAGCAATGAAAATTGATGAAATAACTAACAAAATAGAGGCTTTTTTGAATGTTTAAGACATTGACTTTGATTATTCTTCTTATATAAAAGTCACAATTTATCACAAAAATTATGGCTCGTATTGCAGGTGTAAACATACCCCAAAATAAATTAGTTCATGTTGGACTTACTTATATCTATGGAATTGGAAATAAATTTTCTAAACAAATTTGTTCTGAATTAGAAATATCGAAATCAAAGAGAGTTAATGAATTAACTGATGATCAAATCTTAAAAATTAGAGAGTATATAGATCAAAAATTTACTGTTGAGGGTGATTTAAGAAGAGAAACATCGTTAAGTATAAAAAGACTAATTGATCTAGCAACTTATAGAGGATCTAGACATAGAAAAAAGCTTCCAGTGAGAGGACAAAGAACAAGATGTAATTCTAGAACAAGAAAAGGTAAAGCTATAGCTATTGCTGGAAAAAAATTAACTCCACTAAAAAAATAATGAAAAAAGAAGTTACTGAAAATAAAGAGCAGAAAAAAGAAGTTAAATCTAAAAAAAGTTCATATTCTAAAAAGAAAAAAGGGAAAAAAAATATTCTGAATGGAATAGCATATGTCCAATCAACTTTTAATAATACTATTGTTTCAATCGCTGATACAAATGGTAATGTAGTTTCCTGGGCATCTGCTGGCCAAAAGGGTTTCAAAGGCTCGCGTAAGTCTACACCATATGCGGCACAAGTTGCTGCTGATGCAGCCGCAGCAAAAGCTTTAGAAGTTGGTATGAAAATTTTGTCTGTTGAGGTTAAAGGACCCGGATCTGGAAGAGAAACTGCTTTGCGAGCTTTACAAGCTAGAGGATTTAAAATTATATCAATTAAAGATACAACACCAATGCCACACAATGGTACGAGACCACCTAAAAAAAGGAGAGTTTAATGGAGCAAACAGAAGTAAATTCAAAAAATTGGAAATCATTAATTAAACCTGCGAAATTAGATGTTCAATTAAGTGATGATAAAGCATTTGCGAAGATCACTGCTGAACCACTAGAAAAAGGTTATGGATTAACCCTTGGAAATTCATTGAGAAGAATTCTTTTATCTTCAATTAGAGGTACAGCTGTTACATCAATTCAAATAGATGGAGTGTTGCATGAATTTACATCAATAAAAGGTGTTAGAGAAGATGTAACCGATATTGTTTTAAATGTAAAATCGTTAGCTCTTAAAAGTTCATCTGATGAACCAAAAAAATTAATACTTGATGCCAAAGGTCCAGGTGAAATTAAAGCATCTAATATAACACCAGTTGCTGATATTGAAATTTTAAATCCAGATTTAGTAATTTGTAACTTAGATGAGAATACAAAATTTCATATGGAAATGTCAGTAGGCACCGGCAAAGGATATGTTTCAGCAGATATGAATAAACCAGAGGAACCACCTTTAGGCTTAATTCCTATAGATTCATTATTTAGTCCAGTAAAAAAAGTATCTTACTCGGTAAGTACTGCAAGAGAAGGAAAAGCTTTAGACTATGATAAATTAACGATGGAAGTTGAGACAAATGGATCAATCTCAGCAGAAGATGCTGTTGCATATTCAGCTAGAATTTTTCAAGATCAATTAGGTATGTTTGTTAATTTTGACGAACCACAAGAAGTTATTGTTAAAGAACAACCTTCTGAGCCAGAATTTAATAAAAACTTATTGAGAAAAGTTGATGAATTAGAACTTTCTGTAAGATCAATGAATTGTTTAAAAAATGATAACATTATTTATATAGGTGATTTAGTTCAGAAATCTGAAGGCGAAATGTTAAGAACACCAAATTTTGGAAGAAAATCATTAAATGAGATTAAAGAAGTATTAACAGGAATGTCATTATATCTCGGTATGGAAATTCCAAACTGGCCACCAGATAATATTGCTGAATTATCTAAAAAACTCGAGGAAGCTATCTAATGAGACATAAAATGGGCTATAAAAAGCTCAATAGAACTTCTGAACATAGAAAAGCTCTTATTAAAAATATGCTTAATTCATTAATAAAGTATGAGCAAATTACAACAACTTTACCAAAAGCAAAAGTTTTAAAACCTCAAGCTGACAAGATTATAACATTGGGTAAGAAAGATACTTTGTCTAATACAAAAACATTGATTTCAAAGTTGCAAGACATTAAATCTACAAATAAAGTTAAAAAAACTCTTTCTAAGAGATACGAAAATAGAAAAGGCGGATATACTAGAATTATCAAGGCAGGATTTAGATATGGTGACAATGCACCAATGGCAATAATTGAGTTTGTAGATAGGGATATAGAGGCAAAAAGAGTCGATAAAAAAAAGAAAGATCCAGTTAAAGATCAAAAAAAAGAAACTCCAAAAGAAGCTACAGCTTAAAGAAAAATAAATGAAAAAGCTATTAAACGTTGATAAGACGTTCGATGGTATGCGTATTGACAGATTTTTAAGAAATTACTTCGGTCAAATTCCACAAAGTCTAATTGAAAAAAACTTAAGAAATGGAAGAATTAAGTTAAATAAAAAAAAAATTAAAAGTTCAAAAAAAATTCAATTTAAAGATGAAATAGAATTGCATAACATTGAATTTAAAAAAATTATAAAGCAAAAAAAAGAAAAATATAATCCTAGTAATGAAATTATAAAAGAAAATGAAGATTTAATTATTGAAAATAATGAAAATTTTGTTGTTCTAAATAAACAAGCAGGAATTTCAGTTCAGGGTGGTACAAAATCAAAAAAAAATATAATTGACATATTTGCAAAAAGTAATTTATTCAGAGATGAGAAGCCATTTTCCGTTCATAGATTAGATAAGGATACATCAGGTGTTTTTATAATTGCCAAAAATAGACAAACAGCCCAATTACTTACTTCACTTTTTAGATTAAGAAAAGTTTACAAAACTTATTTAGCAATATGTAATGGTGAAATAGTTTTAACTAATAAAGGTAAGCTAAATGATGATCTAATAAGATTTGAAAATAAAAAAAAAATTGTTGAAAAAGCTGAAACAAAATATGAAATTATAGATAAAAATAATAATGCAACTTTTATTCAACTTAACCCAATAACTGGTAGAAAGCATCAATTAAGAAAACAATTATTTAACTTAGGAAATTCAATAATTGGTGACAAAAAATATAATTCAACAAATAATTCAAAAATAAGTAATAAAAATTTAATGTTACATTCATATGAAATAAAATTTATGATTAATGAAAAAAAATATACATTTAGAGCTACACCTCCAGATTATTTTAGAAATATGTTAAAAACAAAAAGACTTAATTTTTAATATTTGATAAAAAATTTTTTATTAAATCATTCTCGATATTTTTATAATTTTGTTTTTTAATCTTATTTAAACTTGAAACTCCCCTATCTCTGATACCACAGGGAACTATTTTTTTATACACATTAAGATCATTAGATATATTTAGTGCAAAGCCGTGATAAGCAATCCATTTTTTTACTTTTATGCCTATAGCTGCAATTTTATCTATTTTACCAGATTTTTGCTTAAACCAAATTCCTATATTTTTTCTATCAGCAAAACAATCTATTTTGTAATTTTTTAAAGTATCTATAATTGTCTTTTCTATTGCACTTATTATTTTTTTAATATTTTTACCTCTTTTACCTAAGTCGATCACAAAATAGAAAACTAATTGACCAGGACCATGATAGGTTATTTTTCCACCTCTATTGGTTTTAATAAAGTTTATAGATTTATCTAAAATCTCATTATCACTAAAACTTGTTCCACCAGTATAAATCTCTTCATGTTCAAGTATCCAAATAAGTTCTTTATTTTTATTTAGTTTGATTTGCTCTAATCTATCTTCAAGTATATCTATAGCAGATTTATATTTTATTGGTTTTACTGACTTTTTGATCTCTATTGTCATTATAAATTTGTATTATTTTTATTTTGTATTAATAGTGCCAACTAAATTATAGGTAAATTTTATGACTATAGTGAAAAAAATAAAAGACAAAAAAGTTAATTTTGAATTTAATAAAGAATTCATCAAAGTTGTCACAGATAAAATTGCCTCAAATGATGCTGGATTTATTACAAATTCATTCAATGCTATGCATCCAGCAGATGCTGCTGACATTATTGAACATTTAAGTCAAAATGACAGAGAAAATTTAATAAAATTAAATAGTTTCAAAGTTGATCCTGAGGTTTTTGTTGAATTAAATGAGTCAATTCAGTCTGAGATGATTGCTTATTTATCATCAGATTCAATAGTAAACATACTAAAAAATTTAGAGTCAGATGATGCAATTAAGATTTTAGAAAATGTAGATGAAAAAGATAAAAATACCATCCTTAGCTCATTACCCCCAAAAGACCGATTTGCATTACTTGAAAGTTTAAGTTATCCAGAAGACTCTGCTGCTAGATTAATGCAGCGTGAATTTACAGCTATACCGAGCAATTGGTCTGTAGGACAAACGATAGACTATCTAAGAGAAAATAAGGAACTTCCTGAAGAATTTCTAGAAATATTTATAGTTGATCAAGATTTCAAACCTATTGGTACAGTTCCTTCATCAAGAGTATTAAGAACTCCAAGAGACACAAAAATGATGTCTATAATGGCTGAGTCTCAAACTTTAATACCAGTTGATATGGATAGAGAGGAAGTTGGTAACTTATTTGAAAATTATAATTTGAGTTCAGCAGCTGTAGTAGATAAGTCCAACAAACTTGTTGGGATGATAGCTTATGATGATGTTCTAACGGTATTAAAAGAGGAAGCTGAAGAGGATGTACTTAGATTAGCTGGAGTAGGAGATGAGGAAATAACTGATGGTGTAATAACAAAAACAAAGAGAAGATTTAATTGGTTGTTATTAAACTTGTTTACTGCCTTTCTCGCAACCTATTGTATTAGTTTATTTGGTGCCACCATAGAACAAATGGTAGTTTTGGCTTTTTTAATGCCAATTGTAGCATCAATGGGAGGTAATGCAGGCATGCAAACATTAGCTGTCACGGTAAGATCTTTAGCTACACAGGATTTAACAAAAAATAATTTTACGAATAATATTATTAAAGAATTTAATATCGGTGTTTTAAATGGTGTTATTTTTGCAATAATAAGTTCTTTGATAGTTCAACTATGGTTTAATGATATTCAGCTCTCATTAATAATTTCAATTTCAATGGTTTTAACTATGATAGTTGCTGGCCTTTTTGGTATTTTAGTTCCAGTAACATTAAATAAAATGAAAATTGATCCTGCAATTTCCTCTAGCGTATTTGTTACAACAATAACAGACGTGATTGGATTTGTATCCTTCTTAGGTGTAGGAGCTTATTTTTTATAATCAAAAATTATCAATTAATCTTACTCCATTTATGTAATAAGCAATAAATAATCTGTATTTAGATTTAAAATTATTTAATTTCATTTTATTTTCATCTCTAAATTCAAGATAATCAATTTTAATTTTAAATTTATTTTCAAGCTCATCTTTAAATTTTGACAAATCCACAGATT
>CACMYV010000020.1 GCA_902617975.1 uncultured Pelagibacteraceae bacterium
ACTTTTATTAAAGTACATTTTTGGTATTGGATCAAATGTCACCACTCCAATTTTAGAATTATATTTTTTTTTATATTTTTTTGCTTCTTTGAATAATTTTTGATGGCCTAAGTGTAATCCATCGAAATTACCGATTAGTATCATGGCATTTTGATGTTTTTTTAAAATCTCAAAATTTTTATAAATTTTAATTTTGTTCACCATTTTAATTTTGTTTGAGTGTAATTCACACTCACTCCATATTTTTTTTCTAATTTATCAATATTTAAACTACTTAATTCTTTTTTATGTATACCACTCGTTATTAACAAATTGTCAAAGTTTTGAATATTAGCTCCTTTTATATCTGTATTCATATTATCTCCTATACATAAAACATTTTTACCATTTATGTTAGCAGATAAATTATAAACTGGAGGATATGGTTTTCCAAAGTAAATTACTTTCCCACCAATTTCCTCAAATATTTTTGCAACTGATCCAGCGCAAAACTCTCTAACATCTCCTCTATCAACAATTAGGTCTGGATTAGTACACACAAATTTTTTATTTGAAAATTTCTCAAGTAAATCTTTATAATATTCAAGTTTTGTCTCATGATCTTCAAATAACCCTGTGCAAATAAAATAATCAGCTTGACTAATATTACTAACTTTATTTTTTTCAAATCTTTTAAATAAGTCAAAATCTCTTGGTGGTCCAATATGATAAAATTTTGAATTTAGAAAATTTTCCATTAAATATTTTAATGAAGCTTCTCCTGAGGTGTATACATCTTCAAAATATTTTTTGAGTCCTATTTTTTTTAAAAAATCAATAACTGTAGAATTTGGTCTTGGAGCATTGGTAAGTAATACAAACTCTTTATTATTTTTTTTTAAATTTTCTAATACTTCAATAGAATCTTCAAAAATTTGTAATCCGTTATGGATCACTCCCCATATGTCGATAAAAAATAATTCGTAACTATTTATTTTAGATCTTAATCCATCTTTGTCTAAGTTTTGGGGCATGCTTGAGGTATAGCTTAAAAATATGCTTTATTCTTGGGTTTTTTAGACCATAATTTTTATTCAAGATCTTGAAAATTATTAAATATATCTCTATATGACTGCTAATTTAAAGGAGAATTCGTATGAAGTTTAAACCGTTACATGACCGTGTTTTAATAGAAGTTTTAGATAGCAGCGAAAAAACTGCTGGTGGCATAATAATTCCAGATACAGCTCAAGAAAAACCTCAAGAAGGTAAAGTTGTTGCTGTCGGCGGAGGTGCAAAAACTGAAGATGGAAAACTAATACCTATGGACGTTAAAGTAGGAGATAAAGTTTTATTCGGTAAGTGGTCAGGAACAGAAGTTAAAATTGATGGTAAAGAGTACAGCATAATGAAAGAATCTGACATTATGGGTATTGCAACAGGTAAATAATTAATAAGGAGAGTTTAGAATGGCTAAAATAGTAAAATTTGATTCAGATGCTAGAGCATCAATGTTAAAGGGAGTTGATATACTTGCCAATACTGTAAAGGTTACTCTTGGACCAAAAGGAAGAAATGTTGTTATAGACAAATCTTATGGTGCCCCAAGAACAACTAAAGATGGTGTTTCAGTTGCAAAAGAAATTGATCTTGATGATAAATTTGAGAATATGGGTGCACAAATGGTTAAAGAAGTTGCTAGCAAAACAAACGATGAAGCTGGTGATGGAACAACCACTGCAACAATATTAGCTCAAGCAATTGTTAAAGAAGGTTGCAAGTATGTAACAGCAGGGATGAATCCAATGGATGTTAAAAGGGGGATTGATGCTGCTGTAGACCATGTAAAAAATAAATTAATTTCGTCAGCTAAAAAAGTAAAAGATAGTGATGAAATTGCACAAGTCGGAACAATTTCAGCAAACGGTGATAAAGAGATTGGTGCAATGATTTCAAAAGCTATGCAGAAGGTTGGTAATGAAGGAGTAATTACTGTTGAAGAAGCAAAAGGAATTGAAACAGAACTCGATGTAGTTGAAGGTATGCAGTTTGATAGAGGATATTTATCTCCATATTTTATTACTAATGGTGATAAAATGACTACAGAGTTAGAAAATCCACTAATTCTTCTTCACGAGAAAAAATTAACAAATCTTCAACCAATGGTTCCACTTTTAGAAGCAGTTGTTCAAGCAGGTAGACCATTAATGATTATCTCAGAAGATGTTGAGGGTGAAGCGCTCGCAACACTTGTTGTTAATAAACTGAGAGGTGGTCTAAAAGTTGTAGCTGTAAAAGCTCCAGGTTTTGGAGATAGAAGAAAAGCTATGTTGGAAGATATAGCAATTCTTACAGGTGGACAGGTTATCTCTGAGGATTTAGGAATTAAACTTGAAAATGTTAAACTTAATGATCTTGGATCTGCAAAACGTGTAAAAGTTGATAAGGAAAATAGTACAATTGTAAGTGGAGCAGGTAAGAAATCTGACATTGAAGCAAGATGCGCTCAAATCAAAGCTCAAGTCGAAGAAACAACATCAGACTATGATAGAGAAAAACTACAAGAGAGACTTGCTAAACTAGCGGGCGGTGTAGCTGTAATCAAAGTTGGTGGTGCTACAGAAGTTGAAGTTAAAGAAAGAAAAGATAGAGTTGAGGATGCATTAAACGCTACAAGAGCAGCAGTTGAAGAAGGTATTGTTGTTGGTGGTGGATGTGCATTGCTTTATGCTTCAAAAGAACTTGATAGTCTAAAAGTAAAAGGTGATGATCAAAAAGCGGGAGTAGAAATTGTCAAAAGCGCTTTACAAGCACCTATTAGACAAATCACAACAAATGCAGGTGTTGATGGATCAGTAGTTGTTGGTAAATTATTAGAAACCAACAAACCTAGCAATGGTTACGATGCACAATCAGAGCAATATGTTGATATGTTTAAAGAAGGTATTATTGATCCAGTTAAAGTTGTAAGAACAGCACTTCAAGATGCTGCTTCTATATCTGGATTGTTAGTAACAACTGAAGCCATGATAGCAGATAAACCAGATGAAAAAGACGCTGGCGCAGCTGGTATGCCTCCTGGAGGAATGGGTGGTATGGGCGGCATGGGTGGAATGGGAATGTAATCCCAATTTTACTCAAAAAAAAATTCAAAAAGGGCAGTTTTTACTGCCCTTTTTTTTTGAATTGAAAAAAAATATTTTGAATATATAAGGACGCGCAAATGACAACATCAATACGTAACATCACCATAATTGCTCATGTTGACCATGGCAAGACTACTTTGATTGATAACTTAATGAAACAGAGTGGTTCTTTTAGAGAAAATGAAGTTGTTGATGAAAGACTGATGGACTCCGGCGAACTTGAAAAGGAAAGAGGTATTACAATTCTTGCCAAACCAGCTTCAATAAATTGGAAAGATTCTAGAATTAATATTATTGATACACCTGGACACAGAGATTTTGCTGCAGAAGTTGAAAGAGTTCTAAGTATGGCTGATGGTGCATTATTATTAATAGATTCAGCCGAAGGGGTAATGCCTCAAACTAAATTTGTATTAGCTAAAGCACTTAAACAAGGCCTTAAACCAATCGTAGTTATTAATAAATTAGACAAAGCTGACCAAAGAGCCGATGAAGTTTTAAATGAGACTTTTGACTTATTTGTAAGCTTAGATGCCAACGAAGAGCAATTAGACTTTCCAGTTATTTACGCAAGTGGAAGATCTGGCTGGGCATCTAACGAAATAGATGGCCCAAGAGAGAACTTAAATCCATTATTAGATTTAGTAATAGATCATGTAAAGCCAGCAGAATTTGACAAGTCCAAGCCTTTTGCAATGCTTTCGACTCTTTTATATGCAGATAGTTTTCTAGGTAGAAGTTTAGTTGGTAGAATTTCACAAGGTACTGCAAAAGCAAATCAACAAATCAAGGCAATTAATCTTGATGGAGAAAAAGTTGATGAGGGAAGGTTGACTAAAATATTTAGATATGAGGGGACAAAAAAAGTACCAATAGAAGTTGGCGAAGCTGGAGATATTGTAGTTATCGCTGGATTAGAAAAAGCAAATGTTGCTGATACAATATGTGATACTGAGGTAGATATACCAATTCAAGCAACCCCGATTGATCCTCCAACGATGTCTATTAAGATTACAGTAAATAGTTCTCCATTAGCTGGAACTGAGGGTAAAAAACTTACAAGTACTCAAATTAGAGAGAGATTAGTTCAAGAAGCTCAAAATAATGTCGGGATTTCATTTTCAGAAAATGAAAACAAAGATTCATTTGAAATAAGCGGAAGAGGTGAATTGATGTTGGAAATATTATTGACACAAATGAGACGTGAAGGGTTTGAAATGACAGTAAGCCCTCCTAGAGTTTTATTTCAAAAAAATGAAAATGGTGAAAAATTAGAACCCATTGAAGAAATTACTATGGATCTTGACGAAGAGTTTTCTTCAAAAGTTATAGACTCCATGAATAAAAGAAAAGGAAAGTTAATAGATCTTAAAGATACTGGAAAAAATAAAAAACGATTAATCTTTCATGCACCAACTAGAGGTTTAATGGGATACACTAGTAGATTTCTTACTCTAACTAAAGGAACAGGAGTAATAAACAGAATATTCCATTCCTATGGAAAATTTGAGGGAGATATGGAAGGCAGAAGAAATGGTGCATTAATTTCTATGGAGCAAGGAAAAGCAGTAGCATTTGCAATTTATAATCTACAGGCAAGAGGAGAAATGTTTGTTACTCATAACGATCCAGTTTATTCAGGTATGATTGTGGGATTGTCACCTAAACCTGGTGATATGATTATAAATGTCATGAAAGGTAAAAAACTTACAAATATGAGGACACAAGGAACAGATGAAAATGTTGTTTTAACTCCAGTAAGAAAGATGTCTATTGCTGAACAATTGAGTATGTTAAATTCTGATGAAGCACTAGAAATTACGCCAAATTCATGCAGATTAAGGAAAGCTGTGCTTGATCCTCACGAGAGAAAAAAGCTCTCTAAATTATCTGAAGCTTCTTAAAATTATTATTCAGATTTATTTTTGGTAAAAGGCAGCCACTTTTCAAACGCTGATTTACTAGGTCCGTCATATGGAATTGAGTAAGAGTTTGTTCTTGTCAATACTTCAATTCCTTTAGAGAAAACGAAAATAAAAACTATGACAAAAACGATTGTCATAACCTTAAATGGATCAAAATTTTTTGTCTTAAAAACACTAACAGCTTTTGCTTCAGCTCTATGAAATTGTTTAAACGTATAATAAACAGCAAATATTAAACCTATATGAGCAACATATGTCCCTGCCCAACCAAATGCAAAAGTGGCATATGAAAATACGTATAAACTAAATACTGTTGTCCATATAAAACTTAAAACTAATAATATTTGTAGTCTCACAGTTTTGGGAAGAGCTCTTAAATCATTTTTACTATCGTCAAATAGTATATTTGCTGATTCTTTCATCCAATTTTTTATAGACATGATTTATATTTACAATTTTTATTCAGTATTAACAATCGACTAATTGTCCACTAAAAACATTTACTTCGTAACTTTATCCACAATATAAATTCCTAAAGCTACAGCGGGGCCTATCCCAAATGCAAATATTATAGTGCCCAAACCAACAGTTCCTCCCAAATACCAACCAGATATAACAGCTGAAATTTCTAAAGTAGCTCGAATTAAAGCAATAGGAAGTTGCGTTTTTTTTGTTAGACCTGTCATCAATCCATCTCTAGGACCAGGACCTAAATTTGCAATTAAGTATATGCCGCTTCCTAAACCGACAAGTAAAACAGAAAATACAGCAAGAATATATTTTGAAAAAGTAGCCAAAGGAGGATCAAAGAGAAAAAGCGTCAAATCAATTATGGCTGCTATAATTAAAATATTTAAAATTGTACCAATTCCTGGTTTTTGTTTTAGTGGAAACCAAAACCCTAAAACAACAATACTTATTATTAATGTAGATAAACCAATCGAAATATTTAATATGTTTGATAACCCTTCTGCAAGAACAGACCATGGAGAATTGCCAGTCGTAGAAACTAATAAAAGGCCCTCACCCAACCCAAATAAAGTTAATCCAACACATAAAAGTAAAAAAGTTGTAAATTTAGGTTTTAAATTTAAAGGTTTTTCTGAGCTCCAGGATTTTGAGGGAATATTTTTAATGGTTAAAAACATAATTCTTTAGACTATTTATCTTTTAAACATAAAAATTCTATATAAAGTTCTGACAAGTTAGTTAAAATAATATGAAATAATGAGAAAATTCTTAGTAATATTATTAGTTTTATCTCCTCTTTTTTTACAAGCACATACTGATCACTATAAAAATTATTCAAAAATAGAAATGGAGATATTTAAAGATGATGAAAAAATTGGAGAAAGTATTTTCACATTTAAAAAAGAAGAAAATAAATTTATTGTAAGAAATACAACCAATTTTGAAGTGAAATTATTGGGTGTTACAGTATTCTCTATAAATAGTAGAGGTACTGAAGAATATATTGGAGACCAATTAATTTCATTTAACTCAGAAACATTTCAAAATGATAAAAGAAAATATGTAAATTTAATTTTTGATGAAAAAAAAGAGAAGTTTATAATTGATGGATCATCATATAAGGGTGAGGCAGATAAAGAAAATATAATCGGTAATTGGTGGAATCATAGAATTTTGCAAACCGAGACGCAAATAAGTCCATTATCTGGAAGTGTAAAAAAACAAAACATAGAATTTTTGGGGAAAAAAAAAATAAAACTTTATAATAAAGAATATAATGTTGAACATTTTAGACTATTTTCTACTGACCCAAATCTACCTGATGATAAAAAATTAAATTTTGAAATATGGTACGATAAGAAAAAAGCATTGATTATAAAAGTAGCTTATAAGAGAATGGGTCTATGGGAATATAGACTAAAAAAAATTCAATAATTATTTTCCCGCTACTGTCATTTGATTAATCAAAAGTGTAGGTGCATTTGTAGAGTATTTCATCTCTAGATCGTTTGCCAAAGTAATATTCTTGAACATTTCCTTAAAATTTCCAGCAATAGTTATTTCACTTACTGGGTAAGTTAATTCTCCATCCTCAACCATAAATCCTGAAGCTCCAACTGAGTAATCTCCTGTAATAATATTACCTCCATGGCCTATAGTCTCTGTTATGTATAGAAACTTCTTTTCTGAATTTAGCAAATCCTTAAAACTTAAGGTACCGTTTTCAAAGTATAAGTTTGTTGTTCCTCCAGACCTACCGTTAGATTTTAAATTTAACTTTTTACCATAATAAGTATCAATTAAATAATTTTTTAAAATGCCATTCTCAACTAGTTTCAGAGAATTTGTTTCAACACCCTCGCTATCAAAATTTTGAGAACCTAATCCTTTTTCAATTTTTGGATCATCTATGATATTAATTGAATTTGGAAAAACTTCAGAATTGATTTGATCTTTTAAAAAAGAAGTTCCTCTTGCAATAGCACTCGCACTAATTGCACTTGCTAGTGTACTTAATATACCTTTGGAAATTCTTTTATCGAATATTACTCCAATTTTTTCACTCTTAATTTTTTTTGGACCTAACTTTTTTATTGCTTTGTCGGCAGCTATTTTTCCAATTTCTTCTGGTTTCATCATATTTTGCAAGAATCTTGTGCTACCAAACTCATAATCTCTTTCCATTGCACCATTAATTCTTGATACTGCTACACATGAAGACGAAAAATTTGAGGTTTTGTATCCACCTAAAAAACCATTACTATTTGCGAGTATAAAATTATTTTTATTTTCGGTAAAACCAGCTTCAGTATTAACTATTTTTTCGTCCGTTGATGCTGTCTCTTCAACTTTTTTTAAAAATTCAATCTTTTTATTATTTGGATAATGTGTTTCATCATAAAGATTAAGGTCTCTTATCTCTTTAGACATTAAATCTTTATCTGGTAATGAATTATTTTCATCTGATGGAGTGATTTTTGTAGCATCAATACAACGTTCTATTAGTTTTTCTAAGTTTGATTTAGATAGATCTGATGAATTAATGCTTGATTTTTTTTTCTCTATGTAAGTAGTTAAATTGACAGCAAAACTATCTGCTCTATTTGACTCGTCTAATTTTTTGTTTCTAAAACTAACATTTTCTGAGACAGAGTGAATTACTTTTACGCCCACATCTGTTGCTCCTAGTTTTTTAGAGTTTTCAATACAAAAAGACGCTATATCTTTTAAAAATTCCTGATCCTTTATCATTTAGATTAAAGTTTTGTTCCTCCAACAGTCATCTTATTTATAAGAATTGACGGCTGAGCTACTCCTACTGGAACACCTTGTCCAGCTTTCCCGCATGTTCCAATACCTGGATCTAATTTCATGTCATTACCGACTAGTGAAACTTCTTTTAAAATTGATGGTCCATCTCCAATTAATGTAGCACCTTTGATTGGTGATCCTATTTTACCATTATTGATTTCGTATGCTTCTGTGCAGTTAAAGACAAATTTTCCTGATGTTATGTCTACTTGTCCTCCCCCAAAACTTACAGCGAAAATACCTTTATCAACTGAACTTATCATTTCATCTTGTGAATATTTACCTGACAACATCATTGTATTTCTCATTCTTGGTAAAACCACATGTTTATAACTTTCTCTTCTTCCGCTACCTGTTGACTTAGTTCCCATCAAACGAGCGTTTAAACGGTCTTGCATATAGTTCTTTAAAATTCCATTTTCTATTAAAACTGTATTTTCAGTAGGCGTTCCTTCATCATCTATCGTTAAACTTCCTCTTCTTTGATGTAATGTGCCATCATCTACAATTGTAACTCCTTCACTTGCTACTTGCTGCCCCATTAAATTATGAAAAGCTGAAGTTTTTTTTCTATTGAAATCTCCTTCAAGACCATGTCCAATTGCTTCGTGTATCAAAATTGCTGGCCATCCAGGGCCTAAAACAACTTTCATCTCTCCTGCTGGTGCTTGTTTGCTTTCTAAATTCACATTTGCGATTCTAAAAGCTTCATCACATACATCTTTCCAGCTTCCATCTTTTAGATAGTCATCATAGCTTTGTCTTCCTCCAACTCCATAAACACCTGTTTCTTTTTTTCCATCTTTCTCTAAAACGACCGAAACGTTAAATCTGACTAATGGCCTATCATCTTTCAAAACTTGATTATCAGAACGAATAATTTCTATTGATTTATGTTCACCTAGAAAATTTGCAGTTACTTGATTTACAATTGAGCCTTTTGATCTTAAATAGTTATTAACACTATTCAGCAAATCTATTTTCGAGTCGAAAGTCTTGCTTTCTATAGGATTAATGTTTTCGTAATATTTGCTATTAGTTTTAGGAATTTCGTGATTATAAGTTCCTTTTTTTGACTTTAATGTATCTTTTAAATTCTCGCTTGATTTTCTTAGTGACTCTTTTGAAATATCATTAGAATGAGAGTAAGCAACAACCTCTCCTGTCACAGCTCTGAAACCATATCCTTGATCAGAGTTATAAGTTGAGCTCTTTATTTTATTATCATCTAAAACAATAGATTCAGATTTATGATTTTCTAAATATAATTCTCCGTCATCACAATGTTTTAAGGTTTCAGTAACAATTGCTTCAGCTTGTGATGTATCTATATCTGTTTCTTTGAAGAAATTTGACATTTGAAGAATGTAGTATTGATTATTAATATATCAACTGCTTATTTGGCACATTTGTAAAAATAAAATATTCAAATATAGTTTGATTATGAAGGTTTTTTTTAACAATTCATGCAAAATCTGCAGAGCAGAAATTAATATTTATAAAAAAGAAAACATAGAAAATTTGAATTGGATAGACATTACTAAAAATAAAAATGCTGAATTAGAAACAAAAAAAACTGATAA
>CACMYV010000021.1 GCA_902617975.1 uncultured Pelagibacteraceae bacterium
AACATTCCCACAACATAAACAGCCGATATAATGATAAGAAACTCTAACAATCCAAAATTTTTTAATTTTAAACTCATGAAATTTTTACTATTTTTGACTTTTCCAATTTATTGTCAAAAAAATCAATAATATTTTGGACTGTTTCAATACCCATTCTAGATAAACATTCTTCGGTAAATACTGCTGAATGAGGGCTTAAAAATGCTTTCTCATTTTTTAGCAATGGATTATCTAAAGATGGAGGTTCCTTTTCAAAAACATCAAGCCCTGCACCAAAAATTAAATCTTCGTTTAATGCCTTGTTAAGATCTTCCTCATTAATAATACCACCTCTTGCAGCATTAATTAAAATACAATTTTTTTTCATTTTTTTTATCATTTCATAATTGATTAAATGTTTTGTATTTTCGTTTAGAGGCATATGAATTGAAATTGCATCCATTTTATTTAAACTCTCATTTAAATCCTTAATTTTAGTACCACCAACTTTTTTAATTTCCTCTTCGCTGACAAAAGGATCATAAACAAAAATGTTCATTTCTAAACCCTTACATTTTTTAAGTAAGCATTTTCCAATTCGACCAAAACCTGCAATTAAGATACTTTTATTCCATAACTCAATTGTTTTAGGAAGCTTAGTTCTATCACTGAACTTTCCAGTTTTTACTGTCTCGTTGTACATGTTATTTCTTTTTGCAATGCTGAATAGCATGAATAAAACATGTTCTGCTACTGCTTGAGCATTTGCTGTAGCTGTTATTGCTAATGTGATATTGTTTTGCTTGGTTGCTTCAAGATCTATATTATCATAGCCTACACCATGTCTAGATATCACTTTTAATTTCTTAGCCGAGTCTATGATTCCTTTTGACAATTTAGATGTTCTAATACTTATTGCATCACAGTCTTTTATCTTATCTTTCAAAAATTCTGTATCTGTATTGTCTACAACTTCAAATTCAAAATTTTTATTTCCTTTTATCAAATCAATACCGTGATTATGTATTGATCCTATTATTAATACTTTTTTCATTTTAGATTTAAGATTTGTGTTTTCTTCACTAATAGGATTTAGATACTTCTGTTTTTATATTTTCTTTCAATTTCTCAAGCGTGCTTCTTGCGCCAGCACTAATAAATCTTGTATCATGTCCAACTGTTAAAAATTGAAAACCTTTTTTTTTCATTTTTAAAGCATATTCTGTTGTTCCATTATGAATTCCCGCAAATATTTTATTCTTTTTTGCATGATCTAGTATCCTTAATATTTCAGAGTAAGCTTTTGTGTTTTCATCTTTATCAAATTCAGGCTTTTCACCTACAGCTAGACTTAAATCCGCAGGCCCAATATATATTCCATCTAATCCAGGAGTACTCATAATTTCATCCAATTTCTCAAGTGCTTCCTTAGTTTCTATCATCGCCATTTTTAATATTTCATTATTTGAATGTTCTGGATAATCAGAACCCCCCATAAATCAAGCCTCGGATAGGACCAAAACTTCTGTATCCATCAGGTGGATATCTACAAGCCTGAACAAATCTTTCTGCCTCTTTTCGATTACTGACCATTGGACAGATAATTCCATAACACCCAGCATCCAAAATTTTCATGATTTGACCTGGTTCATTCCAATTAACTCTTGCTAAAGGCACGATTTCTGTAGCTGAAATAACTTGCATCATTGGCAAAGCATTCGAGTAATCAACAAGCCCATGTTGCATATCAATTGTTAATGTGTCCCATCCTTGTTGAGCCATTGTTTCCGCCGAAACGGTACTTGGAATTTGTAACCAACCATTAATTACAGCATTGCCATTTTTAATTATTTCTTTAGCTTTGTTTTTTCTCATTTACTCAGGTTTTGAGACCCATATGGGTATACTTTATATTAAGGTAATCTTTTATCGCCATAGATCCACCTTCACGACCATAGCCAGTTTGTTTTATTCCACCGAATGGAGCTTCAGCAACTGCAACTGCCGCTGTATTTACTGCTACACAACCGGTTTCCATCATCTCTGATGCTCTATTAGCTTTGTCCATTGAGTTTGTATATAAATAGCTACAAAGTCCCAGGTCATTATTATTTGCTCTCTCTACTACTTCGTCAAAATCCTTGAAAGTTAAAACGGGCACCAAGGGACCAAAAGGTTCTTCTTTCATAATTGTAAAATTGTCCTGCACTTCATCAAATACTGTAGGTTCAAAATAATAACCTTTATTAAATCCTGAAGGTCTACCCCCACCTAAAACAACTTTTGCACCTTCACTCTTTGTCGTTTCGACTAATTTTTCAATCTCCTCTAAACGTTTTGCTGTTGTTAAAGGTCCTAAGTCAGTACCTTCATCCATACCATTTCCAATTTTTAATTTTTTTGCTCTATCTACAAAAGCATTTACAAATTCTTCTTTTCTTGTTTCTTGAATGTAAAATCTATTTGGAGATATACAAACTTGACCATTATTACGAAATTTTGCTGTTATTGCCATATCTGCAACTTTATTCATGTCAACATCGTCAAATACTATAAATGGAGAATGGCCACTTAATTCCATTGTAACTCTTTGAACTTTGTCTGCAGCTTTTTTAAGTATTAATTTTCCAACACGTGTTGAGCCGGTTATAGAAACTTTTTTTATTATATCTGACTCAAGTAATTCATTTGATATTTCAGCTGGGTCTCCAGATAATAAATTGACTACTCCTTCAGGAACTCCAGCATCTTTACAGATATTTACAAGTTCCATGACTGCTCCAGGTGTAATTACATCTGGTTTACAAATAACTGAACAACCAGCAGCCAGTGCTGTTGAAATTTTTCTAGATGCTAAAACTATAGGAAAATTCCATGGTACAAGTGCTGCCACAACACCTACTGGCTGATAGTAAACATGAACTCTTGTTTCTGGAAATCTACTTTGTAATGTTTCACCATAAATTCTCTTAGTTTCTTCTGCATTCCATTCAAATATATCTGCTCCACCACCAACTTCTCCAATTGCTTCTTTAAGAGGTTTTCCAACTTCAAGTGTAAGCCATTTAGCCAAGACATCTTTTCTTTCACGCATCAAATCTGCAATTTTTCTTATTACATAAGACCTCTGCCATGGAGTAGTATTTTTCCAAATTTCGAGTCCTTTCTCTGCTGATTTTAATGCTTTTTGAACATCAACAGACGACGCTTTTGATGCTTCTCCTAAAACTTCTTCTGTTGCTGGATTGATAACTTTATAAGTTTCTTTTTTTTCTGCTTGTTGCCACTGACCCTCAATGAATTGACCAAAATTGCTATACATATTTTTTAAATTGTGTTTAATTGTTAAAAGTTAAAGATTTATATATAGAATAATGAAAAAAATAAAGCTCACTTGTGCACATGCAATAATAAAACATCTTATTGCTCAAAAAATTTTAATAGATGGTAAAAAAGAACAGTTATTTGCTGGAGCTTTTGGTATTTTTGGACATGGCAATGTTGCTTGTTTAGGACAAGCTCTACAAGAAAATCAAGATAAATTACCAACTTATAGAGGGCATCATGAGCAAAATATGGCTCTGACTGGAATAGCATATGCTAGAGCTAAAAGAAGAAAACAATTTTTTGTTGCAACTAGTTCAGTTGGACCTGGATCTACAAATATGGTTACAGCCTCGGCTGTTGCTATGAGCAATCGACTACCAATTTTATTTTTACCGGGAGATACATATGCAAACAGAATGCCTGACCCAGTTCTTCAACAAGTTGAGCATTTTAATAATCCTGGCATTACTCAGAACGATGCTTTCAAACCAGTAACAAAATATTTTGATAGAATTACAAGACCAGAACAAATCTTACAAACGTTACCTCAAGCAATCCAAACAATGTTAGATCCAGCAGATTGTGGACCAGCTTGTTTATCATTATCACAAGATGTACAAGGAGAAACATATGAATATCCTGAAGAATTTTTTAAAGAGAGAGTTCATAATATTAGACGACCAAGACCTGATGATTTCCAAATAAAACAAGCCGCCGAGCAAATTAAAAAATCTAAAAGTCCTTTATTGATTTCAGGTGGAGGGGTTTTCTACTCTGATGCAATGGAAGATCTAAGTAATTTTGCAATTAAACACAATATACCAGTTACACAAACAGTTATGGGCTACTCTACAATGAAGAGAGACCACTCTCATTTTTTAGGTCCTATAGGTGGTCTTGGTGGCAAAGCAGCAAATAATTTAGCAAAACAAACTGACCTGGCTATTGCTGTTGGAACAAAGTTAGCTGATTTTACAACTGGGTCATGGGCAAATTTTGAGAACCCAGACTTTTCACTTGTTAGTGTTAATGTATCTAGATTTGATGCTAGCAAACATTTGGCACATTCAGTAATAGGTGATGCAAAAGTAAGCTTACAAGAGCTATCAAATGCTTTGGGAGATTGGAAAGCACCTGATGAATGGCATAAAAAATCAAGAGATGAATTAAAAAATTGGAATGATTATGTTGATAAAGAAAGCGGACCAACTAATCAAGAACTACCTAGTTATGCACATGCTGTAGGAGCAATATATCGTAATTCAGATCCAACAGACATTGCTGTTACCGCGGCAGGAGGATTGGTTGGAGAAGTTGTACAAATTTGGAGGCCAAAAGAATTAAATACACATGAAACCGAATGGGGTTTTAGCTGTATGAGTTATGAAATTTCTGGTGCATTAGGAGTTAAAATGGCAAACCCAGATAAAGAAGTAATAGCTTTTGTAGGAGATGGATCTTATTTACTTTTTAATTCAGATATTTATTCATCAGTTATAACAAATAATAAATTAATAATAGTTTTATGTGATAATGGAGGCCATGCAGTTATTAACAGGCTACAATTATTTAAAGGTGGAAAAGAATTTAATTGTCTATTTAATAGTTCAAAAGCTCCAAATCTAGTCCCTATTAATTTTGCTAAACATGCAGAAAGTATGGGTGCAAAATCTGAGGAGGTATCATCTATTTCTGAATTAGAGGAAGCATTTAAAAGAGCTAAAAAATCTGATGTAACTTACTTAATTTCAATAAAAACTCATTCTTATGAGTGGTTAGAAGGATCTGCTTACTGGGAAAGTCCTACTTTAGAAATGCCATCAACAAAAGAAAATGAAGAGGCATTAAAACTTCATAAAGAAGGAAAATCAAAGCAAAGACAAGGTGTCTAAAATTCATGAATAAAGTTTTTAAGGTTGGTCTCATAGGATGTGGCCATATCGCAGAAACATATTTTAGGGGACACCAATATTTTAATAATTTCAAAATCGTTGCTTGTGCGGATATTAATCAAAAAGCAGCTGAAAAATGTGCGAAATTATACAACATCAAATCAATGACTGTTAATGAAATACTAAAAGATAAAGATATAGAGGTAATTTTAAATTTAACAATTCCTCAATCACATTATTCTGTGTCAAAAAAAGTATTAAATGCAGGCAAGCATGTTTATTCAGAAAAACCATTAGCAACATACTTTCAAAAAGGAAAAGAGTTAGTGGCTTTGGCAAAACAAAAAAAATTATACATTGGTAATGCGCCAGATACTTTTCTTGGAGGAGGTGGACAAAAAGCAAAGGAATTAATTGACTCTGATTTGATTGGACAAATCAAACTTGGAAATGCAATCTTTGCATTTCCTGGTGTTGAAAACTTTCATCCAAAACCAGAGTCTTGGTATAAAAAAGAGGGAGGACCAGTAATAGATATGGGTCCTTATTTTTTTACAACACTTGTTAATCTTTTAGGGCCAGCTAAACAGGTGCAAGGAAGAACATTAACAGCATTTAAAAGAAGAAATTATAGAGCAGGTCCAAATAAAGGAAAAACATTCAAGGTTGAAACACCAACTACTTATTTAGCAACAATTCAATTTCATAATGAAGCAATTATTCAAGTCACTTTATCCTTTGATGTTATTAATCATCAAAGAAATCATATGGAGCTTTATGGAACTAAAGGATCAATTATTGTTCCTGATCCAAATATGTTTGGTGGATCTGTTTATATTTCTGTTACTGAAGGTGGTCGTTGGGGTGAACATAAAACCGATAAAATGCATTTAGGAAAAATAAATATTACATCTGCAAGCGGTAGATCCAATGAGTCACCAACAAATGCAAACTATAGAAGTGTTGGTATGTCTGAGATGTTATATTCAATAGAAAAAAAGAAAAAACATCGATGTTCAGGAGAGCTATCTCTTCATGTTTTAGATATAATTGAATCTACTATGAAAGCCGCAACAACTGGAGTACCTCAAAAAATTAAAACTAAGTGTGAAAAACCAAAAAGATTTACAGAAGAAGAAGTAAAAAAAATTCTCTTATAGATCATGAAAGATATTGCAATTGTTGATCCATATCCAAGAACTATGGAGCTTATTTTTTCAAAACCAAAATTAAATGAGTTAAAAAATAAATTTAAGCTTATTTTCGCACCAAAAATAAATAAACAGAAATTTTATATTAATAATATTCATAGAGCGAAATTTATAATTGGACAGCCTGATCTTCCTAAATTTTTATTAATAAAAGCAAAAAAGTTGAAAGCAGTAATAAATGTCGAAAGCAACTTTTTAGATAATATGGATTATAATTATTGCTTTGATAAAGGTATTCACGTTATTGCAACTTCACCTGTTTTCTCAAAACCAGTCGCAGAGATTGCACTTGGATTTACACTCTCTCTTCTTAGAAATATTCATGGAGCAAATCAGGATTTCATTAATAAAAAGGAAAAGTATGGATTAGATGGAAATCTTAAGGCTTCATTGTTATCAGAAAAAAAAATTGGATTATTGGGATTTGGAGATTTAGGGAGAGCTTTGGTTCCATTATTGAAACCATTTTCGAGTAAAATAAATATCTATGATCCTTGGATACCAAACAAAAAAATAATTAATCAAGGATATAAACCAATTACTTTAAAAAAAATGTTTAAAGAATGTGAAGTTATTTATGTACTTGCTGCAATTACTACAAAAAACAAAGGACTGATTGATAAAAAATTACTCAATCTTATGAAATCAAACTCACTTTTTATACTAATGAGTAGAGCTGCAGTCGTTAATTTTAAAGATTTAAAAAATAGACTTAAAAAAGGTGATATTTATGCAGCACTTGACGTTTTTCCCGAAGAACCAGTTAAAAAAAATGACCCAATAAGAAAATTAAAAAATGTTTTATTCTCAGCACATAGAGCGGGTGCTTTAGACGAGGCATTCAAGGAAATGGGCAATATTGTTTTTGAAGACATGAAATTAATTTCAAAAAATCTTAATCCAAGATTTTGTAAAAAAGCTCTAAGAAAAACTGTTCATCTTTTGAGGTCAAAACCTGTTGCAATTAATTAATTTTTTTTTTAATTTAAATTAAATGACTTCAACAAATAAATTACTCTTAGAGGCTAAAGGTATCACAAAGTATTTTGGAACAATAACTGCTTTAGAAAATGTAAATTTAAAAGTGCACGAAGGTGAATGTTTAGGTGTAGTGGGAGATAATGGTGCAGGCAAATCTACACTAATGAAAGTTTTATCTGGTTTATACAAACCAAGTGCAGGTGCTTTATTTTTTGAGGGTAAACAACATGTGTTAGATAGCCCAAAAGACTCTCAAAATTTAGGTTTAGAAATGGTTTATCAAGATCTTGCATTGGCAGGTAATTTACCTATTGGAGAAAATATATTCTTAGGAAGAGAGCCAACAAAAAATATTGGCTTCTTAAAATTTCTAGATTTTAAAAAAATTCAAGAAATGACAAGCGCACACTTAGAGAAACTAAAAATAAATGTTAAAAGTGCTGATCAGAAAGTAGAGGAATTATCTGGAGGACAAAGACAAGCGGTTGCAATAGCTAGGTCAACAGCATTTAATGCCAAAGTTGTTATAATGGATGAACCAACTGCTGCTTTAGCAATAAAAGAAGTTGGAAAAGTATTAGACTTAATTAACAAATTAAAAAGTACTGGCGTAGGTGTTATAGTAATAAGTCATAGAATGGATGATATTTTTACTGTTTGCGACAGAGTAATGGCACTTTTTCAAGGAACAAACTTTGCTGAGTCTCAATTAGATAAAACTTCAAGAGATGAAGTCATTGGTTGGATTATGGGAAAAAAATAAAATGGACGATAAGGAAAAAAAACAAGATAGCTTATATGTAAAACTTATCCCATATTTTGAAAAATATGGGATTTTACTATTATTAGTTATTATGATCTTGGTAATGCATATTTTGCAACCAGATGTCTTCTTGTCTTGGAGAAATGTAACAAACGTATTCAAACAAATATCTTGGCAATCAATGTTAGCTTTAGGTGTTTTTATGGTTATTGTGACTGCGGGTATAGATCTATCAGTTGGCTCAATAATGATGCTTTCATTGATGATTTTAGCAATAGTAGCTAAAGCTGGAGCACCTTGGTTTATAGTAGTTCTAGTACCTTTATTTGCTGGATTTTTATGCGGGTTGATAAATGGTTTGGGGATAACACTTTTAAGAATGCCTCATCCTTTTATAATGACTTTAGGAACTCTTTATATTTTTAGAGGAACAGGAAACTTAATATCAGGCGGAACACCCATAAGTGGATTTACCGATGAAGTTAGGTACTTAGGTCATGGTAGAATTGATCTTACTTGGTTAGGATTAGAAAAATCTCAATATCTCCCCGTAAGCTTAGTTTTAATCGCTGTTGTATATTTTGTTTTTTGGGTTTTCTTGAATCATAGTCGAACAGGAAAGTGGATTTATGCAATTGGTGGCAACCCAAGCGCAGCAAGAGCTTCAGGAATTAATGTTAATAAAATTTTAATAATTGTTTATTCACTTTGTGGATTTTTATCAGGTATTGGAGCATTAATTTTAGCAGGAAGAACAGACTCTGGTTATCCTAATGCAGGATTACAATCTGAATTGGATGCTATCGCAGCATGTATAATTGGTGGAGCTAGTTTCTTTGGTGGTAGAGGAACTGTTCTTGGAGTTTTTGCCGGAGTAATGATTATGGGAATTTTAAGAAATGGACTTAATTTGATGGATGTAAGTTCTTTCTGGCAACAAGTATTGATTGGCTCGATCATTGTATTAGCAGTTTACGTGGATGTTTTAAGAAGAGATTTCGGCACGAGAAAATAAACACGTCAAAGTTGAATAGATGCTATCATAAGAGACCCTGTAAACAGTTGAATTTTTTTTAAAAATTTTATTAAATTAAGCTTTAATAATTATTAAAGGGGAAATTTATGAGAGAACTATCAAGAAAAATTGTTGTTTTAGTATCAGCAATTTTTTTATCGATAAGCATGATTTCAGCTTCTTTTGCTGATGGTCATGGTAAAAAAATCTTGTTCAGTATTAAAGGTCCTGGGTCTGGAAATCCTTTCTGGGCTTCTGTTACAAAAGGTGCTGAAGAAGAAGCTAAAAAATTAGGTGTTAAGTTAATCTTGGTTGCGCCACCTCAAGAAGGTGATGTTCAAGCACAAATTAACCAAGTTGAAGACCAACTTGCTAAAGGTGTTGATGCTTTAGCTCTTGCACCAGGAGATCCAAATGCATTTGCTCCGATTGTAGATGACGCTATCAAAAGTGGTGTTCCTGTTGTATTCGTAGATACAAAAGGGATCAATGAAGGTGTTACTTTTATTGGAACTAACAATATGAATGGAGCAGAATTAGCTGCTAAATTCATTTG
>CACMYV010000022.1 GCA_902617975.1 uncultured Pelagibacteraceae bacterium
ATACTTATTTTAATTAAAAATTTTATTAAGAGTTCGAGTATTCTTTTCATTATTTTAATACTATCATCATCTAAAGTTTTTGCGGGAGTTACATATGTTGATAGTATCAACGTTTACATCTTAAGCGGTTATCAAGGAGGATACCCACAAGACATAAAATTTAACAACGATGGTACAAAAATGTTTGTTGTTGGAGATAATTCCAATGCCATTCGAGAATACCATCTCACTACAGGCTTCGATATTTCAACCGCTTCCTATGATAGTTTATTTAGTGTTCATTCCCAAGATACCAACCCAAGAGGCTTAGCATTTAACAACGATGGAACAAAAATGTTTGTAGCAGGGTGGAAGAATCAAAGAGTTTTTGAATACCATCTCACTACAGGTTTCGATATTTCTACTGCATCCTACGATAGTAATTTAAGTATTTCTTCCAATGCAGGTGGTTCAAATGGTTTAGCATTCAATTCAGATGGTACAAAAATGTTTGTTAATGCTGCAAATTCTTCTGATGAAGTTGTTGAATACACACTATCGACCGGCTTTGATGTTTCCACCGCCTCCTATGATAGTAGCTTTGTAACCCAGTCCCAAGATACTTCACCTCAAGGCCTAGCATTTAGCAACGACGGAAAAAAAATGTTTGTTGCCGGCGATACGGGAGATGATATTAACGAATATACGCTCTCTACGGGCTTTGATGTTTCCACCGCTTCTTTTGTGGGTAGTTTTGATGTGAGTTCTCAAGGTACTAATCCTACAGGCATTACCTTTAATAATGATGGAACAAAAATGTTTATTACGGACAAGACAGCACCTCTTGGCACACACAGTGTGGATGAATATACATTAACTACAGGTTTTGAATTAATCAATACCGCACCAACTCTATCTTCTTCTTCCCCTAGTGACGGCGCAACTAGTGTTGGAGTAAATGATAATATTGTTTTAACATTCTCTGAAGCTGTTGATGCTGAAAGTGGAAATATATTAATTAAAAAATCATCCGATAATTCAACCGTTGAGACAATCAATGTTGCAGGCGGATTGGTATCCGGTTCTGGTTCAACCATTATTACAATTAACCCCTCAAGCACACTAGATGGGGAAACTAGTTATTATATTACTATTGCTGCTACCGCTTTTGATGATGTTGATAGCGCGTCTTATGCAGGGTTTACTAATTCTACCACTCTTAACTTTACAACAGGTGAAACTACTTCATCTATTGATCCATTGACCGATAAAGATGTTGTTGGATCAATTGAAGCACAAACAGAAGCACCAAAGAGAATTTTGCAATACGTTACAACTCCAGTAATTAATCGTATGCAATGGTTAAGACATCATAGAAAAGAAACTAATTTAACCAACCAGAATATTAAATTTCAATTTTCAAATGCAATGCTTGCATCATTATCAAATGTTATTACGGCATCGATTGATATAAATGAAAATTTAAATTTGTCTGATAATTGGTCTACTTGGTCAGAAGGCTCAATAAGTGTTACTAAAATTGGTGATACTAGCACATCATCTGAAAAGGAAATAGATAGCCAAGGTATTGCTTTTGGATTTGATAAAAAAATAAATGATAATGATATTTATGGTTTTGCTATTCAATATGGGCAAAGCGATACTGATATAGGATCTAACGGAAGTGGTATCGATAGCAAAAATTATAATATTTCAATGTACAGAACAAGACCATTAGACGATAATAATTTTATCGAAGGATCAATCGGAATTGGAAAAATTAAAAGCGATATTGAGCGAAAGTCTGATTCTAATACATTAACTGCTTCAAGAGATGGAAATCAAATATTTGGATCGGTTAATTTTGGAAAAACAATTGACAAAGGAAACTTTAATTTAGTTCCAGCTTTAAGAGTAGATCTTGGATATACAGAACTTGAGGGATACCAAGAGGTTGGAACGAACGCTCTTTCTTATGATGATCAAGAAGTAAAAAGTGGACTTTTATCTTTAGGATTTGGTGTAAATAATCTTGTTAAATTCAATGACAGTAAAATAAAACCATTTGGCTTAATTGAATTTGGGTTAGATTTTTCCGACTCGTCTGTAACTAAATTAAATTACGTGTCTGATACCAGCACAACTTATACCTATACACAAGATACAATATCAGATTATATGTTAACATCTGAAGTTGGTTTTAGTTACGACTCCAAAAATAACTTATCAATCAACACTAGCTACAAACGTATTCAAGGTGAAAAACACGAACATACGGATACATTTTCATTTGGTTTAAACTTTAAATCTAAACGTGAAACAGAATATGCAATGCAATTTGGAGGAACTGAAGATTTTTCTGCTGGACTTAATGTTGCAAAAAATATTTATGGCCTAGATTTCAATTTCAAATTAGACCAAGAATTTAATGAAAATCTTGATAAAAACGCTAAAATCTCAATGATTAAAAAGTTTTAAATTAATTTTTTGATTTAAAATTTATTCCTTTAGACTCAAAGAGTTTAGCAAGTTCTCCACTCTCATACATTTCTTTTACGATATCGCATCCACCAATAAACTCGTTTTTAACATATAATTGAGGAATGGTTGGCCAATCACTAAATACTTTTATACCTTCTCTTAACTTTTGATCTGCTAAAACATTTACACCTTTAAAATTTACTTCAAGAACTTTTAAAATGTTTGAAGTAGCCATTGAAAATCCACACTGGGGTGCATCAGGTGTACCTTTCATAAAAAGACACACATCGTTATTTTCAATTTCACTTTTTATTAAATCGTTTGTTTCTTGTTCCATTTAAATTTCCTTTGTTTTAATTGCTAAAGCGTGAAGCTCATTTCCCATTTTACCTTTTAAAGAATTATATACCATTTTGTGTTGTTCTATTTTACTTTTACCTGAAAATTCAGTTGATGTCACTGTAGCAGAATAGTGATTTCCATCACCTGCTAAATCTTGAATTTCAACTTTTGCGTCAGGTAATCCTTCTTTAATTAAACTCTCAATTTCTTTTAAATCCATTGCCATTAGCTATCCATATACTTCTTTAACCAATATTTATGTGCATCTGCCAATTCTTCAATAGGCAAATTGATGTCATCTTTATATACGATGGATTGTCCATTAACTGTCCCTAATTCATCGAAATGTACAGAATATTTGTTTAAAATATCATTTACTTTCTTTAAACTAGCTTTAGGTATTTCAACAATATATCGAGCCTGATCTTCACCAAAGAAATATTCATATTTATTTGTTAAACCTTTAAGTGAATTAATTTTTATCCCCTTTTTTCCTTTAATACACATTTTTGATAATGCTGTTAAAATTCCACCTAATGATACGTCATGGCAACTCACAATAAGATTTTTTCTAGATAAATCTAATACAGTCTCACCAATGTTTTTTTCATTAAATAAATTAACAGTTGGTGGCGGACCTTTTTTTTCATTTAAAATCTCTCTTGCAAAAATACTTTGATCTAAATGCCCATCAGTTTTACCAATTACATAAACTAAATTTCCTTCAGTTTTAAAATCCATAGTAAGCATTTGTTGATAGTCAGAGATTAGTCCAACACCTCCTATTGTTGGCGTAGGCTTTATCCCTTTATCTTTTGTTTCGTTATAAAATGATACATTCCCAGATACGACTGGAAAATCTAGATACTTGCTTGCTTCTGTAATTCCTTCAATACATTCTACAAATTCACCCATATTTTTTTCCTTTTCTGGGTTTCCGAAGTTTAAACAATTCGTAATAGCAATAGGTTTAGCTCCTACCGAAATAAGATTTCTATAACTCTCACAAACTATTTGTTTTCCTCCAGTTAATGGATGCGAGAAACAATATAATGCAGACGAGTCCACTGATGCTGCTACTGCTTTATTGGTCCCGTGAACTCTAACAACACCAGCATCACCTCCAGGTTTTTGAATTGTATCACCCATTACTGTATGATCGTATTGATCCCATATCCACTTTTTATCTGAAATATTTGAATTACTTAAAATCTTCTTTAGACAATCTGATAATTTTAATGATTTAAATTTGTCTTTATCAAATTTCAATTTTTGAGGTAATTTAGTTTTTTTCCAAGGACGATCATATATTGGAGCATTTTCAGCAAGAAGATCAATCGGTATTTCAGCAACTTTTTTATTATCAAATATTAATTCTATTTTTTTTGAATTAGTTGTTTTACCTATAACTGCAAAATCTAGGTTCCATTTATCAAATATTTTCTTTGCGTGTTCTTCTTTTCCTTTTTCCAGAACAATAAGCATTCTCTCTTGACTTTCAGACAACATAATTTCATATGGTGTCATTTTTTCTTCTCTACAAGGGACCTCACTAAGATTTAATTCAATCCCGAGATTTCCTTTTGAGGCCATTTCAACACTAGAAGAAGTTAATCCTGCTGCACCCATATCTTGAATTGCAATAATTGAATTATCAGCCATTAATTCTAGGCACGCTTCAAGTAATAATTTTTCAGTAAATGGGTCTCCGACTTGAACTGTTGGTTTTTTTTCTTCAATTTTGTCATCGAAAGTTGCTGAAGCCATACTGGCTCCATGAATTCCATCTCTTCCAGTTTTTGAACCGACATATATTACTGGTTTATCTAAACCAGCTGCTTTTGAGTAAAAAATCTTATTTTTATTTACCAAACCAAGGGTCATGGCATTTACTAATATATTTCCATTGTAAGACTCATCAAAAGTAGTTTGACCAGCAATTGTTGGAACACCAATACAATTACCATAACCCCCAATGCCTTTAACAACTCCTCTTAATAAGTTTCTTGTTTTTTTATGTTGAGGTGAACCAAAATGAATTGAATTTAAATTCGCTATTGGTCTTGCTCCCATTGTAAATACATCTCGCATGATCCCGCCAACTCCGGTTGCTGCACCTTGATAAGGCTCGATAAAAGAAGGGTGATTATGGCTTTCAATTTTAAATACAATTGCATCGTCATCTCCAATATCAATGACACCAGCATTTTCTCCAGGTCCTTGAATGACCTGTTTTCCCTTTGTATGCATTTTTTTTAAGTGTTTTCTAGAAGACTTATAGGAGCAATGTTCATTCCACATTGCAGAAAATATTGCAAGCTCAGTTAAATTAGGTGTTCTCTTAAGAAGTTCACATATTTTAGAAAACTCATCTTTTTTTAATCCGTGATCTATTGCAACTGCTTCTGTAACTTCCATTATTTAAAATTATCTAAAATATTTTTGAAAAATAATGAACCATCTTCACCTGATAAATATTTGTCTATCATTCTCTCAGGATGAGGCATCATTCCCAATACATTTTTGTTTTTATTAAATATTCCAGCTATATTTTTGATTGCTCCGTTAGGATTAGTTGTTTCATTTTCTGTCCCATCTTTTCCACAATACGTTACAGCTATTTGATTATTATCTTCCAATAATTTTAATTCATCTTCACTACAAAAGTAATTTCCTTCATTATGGGCAATATGAAGTTCTAAAACATCTTTTTTTAAATCTTTGAAATATTTATTTTGTTTATCTTTAACTTTTACAAAAACATTACTGCATATAAAATTTAGAAACTTATTTTGTTGTAAAATTCCATTTAGTAAGCCAGTTTCAGTTAAGATTTGAAATCCATTACAAATACCTAATACTAGACCTCCAGAATTAGCAAAATCAATCACTGATTTTATAATTTTTGATTTAGAAGCAATGCTTCCGCATCTTAAGTAATCGCCATAAGAAAAGCCACCTGGCAATACTATTAAATCTGATTTTGGAATAGATTGATCATTGTGCCAAACCATTTGATTTTTAAAACCAAATTTTTTTAGAGCTACATCCATGTCTCTATCACAATTTGATCCTGGAAAAATAATGACTGATGATCTCATTTATTAAACTATTTTGTAATCCTCAATAACAAGATTGGCTAATAGCTTTTTACACATATCATCTACTAAAGACTTTGCTTTTTTTTCATCTTTTTCTTTAACTTCAATTTCAAAATACTTACCTTGTCTCACATCTCCTACATTTCCAAAGTTCATTCCATTAAGCGTTTGTTGAATAGCCTTACCTTGAGGATCTAAAACTCCATTTTTTAGAGTTACAATTACTTTAATTTTCATTATTTTTTTTTAATCTTTACTGCTTGTGGTTTGGTGTATTTTAATGGTCTAATATTTGATTGTTCATGAAGTATATCTAATCTTCTTGCAACTTCTTGATAAGCCTCAATTAGATTACCAAGGCCTTTTCTGAATCTATCTTTATCTAATTTTTTATCACTATTTACATCCCATAGTCTGCAGGTATCTGGACTTATTTCATCTGCTAGTATGATCTCTTTATTTCCATTTTTCTCATATCTTCCAAATTCAACTTTAAAATCTACAAGTTTAATTCCAACACCTCTAAACATACCTTGAAGAAAATCGTTAATTCTATTTAATTCTTTATTAATTAAGTTTAGTTCATCTTTTTCCATCCATTTAAAAGCTAAGATGTGTTCAGTGCTTACTAAAGGATCCCCTAAATCATCATCTTTTAAGCAATATTCTATTAATGGATTATCTAAGACTGTCCCATCTTCTATGCCCAATCTTTTAGTTAATGATCCAGTTGCAATATTTCTTACAATAAATTCAATAGGTATAATTTCAACATGCTGAACGAGTTGTTCTCTCATATTTAAACGTTTTACTAAATGATTTTTGATACCAACATTGTTTAATTGAGTTAATATATGTTCAGAAATTCTATTATTTAAAATTCCTTTACCATCCATCACTGCTTTTTTTTGATTATTAAATGCAGTTGCATCATCTTTAAAATGTTGGATAACATATTTTTTATCATTACTTGCAAAAATTATTTTTGCTTTACCTTCGTATAATTTTTTTCCTTTTTTCATAATTTGAATACTCTTTTAAAAATATAATTTACATTTTTTAAGTGTTTGTCATAAGTAAAGATTTTATCTAATCTTTTTTCGCTTATTTTACTAGTGATCGATTTATCACTTTTTAAAAGTGTTAATAGGTTTGTGTTCTTTGCAAAACTAGCTTTTGCATGAGACTGAACCAATCTATACGCTTTCTCCCTAGCAAAGCCTGATTTAGTAAGTTCTAACATTACCTCTTGAGAAAAAACAAGACCTCTTGTTAAGTTTAAATTTTTTATCATCGTTTTTGGATAAACAATCATTTTCTCTAAAATTCCTGACAGTCTAACTAAAGCAAAATCTAAAGTTATATTTGCATCCGGGCCTATATTTCTCTCAACACTAGAGTGAGAAATATCTCTTTCATGCCACAAAGAAATATTTTCTAAAGCTGGAATTACATAGCTTCTCACCATTCTTGCAAGTCCAGTAAGATTTTCACTTAATATTGGATTTTTTTTGTGAGGCATAGCAGATGACCCTTTTTGATCTTTCGAAAAGTATTCTTGTAATTCATAAACTTCAGATCTTTGTAAATGTCTTATTTCTGTTGCAACTCTTTCAACAGATCCAGCAATAATCCCAAGAACTGCAAAATAATGTGCATGTCTATCTCTTGGTATAATTTGAGTTGAAATGGGCTCAGCTTTCAATTTTAATTTTTTTGCAACATAAGTTTCAATTTTAGGATTTATATTAGCAAATGTTCCTACTGCGCCTGAAATTGCACATGTTGATACATTTTCTATTGCATCTTTTAATCTTAATTTGTTTCTTTTAAACTCTTCATAAAATGATGCTAATTTTAGACCAAATGTAATTGGTTCTGCGTGAATTCCATGACTTCTTCCAATACATGGTGTTAACTTATATTTTTTTGCTTGTTTTTTTTTTAGAACAGATAAAATTTTATCAATGTCTCTTAACAAAATATTTCCTGATTGAACCAATTGAATATTTAAAGTTGTATCTAAAACATCAGATGATGTCATACCTTGATGAAGATATCTTGCTTTAAGACCCGTTTGTTCTGTAATTGATGTCAAAAAAGCAATTACATCATGCTTGACTTTTGCTTCTATATCATGAATTCTTTTAACTTTGATTTTCCCCTTTTTTTTAACCAATGACGCAACACCTTTAGGAATAATTTTATATTTTTCCATTGCCTCAGCTGCAGCAATTTCTACATCTAGCCAAATTTTATATTTGTTTTCTTCAGACCAAATACTGACAAGTTCTTTTCTAGAATATCTTGATATCATTAATTATATGGGGGCCTCGTATAACCTTTAACAGATTCTGTGAAAATTTCATATGAATCTTCTGTGATACCAACAGTATGCTCAAATTGTGCTGATAAAGATTTATCTTTAGTTACAGCTGTCCACCCATCATTTAAAACTTTTGTTTCATATTTTCCGTAATTTATCATTGGTTCAATAGTAAAAGTCATACCAGGTATTAGTTCTTTGCCAGTATTTTTAGATCCATAATGAAGTATATTAGGAGGTTCATGAAATATATTACTTATTCCATGCCCACAAAAATCTCTTACAACTGAATAACCTTTACTTTCAACATAAGATTGAATTTCAAATCCTATATCACCAAGTTTTTTACCTGGTTCTAAAATAGATATTGCTTTCATCAAAGAGTCATAGGTTGCTTCGATTAAATTTTTTGCCTTAACTGGAACATTTCCAACTTCATACATTCTACTTGTATCTCCATAATGATTATCAATGACCGCTGTCACATCAACATTAACTGCATCACCATCTTCTAAAATTCTCTCAGAGGGTATTCCATGACAAACTACATGGTTTAATGATGTGCAGAGTGATTTTTTAAAACCTCTGTAAAATAATGGAGCTGAATAGCCACCATTATCTTTTATAAATTCATAACCTAATTTATCGATCTTATCTGTTGATACTCCTGGTTTGATATAATCTGTAAGCATGTCTAAAGTTTTAGATGCAAGCTTTCCAGCAACTCTCATCT
>CACMYV010000023.1 GCA_902617975.1 uncultured Pelagibacteraceae bacterium
CTCATAAAAGATTTATTTGAAACTATGTACCATCATAATGGTATAGGTTTAGCAGCTGTTCAAGTTGGAATCCTTAAAAGAATAGTTGTTTTAGATGTCTCAAAAAATGAAAATGAAAAAAAGCCTTTATGCTTTATTAATCCACAAATAAAAACTTTAAGTGAAAAAATGTCTACATATGAAGAAGGTTGTTTATCAATACCTAATACCTTTATTGAGATAGAGAGACCAGAAATTTGTACCGTATCATATATAGATGAAAATGGTGATAAGAAAGAAATGGAATGCGATGGACTACTCTCAACATGTTTACAACATGAAATAAATCATCTAGATGGGAAACTAATAATTGATTATTTATCTAAAATCAAAAAAGATTTAATAATAAAAAAATTGTCTAAACAAAAAACTTCTAATAGAGTTGTTGTTTAAATGTCAAATATTGCATTCATGGGTACACCGCTGTTTGCAGTGCCTATTCTAAAAAAAATTAATCAAAAATATAAAATTAACTGTGTATTTACTCAGCCTCCAAGTAAATCAAATAGAGGTCAAAAGTCTACAAAATCACCAATTCATACATGTGCAGAGGAACTTAATTTAGAAATTAAAACTCCAAAAAAAATTGATGAAGAATTTGAATATCTTAAAGAATTAAATTTAGATCTTGTAATTGTTGTTGCATACGGACAGTTAATTTCAAAAAAAATTCTTGATTTGAGTAAAAAAGGTTTTTTGAATATTCATGCTTCATTATTACCAAAATGGAGAGGAGCGGCACCAATACAAAGATCGATTTTAAACAATGAAACAAAAACTGGTATATCATTTATGAAAATTGGTGAAAAATTAGATTCTGGACCAGTATGTAATAAATATTCAATAGAAATTCTTGACCACGATAATGCAGAAACTTTGTCTGAAAAATTATCTTATTTGAGTACAGAAAAAATTTTAGAAAATGTGCAAAAAGTTTTAGAAGGAGAGGCAATATTTAAAGAGCAAGATCATGCAAAAGCTACATACGCTAAGAAAATTCAAAAAGTAGAGGGAAAGATAGATTGGAATAATAGTGCTCGTAAAATAATTGCTCAAGTAAATGGATTATATCCAAAACCTGGTGCATGGTTTGAGCTTAACAACAAAAGATATAAAATATTAAAAGCCAAAATAAACAAGCAGTCAGCAACAATCGGTGAAGTAATCGACGAACATATGACAATAGCATGTCGTGAAAATTCAATAAAAATTATTGAGATACAAAAAGAGGGTAAGAAACCTCAATTAATTAAGGAATTTTTATTAGGGAATAAGGTTAGAAAAGGAACAATAATAAAAAGTGAATAGATACCAGATTTTAATAGAATACGAAGGCACTTTATACAATGGTTGGCAAATTCAAAAAAAAGGTAAGTCAATCCAGGAAAATATTGAAATTGTTTTATCTAAATTACTTAAAGAAAAAATAAAAATTTACGGTTCTGGACGAACAGACGCAGGAGTTCATGCTAAAGAGCAATCAGCACATTTTGATACTACAAATAAAATTATTCAAAAAGATAAATTAATAAATTCACTAAACTTTTTTTTAAATAAAAAAAAAATATCAATATTGAAAATAAAAAGAAAAAATAAATTTTTTCATTCAAGATATTCTGCAAGAGAAAGACGGTATACCTATTTAATAAGAAATGATATTTCCCCTTCTGTTATTAATTTTAATAGAGAGTGGCATGTTAAAAAAAAAATTAATGTTGACTTGATGAAAAAAGGAGCCAAAAAGTTAATCGGAACACATGATTTTTCAACTTTTAGAGCTTCTAATTGTGCTGCAAATAGTCCGGTAAGAACCATGAAGAAGGTAAAAATAATCAAAGTTAAAAATGTTATAAAAATTCAATTTGTATCAAAATCATTTCTTAAGAGTCAAGTTAGATCCATGGTCGGTTCACTCAAATACCTTGGTGAAAATAAATGGAACTTAAAAAAATTTACGAGTATATTTAAATCAAAATCTAGAAAAAATTGTGCTCCTATTGCTCCTGCGCATGGCTTATATCTTGAGAAAATTATTTATTAGATCTCTTTTTTTTCTTTTTTATTCTCCATCTTGATCCTTCTCTAACTATATAACCACAACAATTTTTGGAGCCACACTTACAAGGAAAATCCTTATAGTTTTCATCAAAACTAAATCCATAATCATAAGTTAGTTCCTCATTTTTATTTATATCTTTAATAGAACTAATCCATAATTTTAAACCTTTGCCTTCAACTTCGCAGTTTGGATCACAAGAGTGATTAATAAGTCTTGCAGTATTGTAAGCAAAATCACCATCTAAATCATATCTATTATTTAAGTTAAAAAGATATATCGCTTTATCATTGTCAAATTTTGGATTATTTTCGGTCTGTTTTTTTGTAATTATTTTACCTGTGTAGTAAATAATCTTAGTTCCTTTTTTTATATTTTTAGATGCAAACAGTCCTCTGTTATCAATATTTGATGATTTTTGTTTATATAATTTCATCATTAATTACTTTCCGACTCGATTAATGCATTTACATGATAATTAGCACTTTCAGCAAGTGCTTTCAGGTCGTATCCACCTTCTAATAAAGATACCACTTTTCCATTAGTAAACTTATTAGTAGCTTTTAGTGTTCTCCTTGTTATTTCATAAAAATCTTTGGATGAAAGTTCAAATTGAGCTAACGGATCGTTCTTGTGAGCATCAAAGCCAGCAGAAAAGATTAGGTAATCAGGTTTATATTCAATTAACCTATCTAAAACTCTATCATAAGCATTAAAATACACTTCAGAATTTGTGCCTGCAGGAAGAGGTATATTAAAAGAATTATTATACTTTCCCTTGTCTTTTTCTGAGCCACCACCTGGATAAAATGGATATTGATGTGTTGATATATAAAGTGAATTTTTGTTGTCATACATTACATCATAATTTCCATTTCCCCAATGGACGTCAAAATCTACACATGCAATTCTTTTATACTTATATTTTTTTATTAAATAATTAACTGCAACACCGGCATTAGAAATACAGCAAAAGCCCATTGATTTATTTTTTTCAGCATGGTGTCCTGGTGGTCGTACAACACAAAATGCATTTTTATATTTTTTATTTTCAATTCCATCTATTGCACTTATAGCTGATCCTGCAGCTTGAAATACTGCATCCTTACTTCCAGGTGATACAACTGTATCACCATCTAAAAAACTTAAGCCACTTTTAGGAAATGAATTATTTAAATTATTAATATAATCTTCAGAATGTGTCATATTAAGAATATCATTAGGAACAATATCTGGCTTATCCCAAAGCAGTTGATTATTTTTTTTTAAAGTATCAATTATTGAAACTACTCTCTTCGGTTGCTCTGGATGACCATCGCCTGTTATATGTTTTTCTGAAGACTCAGATGTTATAATTGCAGTTTTCAAGTGAAGTAATTGTGTAAGATGTTTTTATAAATCTTAGTTAACTTTTTTAAATCTGAGATCGATGTTCTCTCGTTAACCATATGAATAGTATTATTTCTTAACCCCAACTCAAGACGTGGTATTGAACCTAAAAATCTGCTGTCACTTGTGCCACCTCTACAATTTAATTTTGCATTATTTCCTGTAACTTTTTTTACAACTTTTTTTACCATATAAATTTCTTTATTTGGTTCTGTGTAAAATGCTTCTCCACTTACTCTATAATCTATTTTAGTTTTACAATTTTCTTTTTTTGCAACTGCATTAATGATTTTATTAAGTTTTTTTTTCAATGATGACGATTTATAAGTTGAATTAAATCTAACATTAAATTTAGCACTTGCAGACTGCGGGACTACATTTTCAGATATATTATCTACATTCATTTTTGTAAATTCCAAATTAGATGGCGGCATATATTTTGTTCCTTTGTCTAGTGTAACACTTTTAAGTTTAGATATTATTTTAGCAAGAGCAGTACATGGATTTATATAAGTGCCATAAAATGCAGAGTGTCCACTTTTTCCATACACCGTTATTGTTGCATTCATAGAACCTCTTCTTCCAATCCTGATTTCATCTCCAACTGATTTATTTGATGACGGTTCGCCTACTACCGAAAAATCAATTTTTTCCTTTTTTTTCTTTAAATATTTCATAACAGCTGGACAACCATGACCTGTAGTTTCTTCGTCAGCCGTAATTATTATTGATATAGAACCTTTAAATTTTTTATTTTTAATAAAATTACTTACAGCACTTATCCAACATGCCACACTACCCTTCATGTCCTGGGATCCTCTTCCGTATAAATATCCTTTTTTTACTACTGCTTTAAACGGTGGAAACTCCCAATTATTTAGGTTAGACACAACATCTGTGTGACCCAAATAATTAATGTTAGGTTTTGATTTACCAAATTTTGCATATAAATTTAATGCAGGTTTAGCACCTGTACCCTTTGATTTTATTATATGACATTTAAAACCTATTGATGAGAGTTTCCTTGAAAGGAAATTCATAATACCTTTATCCTCTGTTTTAATTGTCTGAAATTTTATTAGCTCTTGAGCTAACGTCAGTTCATTATAAGTTTTCATTAATCTATTCTCTTAAAAGATCATTTATTGAAGTCTTTGATCTTGTTTTTTCGTCAACTTGTTTGATTATTACCGCGCAATATAATGATGGAGCGCTTGAATTATTTTTATCAGGTAGAGAACCGGGAACAACAACTGAATATGGTGGAATTTTACCGTAGCTTATTTCGCCTGTTTTCCTGTTAACAATTTTTGTTGATTGTCCAATATACATCCCCATACTTAAAACAGAACCTTCGCCAACTATCACTCCCTCTACAACCTCAGACATTGCTCCTAAAAAAACATTGTCTTCAATGATTGTTGGTAATGCTTGTGCAGGCTCCAAAACTCCTCCAACTCCGCTACCTGCAGAGATATGACAATTTTTTCCAATTTGAGAACAGCTCCCAGCTCTTGCAAAAGTATCTATCATTGTTCCCTCATCAATGTATGCTCCTATATTCACATAGCATGGCATTAAAATAGCATTTTTGCCTACAAAAGATCCTTTTCTCACTGGAGAATTAGGAACCATTCTGAAACCAGCTTTCTCATGGTCCTCTTTAGACCAGCCTGCCGTTTTACCTTTTAAAAGATGCGCTTTGTCATACCAACTACTGTAAGGACCATTTAAATTTTCCATTGGGTACATTCTAAAACTTAACATAATTGCTTTTTTTATATGTTGATGTGTTACCCACTCACCATTAATTTTTTCTGCTACTCTGACTTTGCCACTATCTAAGTCATCAATAATTTGATTAACAGTATTTTTTAAATTCTTATCTGAGTTAGGACTTACTTGGTCTCTATTTTCCCAGGCATCATTGATTATATTTTCTATGCTCATAAATTTAAGAACTTTTTAATAACCTTATTTCTTTTAAAAATAAAGAGAGATTTTTGATTTTATAGTCGATGTAATCTTTATCAGACTCTTTTTTGCCCCAGTATTCATTATTGATAAGCCAAGCTGTTATTGTCCCCCGCTCTTTACCTATTGATAAATTTTTAGCTATATCCTCGATATAAAGAGTTTCTTTTGGATTAATCTTAAATTTATCAACCATAAGATCAAAAGCTTTAGCTTCAGGCTTAGGGTGATATTTTGCGTCTACGATATCAAATATATCTTTAAATTGGTCTTCAATACCAAGAGTTTTCACTATATTTTTTACGTGAGCTCTACTTCCGTTTGTGAATACAAATTTATTTAAATTAATGTTTTCTAGCTCATTTCTTAAGATAAGATCTTTTTCCATAAATGAAAGATCAATATCATGAACATACTCCAAGAATTCTTCCGGTGGTATATCATGATGTATCATCAATCCATTTAAGCTTGTGTTGTATTTGTGAAAATAATCTCTTTGTAATTCTTTAGCTTTTACATGATCTAAGTTGAGCTTATTTGAGATATATTTTGTCATCCTCTTACTAACTTGGCCAAAAACTGCCTCTAAATCATTATATAAAACGCCATCACAGTCGAATAAAATATTTTTTATATTTTTTAAATTATTCATTTTCTTATCAATGTTCCCGCACCCTTGTCAGAAAATAACTCAAATAGTATTGAATGTGGTTTTCTCCCATCAACAATAACTACACCTCTAACACCATTAGATATTGCATCTAAACAAGTGTTTATTTTTGGTATCATACCTCCAGAAATAATGTTATTTTTTAACATTTCATTGGCTCTATTGAGATTAATTTCAGATATAAGTTTATGATTTTCATCAAGGACCCCCTCAACATCTGTCATCAAAAGAAGTCGTCTAGCATCGATCTCTTTTGCAATTGAGCCTGCGGCAACATCTGCATTAATATTATAAATTCTACCGTCATCACCCAATCCTAAAGGGACAACAATTGGTATTTGTTTATTATTAATAAAATTTAATATTTTCTCTTTGTTAATTTTTTTTGGTTTCCCGACATATCCCAATTCTTTACTTTCAGGAATAATATTAATTACATTATTTTCTTTAGGTGATATTGAGCAAACATTAGTGCTTTTAGATTTTAATTCGTTTAAAATCTCTAAATTCAACTCTAGTAAAGCTTCTTCTATATATCTTATCGTTTTTTCGTCTGAGACCCTAAGTCCTTTGATAAATCTTGTTTCAATATTATTTTCATCTAATTTTTTTTTAATATTTTTACCTCCACCATGAACTACTATTGCCGATAAACCGATTTTGTTTATCACTGAAATATCTTCTATAAACTGATTAAATAGTTTTTTATCTAATAAAACAGATCCACCACATTTAATTACTATAACCTCAGACTGATATTTTTTTATATATTTTTCAACTTCATTAATATTCGGTCCATCTGTTGGAATAATCTTATCTAATTCCATCAATTAAACTGTTTTAACTGAAGTTCTCTTCATAATTACATACTGTTGTGCCATTGTAAGTACGTTGTTAATTGTCCAATATATAACTAACCCTGATGGAAAAGGTGCAAGTATAACTGTTAAAAATACAGGAAAAAACATGAAAATCTTTTGCTGAATTGGATCTGGTGGCGTTGGATTAAGTTTTTGTTGCATCCACATTGTTACACCCATTGCTACAGGCCAAGCACCGATAATTAAAAATGATGGAACATCATATGGTAACAAACCAAATAGATTAAATAAACTCGTAGGATCTCTTTCACTGAGATCATGTATCCAACCAAAAAAAGGCTGATGTCTCATTTCAATTGTAACAAATAACATTTTATAAATTGCAAAAAAGAATGGTATTTGAATTAAAATAGGCAAACACCCACTTACAGGGTTCACCTTCTCTCTTTTATAAAGAGCCATCATTTCTTGCTGTAACTTCATTTTATCTTCCTTATGAAGTTCTTTAAGTCTAACCATTTCGGGTTGAAGAACTTTCATTTTTGCCATGGATCTAAATGAGTAGTTAGCGAGAGGAAAAAATAATATTCTAATACAAGCAGTAATAAGTATAATTGCAATTCCATAGTTACCAGTCAATTTAAAGAAATAATCTGATATTAAAAATATTGGTTTTGTTAAAAAATAAAGGAAACCCCAATCAATTGCTAAATCAAATTTATTAATATTTAGTTTTTCCGCATAACCATCAACAACATCCACTTCTTTTGCAGCAATAATCACTTTTACCTGATTAGTTTTACTTTCGTTAGCCCTTACTTCTGTTGCAGTCGTCTCTATGAAGTTAGCTTTAAATTTATTTTTATAATCAAAATCTGATCTAAAACTTTTGTTACTTTCTGGAATTAAACTTGTTATCCAATATTTATCTGTAATACCCATCCATCCTTTGTCGGCATTTACAGAGTACTTTTTGTCTTTTATATCATCGTAATCTTCTTCAACAAGATTATCATCAAAAACACCCAACAATCCTTCATGTAATATATAAAAATCAGTTACATCAGGAGCTAGGTTTCTAATAATCTGTCCGTAGGGATAAAAGTTATAAGTGTTTTGAGTATTATTCGTAATCTTTTGATTGACAGTAAATAAAAATTTATCATCTATACTTATTTCTTTTTCAAAAGTTATATTTTGCTCGTTATTCCATACCAATTTAATTGGACTGTTCGGTGTAAGTAATTTATTGCCAATAACTTCCCACTTTGTACTTGAATTAGGAACTTCAATATCTTTATTATTTATAGCCCAGCCAGTTTCTATATAATAACCATTTTCAGACTGTTTAGGATTGAGCAAAACAACATTTTCATCAGAGTCCAAAGTTTCAGTGTATTTCTTAAAAATCAGATCATCGATTAATGATCCCTCTAGAGAAATAGAACCTTTGATATTTTCATTTTCAAAAAATATCCTTTCAACTTTGCTAATTGCTTCTGATCTAGAAATTTTATTATTCTCAATATTTTGCTCGATTTTTGGTGCTTCGTTTAGTTGAAGATTGTTCTTGTTTTGATCATTATTATTTACCTCCTTTGGAGCAGGACTCGGCGGAGCAAAAAATAATCCATAAAGAATTATTACTGCTGCACTTAATGAAATTGCTGCTATTACGTTTCTTGTGTCCATTATTTACTATTCTTTTTCTTTACTGGATCAAACCCATGTCCTCCTCCCAAAAATTTTATAGGATGACAAGATAAAATTCTTTTAATGCCTTTGCGACAACCTTTTAAAACACCATATTCGTTTAAACTATCAATAAAATATT
>CACMYV010000024.1 GCA_902617975.1 uncultured Pelagibacteraceae bacterium
ATTTCTCTAACAATTGTATATCAATTATAAATGGGGCTATAATTTTGAGTTTTTTAGCATTATTGTTAAATTTCTTTTTACCTTTAAATCTAATAGTCAATACTTGTGTTGCCATATTTTTTATTTTTTCAATATTTTTTAGTATTAATTTTAAGAAAGTATTCAATTTAACTACTTTAAAAAATATAACATTTATATCTTTAATATGCTCGGTACTAATTTTTTTGGCTGAATCTAATAGGCCAGATTCAGGGTTATATCATTTTCCGTTTATTAAGCTATTAAACGACGAAAAAATAATATTTGGTATTACAAATATAAATTCAAGATTTGGAACTGTTTCGATAATTCAATATTTGCAGGCAATATCAAATAATTACATCACAAAAAATAATGGAATGCTTTTGCCTCTGAGTATCATTCCATCAACTATTTTAGCATATTTTTATATTGAAATAATAAATCAATTAAAAAATTTGCAAAAAGTAAATAAGTTTTATGTTTTTTTTATTTTTTGTTCATTAATATTTTTTACTTATAAAATGAATAGATATGGGGCATATGGGAATGATTATATTGGTCACTTTTTAATTTTCTTTCTTTTTTCTTTGATATTAAAAAAATCAGATAGCATTAAGATACATGAAACTTATTTTTACAGTGTTTTTATTTTATTAAACAAAATAACTTTTGTTAATATTTTAATATTTCCTGCAATATTAATTTTTAAAAAATTTAAATGGATGGATATTATTAATCATAAGAATTTTTTAATCTCATTATTTTTATTACTCTGGTTAATAAAAAATGTAATAAATTCATCCTGTTTGATCTGGCCAATTGAAAAAACATGTATTAAGTATAGTACATGGTTTAATCATGATATAGCTTCTACCCAACATGTTTCTAAACTTGAAATAATTAATAAAGCTTGGTCAAAAGGATATCCAGATCAATTAGGTGAAAAGCTAGGCTTCAAAGAATTTTTAGAAAATTATAACTGGTTAGAAACTTGGATAAAAAATCATGGAAAAAAAATATCCAAGATTTTATTTATTTATATAGTAATAATAATTATAATTTCATTCTATTTAAGAATTTCGTCAAAATCTGTTTTAAAAAAGAATTTTTATGAAAAATGGAAAAATAAATTATTAATTTATTTATCTGTTTTTTTATTAGGAGTATTAATTTGGTTTTTTAATTTTCCAGTTTTTCGATTTGGAATATCAAACTTAGTTATATCAATCATTATTTTATTTATGCTAATAATAAAGGATTTTGATATAACTGAGAAAAATAAGAATTTTATAAAATATTTTTCTTCAATATGTATGGTTATTTTTTTATCAAAAAATTTAATAAAATTAGAACATTATGATAATAAATATAATAACTTTCCATGGCCAAAATATTACTCATTTGATAATGAAAACAAAATTAAAAACACTCAAAAAATAGAACTTGGTGAATTGTATTACTATAAAACTTCTGGTTTATGCATGTACTCAAGATCACCATGCACAAATGAAAATACGAGTAATTTTTTAATAACATATATAAAAAGAGGTTATAAATTTTATGCTTTTAAATAATAATATTTTTGAAAATATTTTTTTTGAATTATTAATAATAAATATTTTTGGAATAATATTGACTTTTTTTTATAAAAAAATTTCAAGTATTTTTAAATTATATGACTATCCTAATTCTGAAAGGAAAATTCATAAAGAACCAATATCACTCTTTATAGGACTAAAAATATTAATCATTTTAAATTTATATTTTATCTTAGATATATTTTTTCTAAAATTATCTTATTTAAAAATTAATCTTTTATTTCTTATATTAATTAATATTTTTTATATTATCGGATATGCTGATGATATCAAAAACTTAAGTCCTAGGTTTAAATCTTTTTTAATATTTTGTTCGCTATTAATATTAATACCTTTGGATCAGACTTTAATTATCAAAAACCTGGAATTTGAAAATCTATACCCACAAAAGATTGAACTATATCAATCCTCAATATTTATAACAATATTTTTCATATATATCTTTTATAATTTATTAAATTTTTCTGATGGTCTAAATGGAATATCAATTACAGTATCAATATTTTTTATTTTAGCTTTAATAATTGAAAAAAAATCTATAACTAATGTTGAACTAATTTTGATTATTGCATTAATCTTATGTTTATTTTTAAACCTACAAAATAAATCTTTTACAGGCAACTCAGGTATTTCCGTAATAAGTATATATCTAAGTATAAATTATATTTATCAATATAATGTTACTGATTTAATATTTTGTGATACGATTTTTATAATTTTTTTTATACCTGGTATAGATATGACAAGACTAGTTTTTTCTAGAATACTAGAAGGTAATTCGATATCAGATGGGGATTTAAATCATTTACACCACCTTCTGATGCACGTTGTTAAAAAAGAATTTGTATTTATAATATATATTTTGATAACTATATTTCCTTATTTTTTGTCTAAATTAATGGATAATAACTTAATTACAATTATTCTTAGTCTAACAATTTATATTTTTATCGTTTTGATTTTGAGACAAAAAAGAAAAAAAACTTATATTTGAATTGTTAAATAAAACTGCAAGCCCAATCCAATAAAATACTCCATTAAAAGTGGAAAAGAATGACCCTGTAGTTTGAATTGGAAAAAATAAAGTTACAACAATACAAATGTTTATCAAATTTAAGTCTTCAAATCTTTTTTTAAATATATCTTTTAAATTTATGAAAATAATAAATATTATAGTAAAAACAAAAATTAAAAATAAAATCAATCCTCCTTCAGATAAAATTTCCAAATAAATGTTATGTGGATGCGTATTACATCTTTTATCCACATAAGCTGATTTAATATTTTTATATTTAGGATCGCCACAAATTATCCGAAAGGTTTTCAAACCGCTACCAAAATACTTATTATCTTTAAAAATCTCATGTGCAGTTAAGAAGTGTGCACCATATCTACTATCCCAAAAAGTTTCAATCTTGTGACCAGCCATTGTATCACGCATGTGTAGTTCTTGAGAAAAACCTAGCTGTAAAATTGTTAGTTTAAGGTATTTATTTTTTAAATTTTTATCAACACTAATTAAAAAAATTAAAATAATAGATGCAAATAAAAATAAAAGAATTTTAAATTTAAATTTAGTTTTAAAAAATAAAAAGAATAAAAACGACGATAACAAGCTTATTATAAATGCAGATCTTTCCTGAGTTAAAAGAATAATTATTAATAAAAATAAAATATATGAAAAAATAAATAAATTATTTAACTTAATATAAAACATGTAAATTAAACCTAAAAATAAAAGTTTAGATAGATAAGCTCCAGCTATCAGCTCATCACCAAAAGGTCCTGATAGTCTCTGGCCATGTGATTGGGATGGAGAAATGCCAAATATATCATAACCAAAAATGTATTGTATCAAAACATCAGTAGAAACGAACAATACTGTAAATAGTATATACTTAAAAAATAACTTTTTGTTTTCAAATTTTTCAAAAAAATACATAAGAGCTGAAAAAAAAATTATGTATTTCAGTAAGCCAAGAGAGGCTTTTGCAGTAAGAAAATTATCTAATGTAATAAAATTGTTCACTAAAATTATAAATGTGAAGAGTATCAAAAAAAATATGAATAAATTGTTAAATTTTATTTTTTGTTTAAAAAATAAGTAGATAAAAATTAAATCAATTATAATAATATTTATATTCAAAATCAAATTACCAATTATTACTGAGATAGGTATGAATAAAAATAAATATTTATATACCTGCTCTAGATCTAATTTTTTATTTTGTATTAATTCTTTCAATTGTTTATCAATTTAATTTTATTTTTTTTGAATTTGCTTTGTTTATAATATTAACATATTTTTCTAATATCAAATTATTATAATTTAAGACATTAAATTTTTTGAAAATTTTTTTACCTAAAAAAATTCTTTGATGTTGTTTTAATAAACTTATTTTTTTTATAGAGTTTGATAATATATCAACTTTGGGATTAGATTTTATTATTGAGTTTTTATTTATCTCAAAATTAAGATTATTAGTAATTAATGTTGGTAAACCATTTGCGCTAGCCTCTAAGATGGACAGGCTTAATACTTCTGATTTAGAGAATAAAAGATTTAGCCATGCTGTTTGCATAACATAATTCTTTTTATTATCAAAAATTGGCTTTTTTAAAAAAACATTTTTGTTTCTTTTAATTAAACTTTTAATCTTATTGAGATAACTTTGGTTGTCAACTAAACCAAAAATCTCAAGAGACCAAGATTTATCTAATTTAGCATTCAGGAATGAATTTATCATAAGTTCGATATTTTTATGAGGATGTATTCGACCAAAATAAACTATTTTTTTTTTTAATTTTCTTTTTTTTAATATTTTTTTTTTAACATTAAACGGAATAGGGTTATTAATTTTAGTAATTTGTAATTTTGGAAAAAATTTCTTTACTTGTTTTGTCTCATAATTTGTCACTGTTATAAAATTGGTATTTTCTCTAAGAATTACTTTAAAAAATTTTAATATAATTATTTTTAAAATATTCTTGACTGAACTCTCACTATTTAATGCTTCAGGTAATAGCATTCCGTGTGGATGGATAAAAACTTTTATCTTTCTTAAAGAACAAATAACAATGAATGATATTTGAATTAAAGACCATATCCCATGAATATGAAATATATTATTTTATTCTTTGGATTTTAATTTTGTCAGCTGTAAATACTAATATCGATAATCTTAAACTACAATTAAATAAAGACTTTTTTGATTGGATACACTCAATTCGAGTTTATATACAATTCATAATTCTTCCATTTTTAATATACAAAAATTTTAAAGATTTAAATAGTCTTACATCAATTAATAAATTCTTTGTTCTATTTTTATTATATAACATTGTACAATTAACATCTTTATTCTTAACTGAAAATAATAATTTAAATTTCATATACAACTTGTTTGCAATAAATGTCTTATTATTTTTAAATATTATTTTTAATAAAAAAGATCTTGGTGAAATAAAAAACTATTTTTACATATTTATTTTTATAATTTTATTAATATATACATTTTTTTACATTGAGAAAATATATCTTTTAATAATGAAAAATTATTTGTTTTACGGTCATTACGAAAAATCATCTATTTTACTTCCAACTATTACATCTCCTCGCTCATCTGGTATTGGTAGAATGGCTTTAATTTTATTTGCTTTCTTTTTAATTTTTTATAATAAAAAAATCAATTTCAGGTTAAATATTTTCTTAGCATTAATTATTGTACCAGGCATAATACTGACTCAATCGAGAACCATAGTATTTATTTTCTTATTAATAGTTTTGATTATTTCATTTGGCAAATATATAGGATTAAAGAGTATCCAAAGAAACAACTTTAAGCAAAATTTTTTATATTATTTAATTTTGCCAATTATTTTCTCACTATTGTTAAGTCAATTGAAGCAAAGTAATTTAAATTATTTATTTTTTTTGTTTGAAAATAAAAACCAAATTATTAATTCTGAAATAGATTTAAAGAAATACAATAAAGAATTAAATAGTGAAACAGAATATAAGATATTTAGAGCAATAGATCCTTACACTTTCTCTTCTAATAGATTTTCAAATTGGACAAAACTTTTCCAAGCTGGAAAAAATAAAATTATCTTTGGTTATGGCACACAATCTGATCGCTATTTAGTGAAAGAATCGGCATCTAATAGTCTAGTTTACTTTTATTCTTCCAGTGGTTTATTTGGAGTTTTTTTATATTTTCTTATTATGGTCAAACTATCGAAAATTTTTTATAAAAAATATTTTTTATTAAATAGTTATACATGTGATAATTTTTTATTATTTTCATTTACAGTTATTTCTATAATACTTTTAAGATCACTCACCGAAAGTTCATTTGCAATTTTTGGTATAGATTACATTTTTTTTATTATAAGCCTTTACTTTGTCAATTATGAGAAAAAATCCTAAAATAAGTATTATTACAGTTGTTAAAAATGGGATGCCATTTTTAGAAGACTGTCTACTTTCATTTAAAAAGCAGAAATATAAATATAAAGAATTAATTGTTGTTTACTCAAAATCTGAAGACAATACTCTAGATATTTTAATGAAAAATAAATTTATAGATAAAGTTATAGTAGATGAAAATTCTAGCAATCTTTATTCATCTATAAATAAAGGAATTTTAAGTTGTAAAGGTGATTTAATAGGCATTCTTCATTCAGATGATATTTTCTATAGTGATGATATTCTGAACAAAATAGCTGCAAATTACATAAAAAATAAATTTGATATAGGATATGGAGATATAATAATTTCCCAAAAAAATAATTTGAGTAAAGTAATTAGAACGTGGACTAGTTCACTTAAATCTAATAAAAGTTTTAAGTATGGTTGGATGCCACCTCATACTTCACTATTTATTTCAAATGATTTAAAAAATCTTCATTATTCAAATAAGTACTCAATTTCATCTGACTATGAATATTTAATTAAAGTATTTAAAAAATCTAAAAAAAAAGTTTACTTTAATTTTTGTACAACAATTATGAGAACAGGTGGTTTAAGTAATGCCAAGCTATTTTTGAAATTTAAAGAAGATATACAAATTAGTAAAAAATATTTTAAATTTAATTATATTGTTATTTTATTAAAAGTAATAAGAAAATTATACCAATTTGGTTCTTTTAATAAATCTATAAAAAAAAATAAATATCTCATTAATTTCTTCAACAGTAAATATAATTTTATAACAAATACAAATCAAATTATGTCTAGAAAAAAATTTATATTGTCTGCTTTTAACATGGCTTTTTTAGCTTATGTCCATAACAAAATAAGCTTTAATCGAAAATCATTATTTTTATGGCCTGATGGAATATTATCTAAGCTACTATTAAAAAAAAAAAAAATACCAGGTAGAAAACTTCTTTCACAAATAGATAATAATGGAGACTTTAAAAATGTTTATTTAATATCAAGTTTTAATACAAAAAATATATCTTATATTAAAAAAAAATTTTCAAATAAAAGGTTTCATTTCATCGAGGCGCCGTTTGGTAATTCTGAAATAATATTTAACACTATCAAAATACAATTAGTAAATATTAAACCAAATAGTTTAATTTTACTTGGAATACCAACACCTAAACAAGAGGAAATTGCATCAAAAATTTCAAATATACTATCTTCATTTAAAATAATTTGTCTGGGAGGAGCAATAAGTTATAATTCTCGAGAAACAGAAATACCTCCAAAATTTTTTGAAACATATTTTGAAAGTATATGGAGATTGCAAAATGATACTTTTAGAAGATCATCTAGACTTTTGTTATCAATATTAATTTTTATCAAAAGATCTTTTTTTGGTGAATATAAAAATATGTAAATTATGATTATCTGGACTTGTGATTTTAGAGAAAATACTGGTGAGGGAAAATTAGCGCGTTTATATGTACAAACATTAAAAAAAAAAAATCAAAAAAAGATAAAGATACTTTCACCTGATTATGATTATTCAATTAATTCAAAATCATTTAAAAAAATAAAAAAAAAGGGGAAAATTGATTATAATAGTATTTATTCTAAATATATTTATCCAATAATAGGATGTTTTTACTCATGGTATTACTATTTTTTAGGCAAAAAATTTATATATGTTAATTATTTACCTCTTTGGAATATTTTGCTTTTTTTGTTTTTGGCTCCTCATTCACAAATTGGACCAATAACTGGCTCAACAAGAAGTGATAACAGTTTGCTAAGAAAAGTTTTTCCACTTTTATTTTATGTTTCAGTAGTATTACTTAATTTAAGATTTAAAAAATTAATTTTTGCAACTAATAATCTTAAAGATTACTTTGTAAAAAGTAATATAAAAATCCAGTATAATTTTGTCAAAACCTACTTAAAAAAAATCCATAAAAAAAAAAAACATAAAAATTTTGATATAATTATTTATTTTAGGAAACACAGTAATAAAAATTATAAATCTTTAACTCAAATTATAAACTGCTTATTAAAAAAAAAAATCGTCATTTGTTGTATTGGTGATTATATGAGAATTTCTGGAGTTAAAAATTTTGGTTTTTTAAATAATAAAAAAGCTTTACAAATTATAGGTCAATCAAAATTGGGAATTAATACTAGTGAAAATTTTTATACTTTTTTTATGATGGATTGTTTAAATAATTCTACATCAGTTGTTTGTGATAAAAATTCTTTTTTTGAGAGAAGAAACCTAAATAAGAATATACTTTTAAGTAACTACTCACAAACCAACATTACTTGTAATAAAATTTATAATTTTTTATCAAAAAGTAAATTTAACAGTGTTTGAAATAAACCAATTAGATTTCCAAAAAA
>CACMYV010000025.1 GCA_902617975.1 uncultured Pelagibacteraceae bacterium
ATTGTTTTCTTTGAATATTGTTGTTCCAGAAACTAATATATTTGCTCCCGCTGATATAACCTCTTTTGAATTAGAAAAATTTATCCCACCATCAACTTCAATATCAAATTTTAAGTTATTATCTTTTTTTATTTGATAAAGTTTTTTAATTTTTTCAATTACTTCTGGTATAAATTTTTGACCACCAAAACCAGGATATACACTCATAATTAAAACTAAATCAATGTCTTTTAAATTTTCTTCTACGATATTTATTTCTGTGTCTGGGTTCAAAGATATACCTACTTTCTTCTTCAATTGTTTTATAAGTTGAACTGAATCATTTAAATTATCAGTTGCTTCAGGGTGAATTGTTATTATATCAGACCCAGCCTCAGCAAAATTTTTAATATATTTATGAACTGGTGAAATCATTAAATGTACATCAAATGGTAATTTTGTGTAATTTCTCAGTGTTTTTATTACTGGGGGTCCAATTGTGATATTAGGAACAAAATGTCCATCCATAACATCAACATGAATTAGGTCGGCGCCGCCGTCTTCTAGTCTTTTAATTTCTTTTCCTAATTGGCTAAAATCTGCAGAAAGTATTGAAGGTGAAATTTGTATTTTTTTCATTGATAATTAAAAACTAGTACTATCAATTTTTAACTATATTTGAATTGTTATTTACCAAAAATTTTATAAATTTCTGCAGCTATTTCACTTTCTAATGGAAACGACAACATGCCCATTACTGAATATCCCATTAAATAAGGCATCAAATAAAATCTAAACATATAAAAAAACCATGCAACATATAGCGGGACCAGTGGTCCTATGATGAAACTGGGCGTTATAAATTTAAAAACTTTTATAATTGGGTTTGTATATTTTACAAAAACTTTCATAAAAAAGAACTCAGAGTCTTCTTTTTGAAAAATGTTCATTGCGGATCTGCCAATTAAAGTCCACATGATGATACCTAAAATGTAGTCTATTATTAAAATATATAACGGCATTTATCTGAAAAAATGGGGGCGGTTTCCGCCCCCAAAAAGTTTAATTTAGTGTTGCTTACCAAGTATTGTCTTACCTGATGGAACACGAACTTCATCTACCATTTGCTGTGTAGCTTTATCTGGTTCTTCAGTCATTAAACTTACTACAACCATTACAACTAAACAGACCGACGCTCCGATTATACCGAAACGTAAATGGTCAATACCTAACCAAGGTGCATTACCCATAAACTTAGGATACACATAAATTAGATAAGCTGTTCCTGATGCAAGACCTGCTATCATACCTGCTATTGCTCCTTGTCTTGTTGCTCTCTTCCACCATACACCAAGTATTAATGGGAAGAACAATCCTGACATTGCAAAGTCAAATGCCCAAGCAACTGCACCAAGGATACTAGTGATCCTCATCGATGCAATGTATGCTCCAGCGGCACCAATAACTATTAGAAGTGCTCTAGCAACTAACAATCTTTTTCTTACATCCGCTTTTGGATCAATGATTTTGTAATAGATATCATGTGATAAAGCGTTTGCGATAGCAAGAATTAGACCATCAGCAGTTGACATCGCAGCAGCCATTCCTCCTGCAGCAACTAGTCCAGAGATTACGTATGGTAATCCAGCAACTTCAGGAGTTGCTAGTACAACTACATCACCTCTCATAAACCATTCATTTAACTGAAGAATACCGTCTCCGTTAAAGTCTGCTATGAAGGCTTGTTTTACATTAATCCAAGCATTTACCCACTCAATTTGCATAATCTCAGCAATTGGTTTTCCAATAATACCTGTTGGTAAATTTGGATCTATTAGTGAGATTTTGGATAATGTTGCAAGCATTGGCGCTGAAGTATAAAGCAATGCAATAAAGAATAGTGACCATGCCACTGATTTTCTTGCAGCTTTAACACTTGGAGTAGTGAAGTATCTCATTAAAATATGTGGTAAAGAAGCTGTTCCTACCATCATACATAGTGCTAATGAAATAAACTTCCATGCAGCCATTCCACCTTCTGGTACACCTGAGTGTGATACAGAAATAGATTTTAAACCACCTGGTACACCTGCAGCTTTGATATCTGCAGCAGCATTTTTAACTAATCCAAATTGCGATTCAAGTGCACCTAATCTAGCCACTTCCTCACCTAACATAAAGTGTGGAAAGAAACCAAATCCAGATTTGTTACTAATCCAGAATACTGGAATTAGATAAGCAATAATCAATACTATGTATTGTGCAACCTGTGTCCAAGTTACCGCTCTCATTCCGCCTAGCATTGAACAAAGTAAAATACTTACTAGTCCAACCCAAACTCCTAATTCAAATGGAATACTTAGTGCTCTAGATGCAATTGTTCCTGTTGCGTTAATTTGAGCTGTTACATATGTGAAAGATGCCAATGTTAAAACAACTACAGCACAGAACCTTGCAAAGTTTCCGCCGTATCTTGTTCCAATGAAATCTGGCACAGTATAACATCCAAATTTTCTTAAGTATGGTGCTAAAAGTGATGATACTAAAACGTATCCCCCAGTCCATCCGACTAAGAAAGCCATATAAGTATAACCACCAAAGTAAATACCACCAGCCATTGCAACGAATGATGCACCCGACATCCAGTCAGCTGCAGTTGCCATTCCGTTAAATACTGTTGGCACCTGTCTTCCAGCAACATAATAAGCATCGACCTGAACAGTTCTAGATAAATACCCAATCAAGGCATATATACAAACTGTAAAAGCGACAAACAAAATACCAATTGTTTTAGCAGTCATACCTGCTTGCTCCGCTATCGCCATCAATATGATGAATACAATGAAGCCTCCAGTATATGTCCCGTAAATTTTTGGTAGGTTGTCAATAAAATTGCCTTTAAACATTAATCATCCTCCTTTTCGGTAAAACCAAACTCTTCATCGATTTTTTCCTGTCTATTTGCAAACCAAAAAATAAGGACCACAAATGCAATGATGGAACCTTGCGCACACATGTAATACGCTAATGGATATCCCATAAAACTTGAAGTGTTTAGGTCAGAACCAAACATGAAGATCAGATAACCGAAAACAAACCAAATAATTAATGTAATTATCATTAATCCTTTGGTTTTTTCCCAGTGCTTTTCTTTGTTTGACATTATTTTAATCCTCCCTATAGGTTAAAGATATAATTCATACTCATTTAAAGTTATATTTAAAGGGTAAAAAATGGCATATATTTATAGTAAAAGTTGTAATATCGCTTCTAAATGGGCATCAAATACAAATTAAAGCTCAAAGATTTGAAATTTGAGTATTTAAAGGAATATTTCATTCCATTCTTAAAATATTTCAAAAAAACAAAAAAAATTGAAAATTATTCAGAATTAAAAGAATTTATCCAAAAAAAATCTGCATGGGTAAGTCAAGTAACTCTTTATGGATATCTGAAAACTAGAATGGGGGCAAAATATGTATTGATGTTTGAAGATGAAATATTTTTAGGATCAATTAACAAAGCTAAATGGAATATTTATTCAACTGCATTACAGGATTTAACTTTTTATACAATCTCTTTTTTAAAAAACATCAGAAATCAACATGATACTGAGAAAGCAAATGAAATTTATTTTGAAATTTTGGATAATGAACTTCAGAAAAATGAAATGCCAAAGGAAATATATGAAAATGCAAAAAAAAATTTTCTTGAAAGATACGAAAAGATTAATTGGAATGAATATCACGAGTCATTACCATTTAATACCAGTGCGTTATCATTATATGAATGGTCTCCAATCGCTGAAGAATTAAAATCTTTAGACAAAAAAATAGTTTTGAATTCTATGATCTTAAAATGGGATAATGTTAAAAAGGAATTTATTGAATTAATAAATTTTTAAGTATTTTTTCTATTTTCAACTAAGCTTTTTACTACACTTGGATCTGCCAAAGTTGTTGTGTCACCTAATTGGTCATGTTCATTTGCTGCAATTTTTCTGAGAATTCTCCTCATAATTTTGCCTGATCTAGTTTTTGGGAGTCCAGGTGAAAATTGAATTAGATCTGGTGTAGCTATTGGACCAATTTGTTTTCTAACCCAAAGTTTTAAATCTCTCTCTAAATCTAAAGTTGATTTTTCTCCCACATTTAAAGTAACGTAACAATATAAACCATTACCTTTAATATCATGTGGATATCCAACTACGGCAGCTTCTGCTACTTTTGGATGAGCAACAAACGCACTTTCTATTTCAGCAGTTCCAAGATTATGTCCTGAAACAATAATTACATCATCCACTCTTCCTGTGATCCAGTAATATCCATCTTTATCTCTTCTACACCCATCTCCCGTAAAATATTTACCATCAAATTGAGAAAAATATGTATCAATAAACCTTTTATGATCTCCATAAACTGTCCTCATTTGACCAGGCCAAGATTGTGCAATACATAAACGACCTTCTGCTTCTCCTTTTAAAACCTTTCCATCTTTATTAACTATCAATGGTTTAATTCCGTAAAATGGTTTTGTTGCTGAACCTGGTTTTAAATTTATAGCACCTGTTTGCGGACTAATTAATATCCCACCCGTTTCAGTTTGCCACCAAGTATCAACAATCGGACAATTAGAATCTCCGACAGTTTTATAATACCACTCCCATGCTTCGGGATTGATTGGTTCACCTACTGTTCCAAGTAATTTCAGTGATTTTCTTGATGTTTTTTTAACAGGCTTATCACCCTCTCTCATTAAAGCTCTTATCGCTGTCGGAGCAGTGTAAAAAATATTAACTTTATATTTATCAACAATTTGCCACCATCTTGAACTATCCGGATAAGTTGGAATTCCCTCAAACATAATAGTTGTTGCTCCATTTGATAATGGTCCATAAATAATATAGCTATGACCAGTCACCCAACCAATGTCAGCTGTACACCAATAAATATCTTTAGGTTTATAATTGAATATATATTGATGTGTCATCGATGCGTAAACCATGTACCCACCAGTTGTATGCATCACCCCTTTTGGTTTACCTGTTGAACCTGATGTATATAAAATAAATAATGGATCTTCTGCATTCATTTCTTCGGGTTCACATTTATTTGAAACTTTTTTTGTCAATTCGTGGTACCAAACATCTCTTCGTTCATCCCAATTTATTCTATTCCCCGTTCTTTTAACAACTACACATTTTTTTACATTTGGGCAATTTACTAAAGCTTCGTCAGCTATTGATTTTAAAGGTATTATTTTGCCACCTCTTACACCTTCATCAGCTGTAATTAGATAATCAGACTCGCAATCGTTTATTCGTCCAGAAATACTATCGGGAGAAAAGCCTCCAAAAATTATTGAATGCACAGCTCCTATTCTTGCACATGCCAACATTGTATATGCAAGTTCTGGTATCATGGTTAAATAAATTGTTACTCTATCGCCTTTTTTAACCCCTAATTCTTTAAGACCATTTGCAGCTTTAGAAACTTCTTTGTGTAACTCTTTATAAGAAATTTTCTTTTGAACCTTTGGATCATCTCCAACCCATATAATCGCAGTTTTATCTTTATTCTTCTTTAAGTGTCTATCAATACAATTTACTGATGCATTAAGAGTACCATCGTAAAACCATTTTATTTTAACATCCGATTTACTATATTTAACATCTTTAATTTTCGTATATGGCTTTATCCAATTAATTCTTTTTCCTTCTTTTTTCCAGAAGCCATCATTATCTTTTATTGAGGCTTTATATTTTTTTTCATACTGAGATTTATTTACTAGAGCTTTGCTAATCCAGTCCTTCTTTGTTCTATATATAAGTTCTTTTTCTTGCTTTGGAGCTAAAGACTTTGTCTTATTTTTTTTTTTTGTGATTATTTTTTTCTTTCTTTTTTTTACTTTTTTTTTAGGCATGTATTATAAATTTCCTAGATACTACTCATCTTCAAAATAATTTTCCAGCATTTAGTGTCTATTGGCATGACAGACAGCCTGCTTTGTTTTATTAGTGCAATATCTTTTAAATCTTTATTTTTTTTAATATTTTCAAGAGAAACTGGTGTTTTTAGTTTGCTTTTATACTTAACTTTTACTGCTACAAATCGCTTCTCTTTATCTGTTGGGTCTATATATGCTGTTTTAATTACTTCAACAATTCCAACGATTTCTTTACCAATATTTGAATGGTAAAAAAAACAAAGATCACCCTTCTCCATTTTTTTCAAATTATTTGCTGCTTGATAATTTCTTACACCATCCCAGTCAGCACCTTTTGGACCAACCTTTAATTGTTGATCTATTGACCAAACATTAGGCTCAGATTTTAATAACCAATATTGCATCACTACTTATAGTTATTTTATATTAATAATATAATAATATAAAAATATATATGATTGGATTTGAAACCATAGGAAACGCAACTATTACAATATTTGATAAAGAACCAATTATTACAACAGATCCTTGGATTTTGGGAAATCCTTATTTTGGTAGCTGGTGTCATAAGTATCAAATACCAGATAGTCAATATAAAAATATACTTAAGGCAAAATATGTTTTTTTATCTCATGGTCATCCAGACCATATTGATCCAGACTCTCTCGATTTGTTTAAGGACAAGACCTTTATTTTGGCGAGCCATTATGGAAAAAGAATTTATAACGAGTTATCAAAAAATTTTAAATGTATTGAATTAAAAAATAATCAATGGTTTTCTGTATCTGATAATATCCGTGTAAAAGTTTTTGCAGATTGGAACCAGGACTCAACAGCAATTTTTGAGGTTTTGAAGGAAAATGTAATACTAAATCTAAATGATGGCAATGCTTTGGGTTGGTCAAAAGAAATTAAGAAAATTATTAAAAATTATAAAAATAGATTCTTATTAAAACTTGTTAATTGGGGCGATGCGGACATGATAAATTTTTATGATACAGATGGTAAATTCATTGAGCCTCAGGCATCACAAATGCCTCCGTGTGGAATAACATATGCTTACCACATGAAAAGATGGAACTGTAACTATGCTATTCCATTTTCTTCACTCCACACTTATGTAAGAAAAGATTCAATACAAATGAATAAATATGTTACGCCACTTGATGCTCATTCAGAAAAATTTAATGACAAACACGGAAACTTGTTACCAGCTTTTATAATATGGGATTTTCAAAAAAATGATTACAAATTAATCAATCCACCTCAAAATTTTAACGAACCAAAAGATCCTCAAGTTTTTGGTGATAATTGGTCTGATGAATTAGATAAGGAGGATAAAAAACAAATTAATTTATATTTTAGTAAATTTGATCATGTAAAAGAAAAATTTGGATTTATAAATTTTAGAATTGGAAACAAAGACTTTAATCTAAAATTGTCAGATAAAAATGAAGGCCTCAAGTTTGAAACACCTAGAAAT
>CACMYV010000026.1 GCA_902617975.1 uncultured Pelagibacteraceae bacterium
TACTTTGCTTGCATAATTTTTATCATCTTGAAATAAAAATTTGGATTTTTTTCTAAATACATATTTTAATTTTTTTTCCTGATTATTTTTTTTAATAAAAAATCTTCGAATATCACCATCTGTAATTGTGCCACAAAAATAATTTTTTTTACCTTTTTTTCTAACAACAAAAAGTGTTTTCATATCTATTCTATTTAATAATTTTAAGGCATCGCTTATATTTTTATTAATATTAATCAAAGGTGACTTATCTTTGATTATAAAATTTGATAAAGAAATCATAAATATTATCCAAATTTTTTTAGTTTAAGATTTAAAAAGTCATTATTGGAAAATATATCTTTATTAATTTGTTTTGACAGAATATTGAAAAATTCTTTTTTTGTTAAATCAAAATAATTGAGGTATTTTTTTAAGAATTCGTTAGGAAAAATAAAGTCTTTATTTTTAACAATTTTCACAGCTTCTCTTCTCGAAATTTTTCTATGTCTAATATCTATACTGGTATCAGTAGATGCTCTTGAAAATCCAAACTTTAAATATGCTAAATACATATGCAAAGGGTAGAGTTCTTGGTCTATGTGAGATACTTTATTCAAAGCATTAGAATGAGATTTTTTTGCTTTGACTAATCCACATTTATTTATTGCAATTGAAAAATGTTTATCTTCATCCCAATACTCAAAATTTGACCAAAAAATCTTGTACACTTTATTTATATTTTTTAACTCATTCTTATTTAAAAATAAATTTTTAAATTTTTTTAATTGTTTTCCTTGATAAAAACTTGAAACATGATTATTTTCGATAAAGTTATTGATGTAATTTTTAACTTTAATTTTATCTCTTAAAAAATTTTTGTTTGTTCCACCATACAAACTCTCAGGGTCTTCTCCACCTATTATATATTTACAATTATATTTTAAGGCAAGTTTTATTGGAAAAATTGTAATTGCTGTTAACCAAGAATGTTGGGGTAGTCCTTTATTTTTAAACATCAATTTATCGTATTTCTTGAAATCTGATTTAAATTTCAAAGTTTTAATATCAAAACCTGATTTTCTAAAATTATCTAAATTAATTTTTCCAACTTTAGTGAATAGGGGTGGCTCACAAAAAACACATAATGGTTTTAATTTTAGATCATGTTTAACCTTCCAAGCTACATATGAACTATCTTTGCCACCACCAACAGGAACAATGCAATTATATTTTTGATTTTTTGTTTCATTATTTATTTTTTTTGAAATTAATTTAAGTTTTTCAAACCTATATTTCCATTTTATTTTTCTGTAAATTTCAAAATTTTGACATGCATTACAAATTCCTGAATTGTTAAATGAAATTCTTGGTCTCAAAGAAGTCATTAGACATTTTTTACACCTAAAAAATTTTTTTCTCATAATCAAATATTAATTTTTTTTAAAAGATTTATTATTTTGTTTTCACTAAAAGTATAATCTTCATTTTTAAGTAGACTGAAAAATTTATGATTACTAATGTTAGCTTTATGTGTATTATGAAATTTACTTATTTCTGTTTCAAAATTTCTATTAAATATTCGATTGTTTTTTTTGTAACCCATAAAATATATAAAATGCATAAAAATATACTCATAAATATGTTTTTTATTAGGTTTAAAATTTATTTTATCAGCAATATCAATTAATTTAGCTAAATGTTTTTTTGATTTTGCTCTAATCGAAAAATCAAATGAAGACGAATAGTCACTACAAGCTACAACTACGGGAATATTCTTCGAAGCGAATTCTGGAACTACATTTCCGTGATGACAAAATAATGAATTAAAATTATGATTAATTAAATATTTATTTGACGTTGTTTTACTTATAAAATTTAAATTTTTATAATTAGAGTATTTATCTTTAAATTCTTTAATTATTTTGTCATTACCAGGCAAACCACTTGGATGGGGTTTTATAAACCATTCAAATTTGGTTTTTTTTGCATTTTCAAGCATGAATTCAGTCCATTGGTAAAAATCTGGAAAGAGTAAATTCGAATGTCTACCTGGACCGTCAAAAAAGCAAGGCAAAAATAACATTATGTTTTTATTATTATTTTTAAAATTAATTCTAGATTTTTTATTATGATACATTATTAAGTTTCCAGACAAGTTAGGTTCTTTCTTGCCTTTAAATCTGTAATTCAAATGTTTTTTTCCAACATTCCAGAATTTTTTCTTCTGTTTTTTACTAAAATTATTAAAAATTTTTTTATAATTATTAGTTGGAGGAGCTTCGGAAATTCTTTTATCGACATGTATTAAATCTGTAGATTGCGTATCCCTCCATCCAACTTGTTTGATTCTAAAAACTTTACATTTTTTTTTATATGCATACTCTGTTATTATTCCATAGTATAAATAAACAGTATGTGATGGAATAAGTATCTTTACTGAATTATTTTTAAAATATTCCTCAATATTCAAAAAAATTAATAAAGATTTTTTTATCGTTTCATATAATCTCTTATCATTTAGTTTTAATGTTGGTTCATTAAAGTCTCTCAAATAAGATTGATATATATATTTTCCCAAATTAAAATTTTTAAATTTAATTGAATAAACATTTTCTGGTTTTTTCAATTTACTTAAAATTTTTTCTGCCTTTAGTTCCGCGATTTTAAAGAATTTTTTATTATTATAATTGATTATTAAGCCTTCGCGAACTCCAAATGATCTGAATATTTTATTTAAAACACGAAACGTTGTAAATTTTCTTATTATAGATTTAAAATTTTGAAAGAAGCTCTTTTGCGAACTTATTTGTACATTGTGCCAATCATTGAATGTAAAATATTCAAAATCAGCTTTGTATTTTTTTTGTAGATATTTCTTCATCGAGGAAAATAAAAAAATTACTGGATAATCGTCAAAAAAATCTATTAAAATTTTTGCTTTATTATTGTTAAAATGATTTTTTTCTAATTTTAAATTTTGATTTATAAAATCTCTATGTCCCTTTTGTAAAAATCCCAACATAATTTTACTTTTTTTTTAATAAAAATCTTAGATCTCCAAAACCTAGAATTTTTTTTAATTTTTTATTTTTATATATCATTTCTGTAAAGTCTGAGTCAGCCCCTCTCATACAAAATTTAATAATTTCAAAATTTAAATTTTTCAACTTTTTTTCCAATGATAATTTGTCAAAAATGTATTTTTCGTCAAAAAAAAATAATTCTAATATAAAATTTATTTTTGAAGTTTCCCAATTATAAAAATTTAGTATTTTTTTAGCATTTAACTTATCCTTATAATTAAGTTTCTTATTTATACTTTTTTCATAGTCTGTTAATTTGTTTTTTCCGTATACATTTAACCAAAGTTTGCCCTCCTTTTTTAAAACTCTATGCATTTCTTTTAATAGCAAATGATGAGACTTTGAATGACTCAAAATCCCGTTACAAAAAATAAAGTCGAAATAATTGTTATTAAATTTAATTTTTTTTAAATCAGTTTTTTTATGTTTAATATTTTTTTTAATAAAATGAGGTTTGCCTACAATATCACAGGTATGAATTTCATTTTTTCCTAGAGACTCTAAGCCTTTAATATATTCGAGACTACCTAATAGTAATATTTTAGAACCTTTATTTAATTTAATATTGATCTTATTTCTTTTAAATCTAATTAACATTCTTTTTTTTGCATTTAATAAATTCGATGGTTTATATTTGTTATAATCAACTTTTCTTTTATATTTATTTATCATCTACGCCACCTCCCCAACAATTATGTCTCAAATACCATTTTTTTTTTATTTTTTTCCACAAATGTGGAGATCTAAATTTATCCTGTAATTTAAAGAATTTATTCGGTTTAATATCTAGATATCTTAATATCTCGCTGAAGTATCTATCTGGAAATTCTCCATCATATTTTTTAATTAGTTTTTTTCCTTCCTCAATGGACAAATGTTTATTTCTAATTTCCTGACTAACATCATAAGTTGCCCTTCCAATTCCAAATTTTATATAAGTTGTATAATAGTGTAAGTCATCAATTTTATCGTCAATACTATTATATTTACTGTATGTGCCTTGTGTTCTAAAAGGTCTTGGTCTAAAATTACAATTTTTTACAGCATAATAATAGGTTTCCTGAGGTATCCAATTTAGATAATATCCTAAATAATGAACTTCTAAATTATTTTTATAAATTTCATCAAATTTTATTGGCAAAAATATTTCTAAATCTTTGTTTGAAATACCATAATTGTTAATTAAGTCTTTAATTAAAACTCCACCAAGCCTAATTTTATTTTTTGATTTGACTGCAAAATAATGAGCTTTTCTTATAGATGTGAGATTATCAGCTATTGGATTACCGTGCTCTGCTTCGTTTTCTCCAAAAAATACTAGTGGTATTTTATATTTTAAAGCAATTCTTGTAGCAAATATTTTTTGGCCTAAAATAAAAGTTTGAAAAGGATGAAATAAATTTTCTAATGCCAACCGAGTTAATAACTTCATTGTTTTTTTATTTCTATTTGGAGTTACATTGTCTACCTTGCAAGTTTTGATCCAATTTAAATAGTTTTGGTAACCATAATCAGTATAAAGTATTGGTGGCCATGTTACTGTCAAAGGATTCATTCCATATTTATATTTTAAAATATGAGTTGCAAAACAACTGTCTTTTCCTCCGCTACCAGGTACGATGCAATCATATTTTCCATATTTGCCTCTGTGTTTACTTAATAATTTTAAAAGTTTTTTTTCGCGGTCTTCATAATTAATCTTTTCTTTTTTTTTGGAGTAGACATATGAATCAGAGATTCTATTTTTACTAAAATTAATTGTTTTTTTCTTAGAAGTGCTTTTTAGTAAAAATTCTGAAGTAGAAACTGGTCTTTGATTAGACATTAATGTCTTTTTACAAAAAAGTACTTTTCTTGGTAACCCATATAAGACCTTTAATTTCATAAAATATGATGAATATTTTGTAAAAATTTTACACCAACTTTACCACTTTTTTCAGGATGAAATTGGACTGCAATAATATTTTTTGATAAGATAGAAGAGCAAAATTTTATCCCATTATAATTTGTTTTAGATAGAATTATTTTTTCATTTTTTGGTCTGCAATAAAAAGAGTGTACAAAATAAAAATTTTTTTTATTTAAATTTGAATAAATTGGATTTTTTTTTCTAAATTCAACTTTATTCCATCCAATATGAGGTACTTTAGATAATTTTTTTTTAAACTTTTTTACATTTCCCTCAATCAAACCTAGGCCCGAATTCTTCCCAAATTCTTCACTACTTTGAAAAAGTAGTTGCATACCAAGGCATATGCCCATCAATCCTCTATTTTTATATTCTAAAAAATTTAATAATTCATAATCCATATTTTTTTTTTTTAAACTATTCATTGCCTGTTTATAAGAACCAACTCCAGGCAATACAACTAAATCAAAATTTTTTATACTTTTATTTTTATTTATTATTGAAGTCTTATAACCAATTTTTTTAAGAGTATTAAAAATACTGTACATATTATTACAATCCATATTGATTATTCCTATTTTAATTTTCTTAAAAATCATTTCTTATATTTAGTTTTTTTGATTTTAAAAATTTTTTTAATTCTTTAATACTTATTTTTGGATTATATTTTTTCTTATTTAGTTTTTTTAAATATTGTATATTTCCTATATAATTAATTTTAGGTAGTCTAAATTTTTTTATTGTTTCATAATGCAACAATGATGAAAATATAACTCCATCAATATTTGTTTGATTTATAATATTTAAAATATCAAAAAAATTTCCAGCTCCACCATGAGCTAATACAGGTATATTAAATTTTCTAGATATTTTTTTTACTATATCAATATCAAATCCTTTCATTAAGCCCTCATGATTTACAGATGTAATAATTAGCTCTCCTACACCTTCGTTTACGAGTTTCTTTGACCAACTTAATGGATCTAGATTAATAATATTTCTTCCATTAGCGACTGTAATATAATTTCTATTTTTAATTTTAATATACTCTATACTTGCTGATATAGTTGAAGAGCCAAATTTTTTAACTGCTTTATTAACAAAATTCAAATTATTTACAAAAGCAGAATTAATAAATACTTTATCAGCTCCGGAGTTTAACATTTGCTCAATATCATTTAAATTTCTAATTCCTCCTCCAATTGAAAGTGGTATATTTAAATGTTTAGCAGTTTTTTTTACTAGTTCTCTAAGATTATTAGTTCCATACAATGAAGCAACAGAATCGCTGTAATGAATTTCATCAGCGCCATTTTCTGAATAAAATTTAGCAAATTCATATGGCTTTCCTAGAACTCTTAATCCTTCTAAATTTATACCTTTAATCAGAAATTGGTTTTTAATATCAAGTCTTGGAATTATTCTTATGAATCTTTTTTTTTTTTTTAGATTCATTGATTACTTTTTGCAAAGATATCTAAGATTTCCTGATCCAAATCTAACTTTGAAGAATTTATCTTTTTTAAAAGTATTTTTTGTGACATCTGCGCCATAAACTCCCGGTATTTCTATCACTTTAGAAAAATTTTTGTTCAAAATATTTTCAAATTTATCTTTAGGTGTTGATTTATATTCTCCATAGCTGTGGTCTAGAAAACCTTGCAGACGCATATGAGATATCTTGTTTTTTAAAAAACTGTAGGCTTTATTAATATCAACATTAATCATCACTCTTCTGCTAAAATTCCACACATCTAATTCAATTCCACCCTTTCCGGCTATGAAAACAAAGAAATATCCACCTTTTTTTATAACTTTAGCGTGGTCTTTAATTAAATAATTCATACTTGTTTTTGTATGATGCAAAACTCCTGCTGATATTAAAAAATCAAAATAATTTTCTTTATATTTAAGTTTATCTATTAAGGCTTGATCAAACCTAACATTTTTAAATTTACGAAATTTCTTTTTATTTTCTAAAATAATATTTTTTCCACTATCAATACCAATAGCTAATTTTGGTTTATATCTTAAAATTTCGTTAATGTATCTACCTGGCCCACAGCCACTATCTAATACAATTTTATTTTTGATAAAATTTTTCGGTAAATATTTAATTATTTGTTTTATTCTA
>CACMYV010000027.1 GCA_902617975.1 uncultured Pelagibacteraceae bacterium
TCTTTTTATTATTTTGAAATAAAAAATTGCTATTTAAATCGATTTTTAATTCTTCTTTAATGTAATTAATTAAAATATTACCGTTTTTTAAATATATCAAATCTTGATATTTTGAATTAGTAAATAACTCATCAAAATTTAATTTGGATTTAATACTTAAATCTTTAATATTAAGTTTTTTATTAATTTTAAATGATAATTCATTATCTGAGCTTAAATTTATAGGTCTATCATCTATTAAATCTAAATTAGTATTTATTAATTTTTTATAATTTTTTAAATTTATTTCAGTCTTATTTGTTTTAAAATTTCCTGAGATATTGAAATAATTATTAATTTTTTTAATATTTACTTTTTCTGAAGTAACAAAGATTTTATCAAATGCTAATTCTATTTTATTTAAGTTTATAAAATCCTGATCTACAAAAAAATTAAATTTAACATTTTCAATTTTTGATTGGTTGAGTAATTTTATTTCTGCGTCTTTAACGTATCCATTTATAATATATTTAATATTTTGGGGACTATTTTCATTAAAATTTATATTGGAAATTATTTTTACTTTTCCCTTTTTAATTTGTTTGAAAATTAAATTCCTAGCTAAATTAAAGTCATATTCATTGATAAAATCAGTAAATTGATCAATATTAGTTTCTTTTGAAGTTATAGATATTTCAGAAATTGGATTTTTATTATTTAAATAGTCTAAAAGATTTAAATCAGACTTTATAATTTCTAAGTCAACTTTTTTTTCATTAACTAATAATTGAGGGTCCGAAGTAAAAATTTCAAATTCAAAATTAGATAAATTTAATTTAAAATTTACTTGATTTATTTTTAATTTTATTTTTGGATCAATCTCTTTAACTTTTTCATTTATTAAACTATTAAAATTATCGGTTTTAATTCCTACTGTTGTTAGAAATATTAAAATTGCGATTAAGATGGTTATAATTGATATTATAATTATAGAAGCTATTTTACGCATTTAATTTATATAAAGAACTTTCTAAAAAGTTATCTATTTCTCCATCTAATACTTTTTCAGGACTTGAACTTTCAAAATTAGTTCTATTATCCTTTACCATTTTATAAGGGTGTAATACATATGATCTGATTTGATGACCCCATCCAATCTCTGACTTTGAATTTTCAAGATTTTCATTTTCTTTTTCTTTTTTTTTTAACTCATAATCATAAAGTCTTGCTCTTAACATATTCATACAAGTTTCTTTATTTTTATGTTGTGACCTTTCATTTTGACATTGTACCACAATTTTAGTTGGTAAATGTGTTATTCTTACTGCGCTGTCAGTTGTATTTACATGTTGTCCTCCAGCACCACTAGATCGATAAGTATCTATTCTTAAATCTTTTTCCAAAATTTCAATATCTATATTCTCAGAAATAACAGGGTATACCCAAACACTGGCAAAACTTGTGTGTCGCCTAGCACCAGAGTCAAATGGAGAAATTCTAACAAGTCTATGTATTCCTGACTCATTTTTTAATAATCCATTTATGTAATCTCCACTAATCTTAATTATTGAGGATTTTATTCCTGCTTCATCGCCTTTATGTTCGCTAATAATTTCAATTTTGAAGTTTTTTTTAGTTGCCCATTTCATATACATTCTTCTTAACATATCGGCCCAATCTTGACTTTCAGTACCACCAGCACCTGCATGAAATTCTAAATAACTATCAAATGTATCATTATCATTTGATAAAAAACATCTTATTTCAATTTGTTTAATTTTATTAAAGAGTATTTTTATATTTGAGGTTGTCTCTTTAATCATTTCATCATTATGTTCCTCAATAGCTAAATTATAAATATCAAATAAATCTTTGCTTTCATTTGATGTTATTTCGTAATTATTTAATAATTTTTCTAAATTAGTTTTTTCACGTAAAACTTTTTCAGCATTTTTTTTATCCTGCCAAAAATCTGGTTTTTCTATTAAATTTGATAAATTAATTATTTTTTCAGAAATCTTTGTCTTTTCAAAGAAACTCCTTTATTCTTTGGTTTATTTTTTCTATTTCTGATTTAATATTTAATACTTCCTGATCCATTAATAAAATTTTAATATATTTGTTGTATTTAATCTACTATCAAAATTGTTAGATTTATTATCTAGTTTACTATTATTTTTTTTAAATGACTCGATTATGGCTAACTTGGTTTTAGAATTCGCTTTTTCTCCAGTTTTTGCATCTATTACCATCATTTTTATGTTATCTGCAGCTTTAAAAGGTCTTGCATTAAAAGTATTTGCTGTTTTTTTTATAAACTCTTTAAAAACTGGCATAGCAGTTTTTGAACCTGTTTCAAATTTACCTAAACTCTCTGGATTGTCATAGCCTATATAAACACCAACAACTAAATTTGATGTAAATCCTATAAACCAAGTATCTGTATTTTTATTTGTTGTTCCTGTTTTGCCAGCTAGCTCAAGTTTTAAATCTCTCAAACCTTTTCCAGTCCCACGTTCTATAACACCTTTTAACATAGAAGTAATCTGGTAGGCTGTTTGGGGTGAAAAAATCTGTTGATATTTGTTGTTGATAATTGGGTTACTTGTTCCATCATAAGAAATTAAATCACAATTCTCACAATATCTTTTTTCATTATTGAAAATTGTTTTTCCCTCACTGTCTTGAATTCTATCAATTAATATTGGGTTAACTAATTTTCCACCATTTAAAAAAGAACAATAAGCGCTTGTAATTTTTAATAGAGTTGTTTCAGCTGAACCCAAAGATACCGACATAAGCTCATCTGGATTTTCATAAATATTTAATTTTTTTGAAAAATTTATGATTTTGTCTATACCTAATTCTTGAGCTATTCGCACAGTCATTAAATTTCTTGATTTCTCAATACCTGTTCTTAAAGTTGAAGGTCCATAGAATTTTTTACCATAATTTTCTGGTTTCCACATTTTTAAATCATTTCCTTGATCTAATACTATAGGTGCATCTAATACTAATGTTGTTGGAGAAAAATTATTTTCTAATGCTAAAGCATATATGAAAGGTTTAAATGCAGATCCAGGCTGACGTTTTGCTTGAGATGCTCTATTAAATTCACTTTTTTTAAAACTAAATCCTCCTGACAATGCTAAAACTCTTCCACTATATGGATCCATCACAACTATACCTCCGTTAGCTCTTGGAAGTTGTTTTAAACTATAGTTTCCATCAGACAATTTTTTGACATAAATTATATCGCCAATTTTAAATAGTTTTTTGAATTCCTGTCTTGTCCAATCAATATCATTAAAATTAATTGTTCCAATATTTTCATTTTGAGTTTCGATTACTGATTCAAATTTATCAATTCTAGTGACAACAGCTAATTCCCATCCTAAAGATTTTTCTAAATTTAAATCTTTAAGATCATTTTTCCAATTTTTGTGTTTTTTTTTATTGGATAATGGTCCTCTCCATCCTTTTCTTTTATCAAATTCTTGCAAACCATTTCTAAGCGATTGGGTTGCAATTTTTTGTAATTCTAAATCTAAAGGTGTCTTGATATTAAATCCTTGCTTATACACTTTATCATATCCATATTTATCAATTACGTCTTTTCTAACATCCTCAACATAATATCTTGAGTCTTCTAGGTAAATTCTTTTTCTTTTTTGTAATCTAATTTTAGAATTAATTAAATTAGAGTGCATATTTTGATCAATGAAACCGTTATCTAGTAAATTATTTAAAACTAAGTTTCTTCTAAATTTTGCTAAGTCTTTATTTTTATATGGATTATATTTACTTGGTGCTTTTGGAAGAGCAGCCAAAAGTGCTGCCTCTCCATAATTGAGTTCACTTATTGGTTTATTAAAATATCTTAAACTCGCTGAAGCTATACCGTAACTACCTTCACCAAGATAAATTTGATTTAGATAAAGCTCCAGAATTCTTTTTTTTGATAAAACTCGCTCAATTCTAAAAGCTAATATTGCTTCTTTTATTTTTCTATCAATGCTTACTTCATTAGTTAAAAGAAAGTTCTTCGCTACTTGTTGGGTAATAGTGGAAGCGCCTTCTAATCTTTTTGAGTATATTATATTATATATATTATTTTTGATTGCTCTAACTACTCCTTTGGCATCTACACCTGGATGGTCAAAAAAGTTTTTATCCTCTGCTGATAAAAAAGCATTTATAACAGTTTGAGATATGGCAGAATACGGAACAAAAATTCTTTTTTCAGATGAAAAATCGCTTACTAAAACACCATTTCCTGAATACAACTTGCTTGATACTGGAGGTTTATAATTTTTAAGATATTTATAATCTGGCAATTTATTGGAATAAGTCCAAAGAATAGAAATTATTAATGCTAAAATTAGTAAAGACGACAATAATCCAAATATTATTACCCTTTTTAAAATCTTTTGCATTTTAGTTTAAATATCTTGCGAATTTGTTATTCTTAAGGCACAGAATTTATTAAATTAACCTATGAAAAAATTACCAATATTATGTCAAAAAATTTATACATTGATGCATCGCATCCTAATGAGACGAGAGTTGTTCTTAAAAATAATAATCATATCGAAGACTATGAATATGAAAGTATAAATAATACTTTAATTAAGAATAACATTTATTTAGGAAAAGTTAGTAGAATAGAACCTTCTTTGCAGGCAGCTTTCGTAGATTTTGGAAGAGAGAGACACGGGTTTCTGTCTTTTAACGATATTCAATCGGATTATTATCAATTACCATTAAGTGATCTAGAAAAAATTAAAAAGGAAGAAGAGAAAGTTCGAGAAGAATTATCAAAGGAGAGTGAAAATATAGAGGACAAAATTCTTGAGGGTAAAGATGAGATCAAAATGGATGATCCTGTAGAAAAAAAAGAAAATGATGAAAAAGAAAAAATAAACCAAAAGAAATTTCCATCTAAAAGATATAAAATACAAGAAGTTATAAAACCCAATCAGGTAATTTTAGTACAAGTATTAAAAGATGAAAGAGGATTAAAAGGAGCAGCACTCAGTACATTTATATCTATTGCAGGAAAATATATTGTTTTAATGCCTAACACAGCAAAAGGTGGTGGGATTTCTAGAAAAATATTTAATCCCGGGGAAAGAAAAAAAATTAGAAATATTTTAAATGAAATTACCATACCAAAAGAGATGGGAATTATAGTAAGGACTGCAGGATCAAATAAAACAAAGAATGAAATAGATAATGATTTAAAAAATTTGATAAAAGTTTGGGATCAAATAAAAGACAATGCTTTAAACTCTATAGCCCCATCTCTTATACACCAAGAAAGTGATATAATAAAAAGATGTATAAGAGATATGTATGACGATGATACACAAAATATTTATGTGGAAGGTAATGAGGGTTATCAAAAAACAAAAAATTATCTAAAGTTAATGATGCCTAGCCAGCTAAAAAAAGTAAAAAAATATAGAGATAAAGTCCCTTTATTTTATAAAGAAAATATTGAAAAGAAGTTATTTGAAATTTTCGAGACAGAAGTAAAGTTAACTTCAGGTGGATATTTAGTAATCAATCCAACAGAGGCATTAGTATCAATTGATGTAAATTCTGGAAAATCTATTAAACAAAAAAATGTTGAAAGCACTGCCTTTGATACAAATATAGAAGCCGCTGAAGAGATTGCTAGACAAATAAAAATAAGAGATTTATCAGGATTAATTATTATTGATTTCATTGATATGTTAAATTTCAATAATAGAAGACAAGTCGAAAGAAAACTAAAAGAGAAATGTAGAAATGATAGAGCAAGAATTCAGATTGGCAGAATAAGTAATTTTGGATTACTTGAAATGTCCAGACAAAGATTAAGAGAAAGTAATGTGAAATGGCACATGAAATTAACAGATGAAACTTTTGTGTTAAAAATACTAAAATTAATAGAAATTAAATCACTGGAACATAATGCTAAATTAGTTGAGCTAACTATTAACAACAAAATTCAGAAACATATAATTGATCACTACGAAGAGGTAGTAAAATATTTCGA
>CACMYV010000028.1 GCA_902617975.1 uncultured Pelagibacteraceae bacterium
TGATCTTAATAGCAAAATCCCAATCATTATTGAGCCAAGTGGCATCAATGCAATACTCTCAGGAAATGGAAATGATGAGTACGCAGAGCTAGAGTACCTGCCTAAAGAAAATGAAATAAAACAAAATGAAATTGTGTATACTTCTGGGTCAGATGGCACAATTCCAGCATCTATTCCTGTTGGAAAAATAATTATTCAAGACAATAAAAAGTATGTAAAGTTTTTTAGCAACTTAAATCAACTAAATTATGTGCAGGTAAATAAATAAAATGGCTAGAGGAGATATAAAATTTTATCAATATCTATTAAATGGTTTTCCAATTATTTTATTATTTTTTTTTGCTTTAACAGGCTACTCATTTTCATTTAGTATTTTTAAAATTAATATATCTTTCAATTTTATTCACTTAATTGTTTTTTATTGGGTTTTAAGAAAACCCGAAATACTTGGTTATGGACTTATCTTTTTTGCAGGTGTTATTAATGATGTTGTACAAAACCTACCAATTGGAGTTTCATCAATAAATTATCTTTTACTCTGTGTTATTGCATCTTTTTTTAGGGCAAGAACTCTAGTTCCTAATTTAATTTATGATTGGATACTATTTTTTATCGCATTATTAATTATTAGCTCAATTCATTTTACAGTATTAGCAATTTTCTTTGATGGAAATATTAGTTATGGGGCTTTAATGTCAACAGCTTTTTTTTCATTTTTAATTTATCCAGCAGTGGCAAAAATATTTAATCAAATTTACTTACTAGGTTTAAGACAAGAAAATGTTGAATAGAGGAAGAAACATCGAAAAGGGTAGAGTTATAACAAGGAGGATGTTTATTCTGGCTGCTGCAAAAATATTACTTTTTGCCGGTATATCATCAAGGTTATATAATTTACAAATTTCTGATAGAGAAAAGTATGAAATTTTATCTGATAAAAATAGGATACGTGAATGGAAAACTCCTCCTCAGAGAGGTATAATTGTAGATAATTTTAATAAAGTACTAGCAAGTAACGATAGAGTGTTTCAGCTACACTTAATATTAGATGAAATTAACGATTTTGATGTAACAATATTCAAAATTAAAAATTTAATTGGTTTAGATCAGTTTCAAATTAAAAAATTATATAAAAAAAAGGAGAGATTAAAACCTTGGGATACATTAGTAGTTTCAGATAATTTAACTTGGGAACAATTTTCAAAAATTAATCTATATTTACATGAATTAGAAGGTGCAAAACCTGTATTATCGACATCTAGGTTTTATCCCTATGCAAATGACTTGGTACATATAGTTGGTTATGTTGGTGATGCTAGTCCAAAAGATCTTGAAAAACCTGAGATAAAAGAAAATTTTGTTCCAGGTCTAAAAGTTGGAAAATATGGAATAGAAAATTCACACGAAAAAATGTTAATAGGTAATTACGGTATTAAAAGATACGAAGTTAATGCATCTGGAAAAAGAATAAGCCAAATAGATTACATTAAAGAAAGACAGGGTAATAAAGTTAATTTAACTATAGATATTGAAATTCAAAAATATGCCCAAGAGCTACTTAAAGAAAAAGCAGGCTCAATATGCGCAATGGATATATATACCGGAGAGGTAGTTGCAATGGCATCATCCCCAACCTATGATCCAAATAAATTTACGCACGGAATTAATCAGAAAGATTGGAAAGAAATAAAAAATAATCCTTTAAAACCCCTGATAAATAAGTCTATTGCTGGACTTTATTCACCTGGATCTACTTTTAAGCCATTAGTTGCTCTTGCAGCTCTAGAATATGGAATATTAGATCCTAATAAAACAATAAGATGCAAGGGTCATAAGCATCCTTATGAACTATATGGAGTAAAATATCACTGTTGGAAAAAAGAAGGTCATGGATACATGAAGCTCAGAAATGCCATCAAACAATCTTGCGATATATACTTTTATGAAATGGCAAGATTACTTGGAGTTGACAGATTATCAATAATTGCAAAAAGATATGGTCTTGGGACTAATGTGCTAGGAGATCTTTATAACGATGAAAAAAAAGGATTAGTTCCGGATACTAAATGGAAGAAACGTGCATTAGAACAAAGTTGGTATTTAGGTGAGACTGTAATTAACGGTATTGGGCAAGGCTATATTCAGACCACACCACTTCAACTTTGTCTAATGACTGCACAAATTGCAAATGGAGGATATAAAATAAAACCTCATATCATAAAAGATGACTCTATAAATTATAAGGATATATTAAATAAGATTAAATTAGATCAATCTAATTTTCCTTTACATGAAAGAAATTATTTAGATGACATTAATGTTGAATATTATCAGAGAATGTATCACAAGAAGTCTAATATTAATTTTGTATTAGATGCAATGTTCGGTTCTACAAACGAGCAGTATGGAACTTCATATAAATCTCGATACGATGATCCCAAATATCAATTTGCAGGCAAAACTGGAACATCACAGGTAAGAAGAATAACTGATCTTGATAGAGAACTAGATTTAGATACTGATCAAATTGAATACAAAAAAAGAGATCATGCATTGTATGTTGCTTTTGCGCCATATAAGGATCCACGATATGCAATAAGTGTTATTATTGAACATGGAGGCTCAGGAAGTAAAGCAGCAGCGCCACTTGCAAGTAAATTAATAAAAAGAATTATTGATAGACATAAATTAAGAGAACAATTTAATAATGGAAATACAAGTTTAGCATAATGTTGAGGGAAAGAATACAAGCAAGCAATTATAGCTTTTTAGATAAATTAAGATCAATTGATTATTTATTAATATTATTAATCATTGCTATAGGTTCAATTAGTGTCTTTGCGATTTACTCTACAGAGGGAGGAAAATTTTCATTTTATACAAAAAATCATATAATTAGATTATCAGTATTTTTTAGTTTATTTTTACTTTTATCTTTTGTGAGAGTCTCAACCTGGTATAAAAATGCTTACTTATTCTATTTTGTTGGGTTACTTTTATTAATAACTGTTTTATTTTTTTGGAATTTCAGCATCAGGAGCTAAAAGGTGGATAAACTTATACTTTTTAAATTTACAGCCATCAGAGTTAATGAAGATTGCTGTGATAATATGTTTTGCAAGATATTATCATAGAATTCAAAGCTCAGATATTCAAAGCTATAAGTTTTTAATTCAACCAATCATACTATTAATAATTCCTTGCTATCTTGTTATCCAGCAGCCTGATTTAGGTACTTCAATTTTAATTGCAGGAAGTGGTATTGCTATAATTTGGTTGGCAGGTCTTAATATCAAATATTTTGTTTACTCAGGATTGTTGTTATTAGTCTCATTACCTTTTGCTATATCCATTTTAAAACCTTACCAAAAATCAAGAATTTTAACTTTTTTTAATCCTGACAGAGATCCTTTGGGAGCTGGATATCAAATAATTCAATCTAAAATAGCTATTGGATCTGGTGGTTTTTTTGGAAAAGGATACTTAAAAGGAACTCAAAGCTATCTAGAATTTTTACCTGAAAAACATACTGACTTTATATTTACGCTTTTTTCTGAAGAATTTGGGTTTCTTGGATCAATTATACTTTTATTGTTATACATACTATTAATTTATAGAATAATAAATGTTGGACTAGTCTCAAGGAGCTTCTTTGCAAAATTATATTGCTTTGGTTTTGCTACAGCAATTTTTTTATATGTATTTGTTAACATAGCAATGGTTTTAGGTATGCTACCAATTGTTGGTGCGCCATTACCTATAATGTCTTATGGTGGATCATCCTTATTATCTATTATGTTGGGATTAAGTATTGTTATGAGTTGTAAAATATATAATCAAGAGCAAATTTCAGCTTATTAGTTATTTTCCATCTATAGCAACAATTGTTAAATCATCTTTTTGTACATGACCTGCTCCTAAAATATCATCTATCATTGTTTTTAATCTCTCATTAATTGCAGTTGATTGATATTTTTTAATATAATTTTCAAAGCCTTCCGATCCTAACATTTCCCCATTTGGATTTTTTATCTCTGTAATTCCATCTGTAAAAATATACATTGAGCTATTTTCGAAAGGAATGGTGTGCTCAGGATATTTCGTTTTAGGCATTATACCCAAAGGAGGACCAGCTTCAGAAAAATTACTAAAAGTTCCATCAGCTGATAAAATTAATGGAGGTTCGTGGCCAGCGCTTGAAAGCAGCAACTCTTTTTTATTTGAGTCGTATATTCCAATTAACATAGTAACAAACATACCTCTTGATATAGTTTCACATATTTCATTATTTAATTGAAACAATAAATCAGATGCAGAAAAATTTGTTTTACTTAAGCATCTATACAAACTAGATGCTTTAGACATTAAGAGCGATGACTTTATCCCTTTTCCAGATACATCTGCAACCCCAAATCCATATTTTCCATCCCCTAAATCAGAAAAATTATAAAAGTCGCCCGAAACAACTTTTGCTGGTATATTGATTCCTGAAATAGGAAAGTCTTTCTCTTTATTTTTAGATAATAAAGATCTTTGAATTTCTCCAACGATTTCTACTTCTTTTTGTATTTTATTTTTTTCGACCATTTCTTTAGCCATCTTTGCATTTCTAATAGCTAAAGCAGCTGGTGCAGAGAGAGTTTCTAAAAGCTTTCTATCATCCTCAATAAACAATTTATCATCAGTTTTTTTATTTAAACAGTGGATTACACCAATACATTCATTTGCAGCAATTAAAGGAGAACATAAAACTGAGTAGGTTGTAAAATTTGTTTTATTATCGAGGTCAAAATAAAATTCCGCTATTTCACGTACATCTTTTCTTACGTTACCAACACGGATACACTTTCTTTGTTCGACAGCTTTACCCATAACTCCATCTTTTAAATCTAGCTCATACTCATCTAAATAATCTTGATGTAGAGATGCGATACATTCAAACTTTTTCTTTTCTTCATTAATTAAAAATATATTCGCAGCTTGCGCATTAAGTCTTGCAATTATTACTCGCAATGCATTCATTAGGGTATCGTTTAAATCAAGAGATAAAGCAAAGTCTTGATTCATTTTTGTGACAAGTTCTAAGTCGACATTAACTTGCTCAGCTCCTTTTTTAGGTTCGATCGGTTTTTTTGATTTAAATAGAAACATTTATTTAACTAGTATTTTAAGCAATTTTTGATAAATTTTTCAACAATGGAGATTATAATTAATACACCTAATTTATACATCCACCTTCAGGATGCCGTGCTAATGGTTCAATATGTGATAGACGGATTAATTCATATTACATCAAACATTAAATTATAATCATATTCTGTGGATTTCATATTTGTACTTGTTCTAGGAGCACTTTGGGGAAGTTTTGCAAATGTTTGCATTTATCGTTTACCTTTAGAAAAAGGAGTTGTGTCTGGAAGATCATTTTGTCCAAACTGCAAAAAGTTAATTACTTGGAAAGATAATATTCCAATATTTTCTTTTTTATTTTTAAAAGGTAAGTGTAGATATTGTAACAAAAAAATTTCTTCTCAATATGTATTGGTAGAAACAATAAGTATTTTGTTTTTTTTAATTATTTACTTTTTTTATGG
>CACMYV010000029.1 GCA_902617975.1 uncultured Pelagibacteraceae bacterium
ACAACTCTTAATGATGTCAGTAACAGATCAAAACAAATTGCACGTGTAACTAATCTTCCAACCATTGTAGATGTCGATACAGGTTTTAAATCTTGTAAAGAAACTGTTCAAACATTTGAAAATTTTGGTATTTCAGCAATTCATTTAGAAGATCAGATAGAACAAAAAAGATGTGGCCATCTAGACAATAAAGAATTGATATCAAAAGAGGATATGACAAAAAAAATCAAAGAATGTGTAGAAGCAAGATCAGACAAACAATTTAAAATCATTGCACGTTCTGATGCTAAAAGCGTAGAAGGTATTGATAAAATGATCGATCGTTGCAAATCTTATATTGATGCTGGTGCAGAAATTGTTTTTCCAGAAGCATTAAAAGATGAAACTGAGTTTGAAAAAGTTAGAAAATCACTAGATTGTTATCTTTTAGCCAATATGACTGAGTTTGGTAAATCGAAGTTGCTAGATTTTAAAAAATTAGAGGAGCTTGGTTACAATATTGTAATTTATCCAGTTACTACACAAAGATTGGCGATGAAAAGTGTTGAAGATGGTCTACGTGCCATTTTTGCGGATGGACATCAAAATAATATTATAGATAAGATGCAAACTAGAAAAAGATTATATGATCTAGTTGAGTATGAAAAATACAACTCTTTAGACGAAAAGATATATAATTTTAGTACTGAGGGACATGAATAATGAGTGAAGAAGTAAAGAAAGGTTTATTAGGAATTGTTGTTGATGAAACAGAAGTTTCTAAAGTTATGCCTGAAATTAACTCATTAACTTATAGAGGTTATGCTGTTCAAGATCTGTGTGAATTTTGTAGATTTGAAGAAGCTGCATATCTTATTTTAAAAGGTGATTTACCAAACAGTATAGAGCTAAGACAATTTGAAAAAATTGAACGAGGACATAGGGATTTATCGAAAAATCTTTACGAAATAATTAAACACATGCCAAAGAAATCTCATCCTATGGATGTTGCTCGAACAGCAGTTAGTGTAATGGGATTAGAAGACAAAGAAACTACAGATAATTCTCAGGAAGCAAATACAAGAAAAGCGTTAAGAATTTTAGCTAAAACTCCAACTGCTTTAGCGGCTTTTTATAGAATTCGAAAAGGTAAAAAAATTATTAAACCAAAAAAAGAGCTAACTTTTGCAGAAAACTTTTTCTATATGTGTTTTGGAAAAGTACCTCAAAAGGAAATTGTAAAAGCGTTTGATGTATCTTTAATTTTATACGCAGAGCACAGTTTTAATGTATCAACTTTTACAGCTAGAACTATTACAAGTAGTTTATCTGATATTCATGGTGCTATAACAGGCGCAATTGCTAGTTTAAAAGGACCATTACATGGTGGAGCTAATGAAGAAGTTATGCATATGATGAATAAAATCAAAAAACCTGAGAATGCCTTAAAATGGATTAATAATGCATTAAAGAAAAAAGAGGTTGTGATGGGTTTTGGACACAGAGTTTATAAAAGTGGCGACTCTAGAGTTCCAACAATGAAAGAATATTTCAAAAAAGTTGCTAAAATTAAAAAAGATAAAAAGTTTCTAAAGATTTACGATATCGTTGAAAAAGTAATGATCAATAAAAAAAATATTCATCCTAACGTAGATTATCCAACAGGACCGACTTATCATTTAATGGGCTTTGATACAGATTTTTTTACACCAATATTCGTAATTTCAAGAATTACTGGTTGGTCAGCTCATATAATGGAACAGCATTCATCTAATAAATTGATTAGACCATTAGCTAAATATAAAGGAAGTAAATACAGAAAAGTAATGCTTCTAAATCAAAGGTAATATTATTTAATTTGCTTTTCTTTGTATAAAGAGACGCCTTTTTCAATTTTGTTTTTGTAAGACCTTTTAAAGCTTTCTAATTGCCAACCCGAAAGTCTGTTTTCTATTTCTTTTAGATTGTTATTTTTCCAATCATCAGTTGTTTCAGGGTCTTTCCAGATTTTCTTTTCTTCATCAGATCTACCACATCCATAACACAGACCTGATACTGGATCAGTCTTACAAATACTTATACAGGGACTTACAATCACTTAATCCTAGGAAAAAGCGTCTATCCAGTTACCTTGTGTAGATGCTTTTGAATATTCAGTGGCTCTACCTTCGAAGAAGTTCATGTGCTCTACAGCATTTAACATTGTGTCTAACCATGTTAATGGATTTTTTTGAACATCATATATTGGCTCAAGACCTAACTGAGTTAATCTTCTATTACCAATGAACCTAATATAATCTTTAACTTCTTGAGCAGTTAAACCTTGCATTGGACCCATTTCAAAAGCCAGATCAATAAATGCATCTTCATGTTCAATTATAGTTCTGCAAGCTTCATAAAGTTCTTTTTTAAGTTTCGGAGTCCAAATCTCAGGGTTTTCTTTAATGAACTCTTTAAAAATTCTAATCATAGAATTACAATGAAGAGTTTCATCTCTTACTGACCAAGTAACTATCTGACCCATTCCTTTAAGTTTGTTGTGTCTTGGAAAGTTTAATAAAATTGCAAAACTTGCAAATAACTGAAGACCTTCTGTAAAGGCACTAAATACCGCAACAGTTTTTGCGATATCCTCTTTTGAGTTTACATTAAAGTTTTGCATGTAATCATATTTATCTTTCATTTCTTTGTATTTCATGAAAGCAGAATATTCAGACTCTGGCATTCCAATTGTATCTAATAGATGTGAATAAGCTGCTACATGAACTGTTTCCATAGACGCAAATGCAGTCATCATCATTAAAACCTCTGTAGGTTTAAAGACAGTTGTGTAATGTCTTAAATAACAGTTATTAACTTCAACATCTGCTTGAGTAAAAAATCTAAAGATCTGAGTTAATAAATTTTTTTCTGATTCTGAAAGATTTTTTTGCCAATCTCTGACGTCATCACCAAGTGGAACTTCCTCTGGTAACCAATGAATTCTCTGTTGAGTTAACCAAGCATCATAACACCATGGGTATCTGAATGGTTTATAAACTGGGTTCTCAACTAATAGACCCATTTTTTTCGGTTCTATAATTTTTTGTTTTGTATCTTTTAGGCTTTCTACTGACATGATAAACACTCCTCATATTCTGGTTGTTGATTTTCTTGTTTTTTTGATTTGTAAACGTTTGCAGTTACATCTGTAGAATTTGCATCGTTCACGTTTTCCGCTCTTTGTATTGATTTAGATCTGCAGTAATAAAGGCTCTTCAATCCTTTTTTCCAAGCTTGGAAATGGATTTGGTGTAAGTCCCTTTTATGAATATCTGCAGGTATAAATATATTTATTGATTGTGCTTGTGAAATATGAGGTGTTCTATCTGCACCTAATTCCACAATCCATTTCTGGTCTAATTCAAAAGCCGTTTTAAATACGTCTTTTTCTTGTTGGGTTAAAAAATCAAGATGAGAAACTGAGCCTTGATTAGTTGTTATACTTGACCATGTTTCATCATCATTTTTACCGTGTTTCTCTAATAATTTACTTAGATATTTATTTCTAACGTTAAATGATCCAGACAAAGTTTTATGTGTATAACTATTTGCTGCAATTGGCTCTACACCTGGAGATGTTCCACCACAAATAATTGAAATTGAAGCAGTAGGAGCTATTGCAGTTTTATTTGAAAATCTTTCATTAATACCATAATCAGCAGCATCTGGACATGCACCTCTTTCATCAGCCAAATCTTTCGAAGCTTGATCAACTTGTTTTTGGATGCTTTCAAATATTTTTTTATTCCAAACTTTACTCATCACTGACTCAAAAGGAATCATTTTTTGTTGGAAGAATGAATGAAGTCCCATAACTCCTAGACCAACACTTCTTTCTTTTAATGCTGAATAAACTGCATCACTAAATGACTCGGGTGCTTTTTCAGTAAAGTCCGTTAATACATTATCTAAAAATCTCATTACGTCTGGAACAAAGTTTTTATCATCTTTCCATTCATCATAAGTTTCTAAATTTAAAGATGATAAACAACATACCGCTGTTCTATCTCTACCCTCTTTATCAATTCCTGTTGGTAAAGTTATTTCGCTACACAAGTTGGATGTCTTAACAGTCAAACCAGCAAGCTTATGATGTTGAGGTATCATTCTATTAACTGTATCGATGAAAACAATATAAGGTTCTCCTGTTTCAATTCTTGCAGTTAATAATCTAATCCATAAATTTCTTGCAGAAACAGTTGCTTGAACTGATTGATCTTTTGGACTTTTTAGTGCCCATTGTTCGTCTAACTCAACAGCTCTCATAAATGCATCTGAAACTAAAACACCGTGGTGTAAATTTAATGATCTTCTGTTTGGATCACCACCTGTTGGTCTTCTCATTTCAATAAATTCTTCTATCTCTGGATGATCAATTGGAAGATAACAAGCTGCAGATCCTCTTCTTAAAGAACCTTGACTGATCGCCATTGTCAAAGAGTCCATAACTTTGATGAAAGGAATAATGCCTGAAGTTTTTCCAACTCTCCCAATTTTTTCTCCAATGGATCTTAGGTTGCCCCAATAACTTCCAATACCTCCACCTTTAGCAGCCAACCAAACATTTTCACTCCATAGATCTAATATTCCAGTTAAGCTATCCCCCGCTTCATTTAAGAAACAAGAAATTGGTAAACCTCTTTTTGTTCCACCATTTGATAAAACTGGTGTTGCTGGCATAAACCATAAATTACTAATGTAGTTATAAAGTCTTTGCGCGTGTAAGTTGTCATCTGCATAATGACTCGCAACTCTTGCAAATAAATCTTGGAAAGACTCATTTTCTCCAAGGTATCTGTCGCTTAGTGTTGCTCTTCCAAAATCTGTTAAATTATTATCTCTAGATCTATCTATTTTAATAGTTATCCCTTTAGAATTTTGAAACAACTCAGTGTTGTTATTTAGTGAAAATAAGTCTGGTCTTTTGTCATTATTGCTGATTTTTTCTGCTGGTTTATAATCAGAGACAGCCTTCCTGATTGCCTGAGACAATATTTTGTTCATTAAACTCCCTTTTTATCTTTATACTAAAAAATCTAGTAAATAACTAGATATAGTGTGTAGATTTACTTGATATACTATATAAATTGTAAATCAATAGAACATTTATAGAACTTATTAAATATTTATCAATAAAAATTTTAAAAAAATGTACATATATCCACATGAATAATTCGGGAAAAATTGATCCCTACGGCTTTCGGGAATATGACGCACGATGGGTATACGAAAAAGACATAGATGACGATGGAATCGTTCAACTTGGCAAAGGTCTTGGAACTCAAATAATTAATCATACAAAGAAAAACAATCCAAGAATTATCGTTGGTCAAGATTACAGGTCTTACAGTGAACATATCAAAGAAAAATTAAAAGAGGGTTTAGTTTCAACTGGGTGCAAAATCGAGGATATAGGATTATCTTTATCCCCAATGGTTTACTTCGCACAATTTAATTTAAATTCAGATGCAATAGCTATGGTTACAGCTAGT
>CACMYV010000030.1 GCA_902617975.1 uncultured Pelagibacteraceae bacterium
GTTTTATTGTTTACACTAGGATCTGAAAGGCCTTCTTATAGCTTGGGTTATTTTCTGGCTTTTTTTGTATGTCTAATTGTATTTTTTTTACTTTCGAAAATTATAATTTATTTGCTGAAAAAGTTTAATTTTATTTCAAATATCTCTTTAAAAGTATCGATAAAAAATATAACTCAAACAAAAAGTATTACTCCTATCACAATTATGTCTTTAGGCTTAGGTGTAACTTTATTATTAACTTTAGCTTTAGTAGGAACAAATTTTAAAAGAGAAATTGCAAGATCTATTCCAGATATTGCACCTGATTATTTTTTTGTTGGAATTCAAAAAGGTGAAAAAGAAAAATTTGAACAAGGTGTTTACAAAATGAACCCTGATGCGAACATTGAAATAGTGCCTATGGTTTCTTCCGGAATAGTAAAAATTAATGGTGTAAATCCAAATAGCTATATTAAACCAGATAATGATAGTTATTGGGTGATTGGAAGTGAAAGAAGATCTTCATGGGCTGAAAATATACCTAAAGATAACCCAATTTTAAAAGGAGAATGGTGGGATTTATCTAAACCTAACCAACTTCAGATATCACTTGATGCAAAAGTGGCTAAAGATTTTAACATTGAGTTGGGAGATATTTTTACTTTAAACATTTATGGTCGAGAAATAGATGGAGAAATAGTTAATTTTAGAGAAGTTGATTATCGTGATCTAAATATTAATTTTGCCATGTTATTTAATCCACAATTTGCAAAAAAAATTCCTCATGAATATTTAGCAACTGCTAAGTTTAAAAATCCAGATAATTTTGATGAAACCAAAATGTTAGAAGTATTACCGAGTTTATCTATGATAAAAATTGCTGATTACTTAAACAAAGTAACATCAGTTTTAAATAAAGTTTTCATAGCTGTAACACTAATTTCTGGTGTAACAATTGTCATTGGATTGATTGTTATTTCAAGTGCTATAATGGTCCAAGGAAAAGTAAAAGAGTACCAGAATCTTGTATTTAAAATTTTGGGTTTTTCAAAAAAAGAAATTATATTTTCGTCTTTGATAGAATTTATAATTATTTTTATGTCGGTGATATTAATTGCAATTTTTTTTGCAGTAATTGGTTCAAAATTTATTATGGAGAATATTTTTGAATTAGTTTGGCAATTTGATTTTAAAGTTTTAATTTATCTTGGTGCCTCTATAGGAATTGTGACCTTGATTCTAATTATGCTAACTAATCTTAAATACTTAAGTCCTAAAGTGTATCCATTAATAAGAAATCAATAGTGATTTTTATTTATTCGCTCTTTTAAAACATTCGATTGTATTTTTAAGCAAACAAGCAATAGTCATAGGTCCTACTCCACCTGGAACGGGAGTTAAAGCTTTTGCAACTTTTGATACTTCATCAAATGCAACATCACCAACTAGGCCATTTTCAGTTTTATTAATACCAACGTCGATCACAATTGCATCTTTTTTAACCCAATCACCTTTCACAAGCTCAGGGATCCCAACAGCAGCAACTATAATGTCTCCTTTTAAACATTCACCTTTAAGATCATTTGTTTTTGAATGAGTAATTGTAACCGTGCAATTTTCTTTCAACAACAATTGTGTCATCGGCTTACCATTTAAATTTGATCTTCCAACAATTACAGCCTTTTTTCCATTAAGGTTTGGTTCAATTTTTTTTATTAATAAATAACAACCTAAAGGAGTGCATGGAATAGAGCTTTCATAACCTGACGACAGATTACCAACATTCATGGGATGAAATCCATCTACATCCTTTTCTGGCATAATTGCCTCTATAACTTTTTGTTTATCAATATGTTTAGGAAGTGGGAGCTGAACTAAAATTCCTGAAACGGAATCGTCATTATTAAGTTCATCGATTTTTTTTAAAATTTCACTTTCTTCAACACTGTCAGGATATCTAATCACCTCTGATTTAAGGCCCACTTCATTGGCAGATTTCTCTTTATTTCTAACATAAATTTGACTAGGTGCTAAATCACCAATCAATATGACTGTTAAACCTGGTACTTTATTATGCTTATCTTTTAAAGATAAGACTTCTTTCTTTAGCTCTTCTCTTAAATCAGCAGCAGCTTTTTTTCCATCAATTAAAATCATTTATTAAAATATTAGTGGTGCAATGTAGAGTTTCATACACATTTCTATGAACCATATCAACAAAAGAAGTACGATAGGAGAAATATCAAAAGCACCAAGGTTAGGTAAAAATCTTCTTATTCTAATTAAAATCGGTTCTGTCATTTTATAAGTGAAATCTAATATTAAATATACAAAACGATTGCTTGTATTTAGTACATTAAAAGCGACCAACCAACTTATAACGACATTGGCAATTACAACATATGAATAAAGTTTTAAAATTTGAAGAGCTAAATAGAATATAGCAATCATTTTTTTTCAACATAAATAGACTGACTTGGAAATGCAAAAGCAGCTCCTTTACCCTCAACAATTTTTTTTATTTCAAGTGCCAAATTTTCTTTTACTTTCAAATAATTAGTCCAACTATTTGTTTTTGTAAAACATCTAACATACATATCAATCGAGCTATCTGAAAACTTATCTATTCTTACGGCGACTCCTACATTTTGGTCATAATCGTCACCTTTATTTATGTGATCTTCAATTTCATCTCTTATTGTTTTTAATTGATCAATAGTGGTGTCATATTGAAGAGTTATTATCCAACTAATAGCCCAGTTAGTCTTTCTTGTGTTGTTAATCACTGCATTTTCTGCAAATTGAAAATTAGGAATAATTGCCAGTGATTTGTCAAATTTTCTTATAACAGTTGATCTGAATCCAATGTTCTCAACAACTCCTTCGATAACTCCCTCAACTTTAATCCAATCACCAATTCTAAATCTTTTTTCAACCAAAACTAAAATTCCAGAGATTAAATTTTTAAATAAATCCTGAGCGCCTAATGCTACTGCTACTCCGAATAAACCTAATCCTGCAATTATTGGTCCAATTTTAATTCCCCATAACTCAAGAACGGCTGCTGCGCCTAAAATAAAAATTAAAATTTTAAGAGATTTTATAATCCAGCCAATTAATTCTTTTGTCAGAACTTTGTCTAATCCACTTAAAATATATGATATAGGCTCAATTATCTGATGTATTATCCAAAATATTAAAATTGTTATTAGAGTTCTGTTAACGTTATCTATAAAACCCCTAGTCTCATTATCAAATGACATATAGTAACTGGCAAAAAAGACACCAAGAACAATTGGAAGAAACCTAGCAGGACCTTCCATAGATTTTACAAAAGTATCATCTAATTTATTGGTTGTTCTTTTTGAAATTAATTCCAATTTTTTTATTACAAGTTTGCTGATTAGACCTCTAAATATTAAAAATAATACAAATATTCCAAGACCTACTATTATCTGAAAGAAATCTACCCCAAGAATTCCCTGCTTCCAAACAGATAAAAATAACTCATTTAGTTTATTTAAAACGTCCATTTTTAAATTTTATACAGCAAAAACTCTTCTTCACCAGGGTTAAAAAGAAAAATTTTTTTCCATTTTATGTCATTCAATGCTGATGATGCTTTTTCGCCTATACACATTAAGTTAGTTTCCATCCAAATATTATCTAAATTATATTTTTTTATTAATGTAAAAAATGTTTTCGCACTATTTTCAGAATATATGTAAACAATTTCTGGCACAGAAGATTTAATATCTTTTAAAAAATCGTCACTTAAATTTTCATTAGGTATTGCAGTATAATTTATAATTCTCTTGATGATATAGTTTTCTGAAATTAAGTCTTGATCAAGATTATAAGAAACAATTTCTCCACTAATGTAGGCCATTGGTCCAATCTTTGGGTCAAAGTTTTGTAAAATTAATTCTTTAAGATTATTTACGTTACCTTCGGCGCAGAAAATATTTTGAAAGCCTAATTCTTTTGCCTTTCTTTCTGTTGCAAGACCAACACAAAAACAAATTATTTTTTTATCTATTTTTGAAATATTTAGATTTTTTAAAGAATTAGCGCTTGTAAAAATGACGCCTTTGAATTGGCTAAAATCTATTTCTTGTGTTTCTATTTTTTTTATTTGTAATAAAGGTAAATGAGAAACTTTATGTTTCATAGAAGTAAATTTTAAAATTAATTCTTTGCTATCATCTAATGGTCTGGTTAATAAAATATGCATTTTAATTTTTATAAGAACCTTTTGATTTTAATTTAAGCTCTTCTCCCAACATCCTACTAGTAGACTCAATATTATCTTTTTGAAGACTTTTTTTTATGAAATATCTATTTTTTCCATCGACAGAAAATAATTCGGTCAATAGGTCTAGTTTTTTTCCATTTGATTTTGCAAATACACCAACTGCAGTGTTACAATCTCCTTCAAGAACTTTTAAGACCTCTCTTTCTGCTTTTGCGACAGTTCTTGTTTCTTGATCATTAATGTTTTCAAGTAATTTTTTAATTTCATTATCATCTTCTCTGCATTGAATTGCGATAATCCCTTGGCCCGCACAAGGTATAAGTTCATCAATACTGAACTCTTGTGAAATTTTATGTTGTAAATTTAAAGCATCTACTCCTGCTTTTGAGAGAATTATTGCATCATATTCGCCTTTTTCTAACTTTTTAACTCTAGTATCAACATTTCCTCTGATAAGTTTATATTTTAAATTGGGTCTTTTATTCTTAAGTTGATATTCTCGTCTATATGATGATGTACCAATAATTGAGTTTGGCTCTAAATCTTCAAATTTTATATTATTTTTACTTATTAAGATTTCATTAGGAGAATTTCTTTTTAAAAAATTATTAGTTAAAAGATTTTCAGTTTCTTCAGTAGGCATATCTTTGAAGGCATGTACTGCTATATCTATATTTTTAT
>CACMYV010000031.1 GCA_902617975.1 uncultured Pelagibacteraceae bacterium
AAAACATCATAAAAATTGGGATTCCAAGTAAAGGGCGTTTACGGTCTGGAGTATTAAATATTTTTAAAAAAAAGAAATTAAAAATTGTCTCTGAAAGAGGTGAGAGAGACTTATTTGGATTTATCAAAGGAAAAAAAAATATAGTTATTAATTATCTGCATGCTAGGGAGATAATAGAACGTCTTGCAGATGGATCTTTAGATATTGGTTTTTCTGGATATGATTTATTAAAAGAAAGCGAAATTAATATTCGAAAAAAGGTAATTGTAAAAAAAAAGTACAATTTTGGAGAGGCTACATTGGTAGTTGCAATCCCAGATGATTGGATAGATGTACAGACAATGCCTGATCTAGAAGAAATAGCTTTTGAATTTAAAGATAAAAAAAGAAATAGATTGCGTATAGCTACAAAATATCCAAATCTAACTACGGAGTTTATGTTCTCTAGAGGAGTTACACAATTTAAACTAGTAAAGAGTCTTGGTGCTACTGAGATATATCCGTTTACCGGATCATCAGAAATTATAACTGATATAACTTCAACAGGAGCAACCTTAAAAGCTAATAAATTAAGGATATTAAAAGATGGAATAATTCTTAAATCCCAAGCGTGTTTAATGACCCCAAAAAATAATAAAGAGATAGAACTCTTAAAAGTGTTTTAAATAAACTTTAAATATTATTAAGTAAGTGTAACATACGAATCATGGATATAATTTTAATAATTATTTTAGCTTCAATATTAATAGCTACTTTATCTATCCTTTATTTAAATATTAAATCAAATACAAAAAAAGAGGATGAAAACAGAGCTGATGAGATAGTTAGTCTAAATGCCGAAATAATTAAATTAAAAGATAGTTTAAATACTACTATAAATACATCCTTAAGTTCGATGTCTTCATCTTTTAACAATCTTTCAACTGGTGTTACGAAAGATATGACAGCAGCTCTGACAAAAGTTGATGAGAAAGTTGCAGCTTTTAATTCCCAAGTTGAAAATTTAAACGAAAGTCAGAAAGGCATTAATAAAATTCTAGCTGGAGTAAAAAAGTATGGAACTTTAGCTGAGTTCAGCCTTGGCTCACTTATTAAGGATTTACTACCTACCTCACAGTACCTTTCAAATGTTAAAATGAAGGAGGAAACTAGCGAAAATGTTGAATTTGCCATTAAACTCCAAGAGGGTGTATTGGTTCCGGTTGATAGCCATTTTCCTGTTGAGAGATTTAAAGCTATTCAAGATGCTCATCAAGAAGACGATAAAAAAGCTATTACGGATGCAAGAACTAAACTTGCAAAAGCTTTCAAAGAAAAAGCTAAGAGTATAAATGAAAAATATATTGTTCCACCTAAAACTACTGATTTTGCAATTGTGTATGCGCCAACAGAGAGTTTATTTTTAGAGTTAGCTAATTATCAAGATCCAAATACTAAAGAATTATTGAGCCAAGAATTAATGAAAAAATATAAAGTAACTATTATGGGACCAAATAATTTATCAGGGTATCTACAATCATTACACATGGGTTTTCAAACATTAAAAGTTCAAAAACACGCAACAGAAATATATGATCATCTAAAAACAATAAGTACTAGATTTACAAAACACTTTGATGGAATTGTTAATCTCAGAAAAAAATTAGAGGAGGCAATTACAGCTGTTGATAAATTTGGAACAGATGCAAGATCTATTAAAAGAACATTAGAAAATATAAAAGATCCCGAGCAAATTGAAAAGGCTATTGAAACAGAAAATGTCGAGAAATTTGAGGATATTCCAAGACAAGCAAAAAATTAAATTAATTCTAATACAAAAATTCAATGAAGTGGAATAATAAATTTAATTATCCCAAGTCTTCAAGGTCAATTGAAAATGGATACAGAAAATATTTATTAGGAGAGAACAAGCTACCAAGTGTTACTACTATTCTAAGTGCTACAAAGTCTGAAGAAGAGAAGGCGGCTCTTGCAAATTGGAAAGACAGAGTAGGAGTTAAGGAAGCAAATAGAATTAAAACAGAAGCGTCATCGAGGGGGACTTCTATGCACTCTTATATTGAGGACTATTTAAGAGGAAGAATTAACGAGAGTTTTTTTGAGAGTAATGAACAATATAAAAACATGGCTAAAGAAATAATTCAAAAAGGAATTACTGGTAGACTTAACGAAGTATATGGAATGGAGGAAACATTATATTATCCAGATCAATATGCTGGAACTGCTGACATGATAGCAGTATATGAAGGTAAAGATGTTATTGTAGATTTTAAACAGTCTAATAAACCAAAAAAAGTAGATTATATTCAAGATTATTTTTTACAATTGGGAGCCTATACATTAGCACATGATACTGTCTATGGAACGAAGATGAAAGCGGGGATAATATTATTATGTACTAAAGATATTTTGTTCCAAGAGTTTATAATTGAGGGAGCAGAATTAGAAATGTATCAAAATTTATTTTTAGGAAGGGTTAAAAAGTTTTATGAATTGAATAATTTATCTTGACTTTATTTAACCAATCCATAAAAGAGCAATTAGTACCTGAGCTAATCGTTTATATGCTAATGGTTAAGTCTTAAAAAAACTTTCCAAAAATCTGTTAAATATTAGCTAGTTTAAGTATAAAATTATGAATTTAGCAATTTGGGACATAGAATCATCGAGTGCAAGCACAGATTTTGGAAGTATTATTGAAATAGGTGGTGTTTTAGTTGACGAGAATTTTAAAGAAAAAGACAGATTTAATTTAAGGTGTAGTTTACCAGAAGGAGAGGTCTTTCAGGCTATGGCACTTATTGTAAATAAGACATCAATAAAACAATTAACTCAAACTAATCTTTCTCATTATCAAATGTTAGGAGAAGTTGAAAAAATATTTAAAAAGTGGAGTCCAGCAATATTTCTGGGTTGGTCTAATATAGGATTTGATGATGAAATGATAAGAAAAGAGTTTTTTAAAGGGATTAGATATCCATATTTAACGAACTCGGCTCCAAACAAGAGACATGACGGGATTAATATTGCTCGAGCAGCATATGCAATTGATCCTTCGATTTTAGAAGTAGAATTTAATGAAAAAAATAATGCAGTTTTTAAATTAGAGTCATTAGCAAGAATGCAAGGTATTGACTCAACAGATGCCCATAGTGCTTTAAGCGATAGTATTATGACTGCTAAAGTTTTAAATATAGTTAAAAAAAAACAACCAAATACTTGGGAGTCTTTTTTTAAAACTGCAAATAAATCAGACACTGAAACTATAATTAAAAAAGGTGATGTAATTACTTTAAATGAATATTACTATGGCAAATCTAGACTTCATCTAGTTGCTCCTCTTCATCAAAAATATTGTATGCATCCAATATATGCGGGTTGGTATTATGCATTCGACTTAAGGATTGATATAGAACCTTTATTAAATTTATCGATAAATGAGCTAAAAGTTGAAATGAAAAAGTCTCCTAAATTTTTAAGAACTATTAGATCTAACAAGGCTCCAATTATTATAGATGCAAAATATGGTATGCAAGCAGAACCTTATAGCGCCATGGATAAGTCATTAATTAGTAAAAGAGCAGATATTGTTAAAAATAATGAGAAATTTTCTCAAAATATACTTCATGCATTAAGAGAAGTAGCTGAAGAAAAAGAACAGTCTAAAACACAAGAAGATATATATGCTGAAGAAAGTATTTATACTAAATTTACATCAAACAAAGATACTGCCTTATTTCCTGCTTGGCATGCAGCATCATGGAAAGATAAACTTAAATTACTAGATAAATTTGATGATGATCGATTAGTGGGTTTTGGAAAAAAAATCATATATCAAGAGGCACCCGAGGTTCTACCCGAGAGCATGCATAGAACAATAAAACGAGAAATTGCAAAGCGAATTTTGAGTGAAAAGAAAGAAAAATGGTGGACGATTCCAACGCTCTACACAGAAATTGATACTCTCAGAGAAAAATATACTAATGAGAATGATAATGAAAAGCTATCACTACTAGACGAGTTTAATGAATATGCAATGTCAATACAGAAAAAGTATGAAAATGTTTAATGTGGATAATTTTAACATTTCTCTTTTAACTATTGATTAAAAAAATTTTTATTTATATATAAATCTAATGGCAACATTAAAAGTTACAGACGAAATATTTGAAGAACAAGTTTTAAAGAACGATAAACCCGTTTTAGTAGATTTTTGGGCCGAATGGTGTGGGCCATGTAAAATGATTGGACCAATTTTAGAGGAAATTTCAGAGGAGATGGCAAATGATATTGTCATTGCAAAACACGACATAGACTCAGAGCCTAACATGCCTACTAAGTACGGCGTTCGTGGAATTCCTACAATGCTTTTATTCAAAGGTGGTGAATTAAAAGCAACCAAAGTTGGAGCCACTCCAAAGAGTGACATTGTGGCTTTTATAAAAGAAAATATTTAATTTTTATTAAGTAATTCTCCGGCAAGATATAAAGACCCAGTTATCATTATCAAATCATCTTTTTCTGGATTTAGGGACAAAAGAGCTTCTTCAATAGATTTTTTGTAACTTACATTAGGATATTTATTTAATTTTTCCTTTAAATCTATTCCTTTTATAGCATTTGGTTGATTA
>CACMYV010000032.1 GCA_902617975.1 uncultured Pelagibacteraceae bacterium
AGGATTAACTGTTTCTTTAGCAGCAGAATTTGCTCCTAATATAAGAGTAAATTGCATTGCTCCAAGTTTAACTAATTCAAAAATTGCAGAGCCAATGCTTAAAAATAAAGTTTTAGCTGATGGTATAGCAAAAGCCCATCCATTAAAAAGACTTGGAGAAGGTAGAGACTCAGCTTCGCTTGCAAAATTTCTAATAACTGAAGACAGTTCTTGGGTTACAGGACAAATTATTGCTGTCGATGGTGGTAGATCAAAACTTTCATAGAGTGAAGAAATTATTATTTCTTTTATCATTAATACTATTATCAACTAATTCATTTAGTAAAAATTTTAATTTTAATAAAATTATCGAATTAGATGCACCTTGGGGTTCGTCGTTCATTAATGATAATGAAATGATTGTTACCGAGAAAGGTGGCAAAATAAAACTTGTTAATATTTCAACAAGAGAGCTAAGTGAAATTGGTCATAACTTAAATTTTGTAGAATATGGACAGGGAGGATTATTGGATATTCTGTATCATGAAGATTACATTTACATCTCATACACAGAAAATAGAAATAATTGGAAGACTAGTACTTCAATTGCACGTGCAAAATTTAATAAAAACAAATTAAATTTTAAAAATATTTTTCAAGCCAATCCACCAATTGACTCGCCTTATCATTTTGGTTCAAGACTGGTAATTAAAGACAAATATTTATTTGCTTCTGCAGGTGAAAGAGGCGGGGGAATGATTGCTCAAGATGGAAATAAACATCCAGGAAGTATAATTAGGATTTATCTAGATGGTGGCATTCCAAAAGACAATCCTCGTTTTGAGGGGAAATCAGACTGGCTACCTGAAATATATCAAATTGGTGTAAGAAATCCTCAAGGTTTAGCTTTATCACCCTTTGATGGAAAAATTTATATGAGTAATCATGGTGCAAAAGGAGGTGATTGGTTTGGTGAAGCAAAGAAGGGTGAAAATTATGGTTGGAAAATTCTTGGATGGGGTGGCACAAATTATTCAGGTATACCAATAGGGCCAAAATGGAAACCTGGCTTTACAAAAGCCATTCAATATTGGGTTCCATCTATAGCCACAAGTGCAATCACAATTTATAAAGGTAATGAATTTAAAGAATGGAATGGTCATGCATTAATTACTTCTCTTAAAGATAAGTCTTTAAGAAAACTTGAGTTTAATGATTTATCAGAGGTAAAAGAGGAAATAATATTTAAAGATAAAATTGGAAGAATCAGAGACATACAAATTCATCCTATAAATGGTAAACTATATTTTTTAAATCAAGATGGATTGTGGTTGATGGAAAATTCTAGTTAGTATCAAAAAGCTCTTTAAATAATTTAAATTCACCAATTTTAAAAATAATTGCATCATCTTTTTTAAATCCAAATTTTTCTGCATTTTGCTTAAACCTTAAAGGAGGCTCTAATATTGGTTCAAGTGATAAGACAAAAGTTCCCCAATGCATTCCAATTACTTTTTTACTTTTTAAATCTTTAGCAAGTCCAAGGGCTTCTTCAGGGTTAGTGTGGTAAGCAGAAGAATCTTTAATTGAAGCCATAGGATAAAAATTATATGCGCCAATGTTAATAAATGTTAAATCAATTGGACCATACTTATCTCCCAATTCTTTATATATTTTTCCAACACCAGTATCACATGAAAATAATATTTTTTTTCCTTTGAATTCAATCAAATAGCTACCCCATAAAGTTTTGTTAGTATCCGTTAAACTCCTTTTTGACCAGTGGACTGATGGCAAAAAAGTAATATTTAAATTCTGATTTATTCTTATTTGATCATACCAATCCATTTCATTTACATCTTTAAATCTATTAATTTTAAAATATTTTTTTAGTCCTAAAGGTACTAGGACTTTAGATTCTTTATAAGGAAATCTCATTATTGTTTTCATGTCTTGATGATCGTAGTGATTGTGAGTTAGTAGAAAAATATCTGTTCTTGGTATCTCATTAAGTTTTAATGCTGGTTCAGTAAATCTCTTTGGCCCAAAAAATAAAGGTCCTGCATTTTTTGAAAAAACTGGATCTGTTATTATTGTTATTTCGCCTAATTTTAATAAAAATGTTGCATGACCTACCCATGCTACATAATCTTCTTTTTGGAAATTATTTAAATCCAATAAAACTTTTTCTCTTTTAATAATATTACTCTCAGGAAAAGTCATATCTAATTTTTTTTTTTCTTTGTTAAAGACCTTAAACGACCAATTGAAATTCATATCTATCACCTTTGATCCTTCGGGATTACGAAATGTGCCATTTGCTAAATGATGATATTTATTTTTCATATTTGATTAATAATTTTTTGAAATAATATCTTGGATTGTATTACTTATAACTATTGTTCCAGCTTTGTTAGGATGTATTCCATCTTGTTGATTTAGATTTGGATCAAGAGCAACACCTTCTAACAAAAATGGAATTAGAGGTAAATTATATTTTTTTGACAATTTAGGATAAATAGCATCAAAATTTTTTTTATATTTAGTTCCATGAGTTGTTGGCGCAACCATCCCAGCTATTATAATTTTTATTTTTTTACTATTAGCAATTTTAATTATTTCTTCTAAATTTCTTTCAGTTTCATCTGGTTGAATTCCTCTAAGCATATCATTTGCCCCAAGACCAAGGATGATTAGATCAATACCAGGTTCTGATAAACTCCATTCTGCTCTATTCAATCCACCAGAAGAAGTACTTCCTGACACACTTCCATTGATTACCTTAATATTTAAACCACTCCTCACGAGATTACTTTCTAAAACCAAAGATAAGTGTTGTTCTTTAGGTAGACCATAACCCGCCATTAAACTATCGCCGAATAATATAACCTTTTCTATTGCACTTGCATTTATGTGCACTAGAAAGAATAACAATATTTTTATAAATAAACTTTTATTCATGAACACACTTCTTAAATTAAAAAAAATAAATCTCAAATACCAAACTGGGAAGGACAATATCAATGTTTTAAAAAATATTGATTTAACTATAAAAAAAAAAGAAACTGTTTCTGTGGTTGGAGAAAGTGGGTCAGGAAAAACAAGCTTAATTATGTTAATTGGTGGACTAGAGCGTCCAACCTCAGGGAAAATTATATTTCAAGAAAGGGAAATAACAAATCTTAATGAAGACGAAGTATCTCAAATTAGAAAGCAAAATATAGGAATTATATTTCAATCTTTCTATTTAATTCCAAATTATACAGCTGTTGAAAATGTGGCTTTAACACTTGAACTTAATGAATTTAAAAATCCTGAGAAAGAAGCAAAAAGTTTATTAGATCGATTTGGTCTAAAACATAGATTCAATAATCTTCCAAGTCAATTATCTGGTGGAGAGCAACAACGTGTGGCGATTGCAAGAGCTATTGCAATGAAACCAGATTTAATTTTAGCTGATGAACCAACTGGTAATCTAGATACCGAAAACTCAATAATGATCTCTGAAATTTTATTTAAATACGTCAAAGAAGAAGGGTCTTCTTTAATAATGGTCACGCATGATCCAAAATTAGCAGACAAAGCAAAACGAAAAATTAAAATCAAAGATGGAAAAATTAAATAATTCTTCGGAGTTAAGTTTAATATTCAAGTATGCTTTAAAGGATTTAAGCAGAAATTATAAAAAAATTTCAAGCATTATTGTAATGCTGTTTATCAGTCTTTTTATTTTAAGTGCAATCTTTACAATCGAAGATAGTTTAAAAAAAGAGCTTAATGATAATGCAAAAGTTCTTTTGGGTGGAGATCTCGAAATCGATTATAACCGTAATCAGGGGGATCTTAATTTAGTCAATAAAGTAAAGGAATTTTCAACTGTCTCACAAATGATAGAATTCAGTACAATGCTTTCTACAACAGGCAGAGAAAAAAATAAATCATTATTTACAAGAATTAAAACAGTTGATGAAAAATATCCGTTATACGGTGAAGTTGTTTATGAGCCAGAAGATGCTTATGAAAGAATGCAAAAGGAACCCAAGACAATTTTGATTAATGAAAGTTTATCAAAAACTTTAAAAATAAAAATAAATGACAAAGTTAAGGTACAAGATCAAAGTTTCATAGTTGTTGGAATTATAAAATCTGTACCTGATGTCAGTGGTTTTGTAGCTTTTGGAGATTGGGCATTAGCAGGAAAACAAACTTTGGAGATACTAAAACTAAATGGAATAGGTAGTTTTTTGAATTATGAATATAAAGTAAAGTTTAAACCAAGTGATGATCCAGAAAAAATAGAAAGTAAGATCAAAGATATTTTTAAAGATGACCAAAAAGTAAAACTTAGATTTCCAGAAAATTCAGCAAGTGGCTTAAAAAGGATAATTAATAATTTTTCCCAATTTCTTTCTTTAGTTTCAATTAGTGCAATGTTAATTGCTGGAATAGGTATAGCTAATACATTGTTGTCATTTATAAACCAGAAT
>CACMYV010000033.1 GCA_902617975.1 uncultured Pelagibacteraceae bacterium
ATTTTTACGACATTACTTCCTTTTTTTGTTCTTCTTGGATCTTTAATCTTTGAGTCAAATCTCAATAATATTTCTTCTATTGATCTTCCAGCAACTTCTTTTTTTTTGCTTCCATTTATCATTCTAGAATATTTTTTTTTATCTATTTCAACAATTGTTGGATCAATGTCAGAGTTGGTCTCCAGTCGTTTTAGTAAATCATTAAAATATTTTTCTCTCCAAAAATGACGTTGTAATCTTAATTTCCATCTTGCCGGACAATCCAATTTATCTAATAAAAGCCTAAAAATTTCTATGTTACCTATTACTAAATTTCCACTATTATATTTAATTTTTGATAATGCTTTTAGTGAAGTTTCTATTATTTTTTTATCATCTTTTTTTTCAGTAAAAGATCCCAATATTTCAAAACCAATTTGATTTCTGATAACAGAGTCTTTTTTATTTAATCCTTTTCTAAATGCTTGACCACTATAGAAAATTTTTTCACTAGTTTTCTTATTATGATTTAAATATCTAACGCAAGATGCAATTGTCAAATCAGGTCTTAAACAAAGTTCATTCCCCAATTGATCATTAAAGGAAAATATAAATCTTTTAAAACTTTCTCCTGACCTTTCCAATATTAAGTTCGTGTCAATTACTGTATCAAGATCAATATATTTATATCCATTTGATTTAATAATTTTTAAAATATTCTCAGATAAGTTTTTTGATTTCATCAATCAGGTTCTCCTTGTCAAATGTGATTTGTGTGTTTTCAGATTTTTTCCACTCTTCTCTAGATAATTTTTTTGATGTTTTGTCTAAGTTTGAGTTTAATTTTTTTATAGTAATTTTATTATCTTTAAATTCATCTTCCCCACAAAGAATTACAGCTGGTGAACTCCTTTTATCTGCATATTTTAATTGAGATTTCAAACCTGAATCTCCTAGATAAATTTCGGATCTTATATTTTGATTTCTAAGTTGTGATAACAATTCATAATAATTAGAGAGATATTTTTTATCTAAAACACATATTATTATTGGTGAATAATTTTTAACCTCGATTTTGTTTAACTGAACTAATGCGTATAACAAACGATCAAGGCCTATGGAAACACCTGTTGCAGATAAGTCTACTTTTTTAAATCTTGAAACTAAAGAATTATATCTTCCACCTCCACCAATTGAGCCAAACTCCACTTCTTGGTTTTTTTGATTTTTAACTTTAAATGTTAAATTTGCCTCAAATATTGGGCCATCATAATATTCAAGTCCTCTCATAACTTCAGGAGAAAAAATTATTTGATCAAAATTAGATGAATAACTTATTCCATCTAATACTTTATTTAATTCATCAACACCATCTTCAACTATTTTGTTTGGTATAGCTGATTTAATTTCATCTAAAGATTTCATATTTATAAAACTAACTATTTCTTCAGCTTGATTATCAGAGAGGTTTGCTCCAATAGTTTTATCACCAGATTTGTCTTTACGTCCTTTTGTAAGCAATTCTTTAACACCATTAGTTCCAACTCTATCAAGCTTATCTATAGCTCTCAAAACAGTAAGTTGTTGTTTGCTTTCTGAAATTTTTAAATTTTCAATAAGTCCTTGAATTAATTTTCTATTACTTAATTTGATTTGATATTGATTTTTTTCTAAACCACAGAAACATAATGTATCGGCTAAGAGATTACACATCTCGGCATCTGCTAAAGGATTACTAGATCCAACAATATCACAATCAGCTTGAGTAAACTCTCTAAATCTACCAGGACCAGGTTTCTCATTTCGCCATACATTACCAATCTGATATCTTTTAAAAGGATTTGAGATATTTAAATAATTTTGAGATACGTATCTTGCTAATGGCGCAGTTAAATCATAACGTAATGATATCCAACTATTATTTTCCTCTTGAAAACCAAATACACCAGAGCTTGGTCTATCTTCATCTGGTAAAAATTTTCCTATATTTTCTGATATTTCAAAACTTGGCGTTTCTAGCTTAGAAAAACCAAATTTTAAAAAATTTTCTTCAATCTTAGCAATTAAATTTTCTTTTAACGCTAATTCTTTACCGTATCTATCAACAAAACCCGAAGGGGTATTTGCAGACAATTTTTTTTCTTTATTCATTTTTTGGTACACGGGGACAGATTCGAACTGTCGACCTTCGGTTCCACAAACCGCTGCTCTAACCAACTGAGCTACCCGTGCTCCTTCTACTGTTTTATACTAAATGTGGATAAAATAAAATTTATAAATAATTAAATAGCTAGCTTGCAGCCAGCATGAAAATGATGTCTGTGAATTTCTCTGTTAATAATAACGAATTTATTCATTGATGTGTAAGTAGCATTTTTTTTTTTAAATGCAAGTAAGAAAAGGCTTTGCACAGGAATAGCTATGTTTTTTAACATATCCTATTCCTATACAAATATTTTTGATGAATTAAATTTTATTAACCTAATTTTTTCAAATTTACAGCGCTTGGACCTTTTTCGCCATCTTGAATTTCGAATTCTATAGCATCGTTTTCATTCAAAAATCTTAGCCCAGCTTCTCTAACTGCGCTCGCGTGAACGAAACAATCTTTTTCTCCGTCTTCTCTTTCAATAAAACCGTAGCCCTTCTTACCGTTGAACCACTTTACTTTGCCTTTTAATGTACTCATACTTTAGTTACTCTTTCTTTGTTATTATATAATTAGCTATAAATAGCTGATGGATAGGTATTAGATTTTAATTTTGAATGCAAGCATAATGATGGATATTAATACCACACGAGAGTGGTGGCTTCGGCGGGACTCGAACCAGCGACACAAGCCTTTTCAGGGCTCTGCTCTACCAACTGAGCTACGAAGCCATATTAAGATCTAAAAATTATACGACCTTTTGATAGGTCGTATGGAGAAACTTCCAATTTTACTCTATCACCTTGTAAAACACGAATACGATTTTTTCTAAGTTTTCCTGCTGTGTGAGCTGTAACGTTATGACCATTGTCTAGTTTAACTCTAAACATAGCATTAGGAAGAAGATCTGTTACCACACCTTCAAACTCCAACGTATCCTGTTTACTCAAATTATTATCTCCTCATTCTAGATTTAATACTTTGAGCATGATTGTTTAGTTCTTCATACTCAGCGAGATGTGTAGCGGATTCTCCTAATTTCTCAATACCTTTTTTTGTAAGTGTTATATGGCTAATTTTTTTATAAAATTCACTAAGATTTAGTCCAGATGAAAATTTTGCTGATCCTAAAGTTGGCAATACATGGTTTGAACCAACATTATAATCTGAGACAGCCATTGGAGAATACTTTCCAATCATAATACTGCCTGCATTATGAATTTGATTTAAATATTTTTTATAATTAGCTACATTAATTTCTAAGTGTTCTGGAGCAACTTCATTAATTACTTCTATTATTTGCTTATCACTTTGGGCCAATACAATTAATCCATTATTTTTTAAACTTTTTAAAACAACTCTTTTTCTATGAACTTTTTTTATACTTTCTTTTATTTCTTCATTAAATTTATTTACTAATTTTTTATCTTTTGTAATTAAAATACACTGGGAGTTTACATCATGTTCTGCTTGTCCAATTATAGATGTTATAACTTGATTTAAATCAGTTTTGCCATCTGCTAAAACACAAATTTCACTGGGTCCAGCAACCATTCCTTCTGTCCCAACATCACCAAAGACTTCACGCTTACTTCTTGCAACATAAATATTTCCAGGCCCAACAATTTTATTCACTTTTTGAATAAATGCTAAACTTGCTATAGCTTGGGCACCACCCATTGAGTAAATTTCCTTAATTCCAACTTTTTTAGCTGCATAAAGAACAGCAGGATTTAGTTTTCCATTAAGTTTTGGATTGGCCAATACAATTCTTTTTACACCAGAAATTTTTGCAGGCACTGCATTCATTAATAATGTAGATGGTAAATTAGCTGGTACATAAATACCTACAGACTGTAGTGGCACATGCTTATATTCAAGTTTATTTTTAAAATTATCTACATACTTAATATTTTTTGGTTTTTGTAGTGAATGAAACTTAACAATTCTATTGTAGGCTAAATCGATACTTTTTTTAATCTTAGGTTCTA
>CACMYV010000034.1 GCA_902617975.1 uncultured Pelagibacteraceae bacterium
GGACCTTTTACTACATCAACATTACAACAAACAGCATCAAGTAAACTTGGTTTTGGAGCATCGAGGACAATGCAAATTGCACAAAGACTATATCAAGGAATTGATATTGAAGGTGAAACCGTAGGATTAATTACTTATATGAGAACAGATGGAACTAATATTTCAAAAGATGCGATAACATATTTCAGAGATTTTATAATGCAGAATTATGGTGATAAATATTTACCAGAACAACCTCTAAATTATAGTGGCAAAAAAGCAAAGAATGCTCAAGAAGCTCACGAAGCTATACGTCCAACAGAAATAACTAGAAGACCAGAAGATATGAAAAAATACTTAAGCACTGATCAATATAAACTTTATAATTTAATATGGTCAAGATCTTTATCATCACAAATGCAGTCAGCAAAATTTGATAGAAAAACTATTACCATCAATTCAGATGATGATAAAAATATATTTAAAGCTAGTGGTTCAACATTAAAATTTGATGGCTTCCTTAAACTTTATAAGATCGATGAAAATGATGATGACAATGAAAATATTTTGCCAGAAGTTGAAAAAGGTGATGTAATGTTTGAAGATCATATTGATGAACAGCACTATACACAACCACCGCCTAGATATTCTGAGGCAAGTCTAGTTAAAAAATTAGAGGAGCTAGGTATTGGAAGACCATCTACTTATGCGAGTATTATTTCAGTAATAGCAAATAGAGGTTATGCTGACATAAATAATAAAAGATTTTTCCCAACTGATAGAGGGAAATTACTTTCTGCTTTTTTAGAAAAATTATTTACCAAATATGTTGATTATGATTTTACTGCAAAATTAGAAGATCAATTAGATGATATAACATCAGGTAAAGAAAATTGGATAAAAGTTTTAGAGAACTTTTGGAAAGATTTTAATTCTAATGTTTCAGGTGTGAAAGAAAAAAGAACAAGAGAAGTATTAGACCTATTAAATGAAAGTCTTGGATCACTAATATTTGAAGTCGATAAAGATGGAAATATTGACAGAAAATGCAAGCTTTGTGAATCTGGGCAATTAAGTTTAAAAAATAGTTTTAGAGGTGGTGCTTTTATTGGGTGTTCAAATTATCCGGACTGCAAATTTACAAGACCACTATCAAAATCTAAAGCAGCACAACAATTGACACTAGCAGAACCTAAATTCATTGGAAAAAATGATAAAGGTAAAGATATTTTTCTTAAAAATGGAAGATTTGGCCCATATTTGCAATTTGAAAAAGAAATCATAGAGGAAGATGAAAAAACTAAAAAGAAAAAAAGAAAATTAAAGAAAGAAGAAAATAATTTAAAAAATGTTTCTATCCCAAAAGGAATTGAGATTGAAAATATTGATTTAGAAAAGGCAAAATACTTATGCTCGTTACCATTAAGTTTAGGTAAAAATCCTGAAAATGATAAAGATATTACTGTGAATGTTGGAAGATTTGGTCCTTACCTTAAATGTGAAAATAAATCTGCTAGACTAGAAAATGTGGACGAATTATTCACAATTGGATTAAATAGAGCTGTTACATTAATTGCTGAAGCTAAACCAGGAAGAATTTCATCGTCTATGATAAAAGATTTGGGAGAACACCCTGAAGATAAAAAGCCAGTTAGAATCATGAAGGGTCAGTATGGTCCTTATATTAAATACAAATCATTAAATGCGACTATCCCTGAAGAAAAAGATCCTGTTGAATTAACTATGGAAGAAGCATTAATTTTAATTGAGAAAAGAAAAGAATACGATAGAAATAAAAAGAAAAAGAAAAGCAAATAATGTCAGCAGATAAAAATTTAGAGAAATTAAATATTAAATTACCAAAAGCTAATGATCCTGTTGGATCATATGCTGCTACAAGAATATCTGGAAATTTACTATATATATCTGGTCAAATATCAATTGATGAGAATGGGAATTTAATTAAGGGAAAACTCGGAAAAGATTATAACACTGAACAGGGTTATGAGGCAGCTAAAAGATGTGCATTAAGTATAATATCTCAAGCGAAAAAAGCATGTGGTAATGATTTGTCCAAAATTAAATCATGTTTGAAAGTTACTGGATATGTTAATTCTACTGATGATTTTACTGAGCAACCAAAAGTTATAAATGGAGCCTCAGATCTCATAAAAAGTGTATTTGATGAAGCTGGCTCACATGCGAGAGCTGCTGTCAGTACTAATAGCCTTCCATTGGGTGTTGCTGTTGAAGTTGATGCAATATTTGATCTTAACTAATTATCTACCAATTCCAAAATAACTTATATTGTTTTTCTTCATATCTTTTGGAGTATAAAGGTTTCTCATATCAAATACTTTTAAATTTCTTTTTTTTGTTATTTTTTTAAAATTTAGTTGTTTAAATTCATTCCATTCAGTGTGAATAATTATTAAATCTGCATTTTGACAAGCACCTTTTATATTTTCATAAAAGGTAATATTTTTTGATTTAAATTGTTTTTTCTGACCAGTGGGATCATAATAACTTATAAGAGCACCTCTTTTTAATAAAGAAGGAATCATTTTCAAGGATGGTGATTCTCTCATATCATCTGTACCTGATTTAAAAGTAACACCTAAAAAAGTAATATTTTTATTTTTTATTTTATTTTTCATTATTGATTTGATTCTATCTAATAATAATTTATTTCTTCTTTCATTTGAATTTATTACTGACTTTACAACAGATAAGTTTGTTTTGAAAATTTGTCCCGTTGAAACTAATGCTCTTGTATCTTTTGGAAAACATGATCCTCCGTATGCTGGCCCAGCTCTTAAAAATCTACTTCCAATTCTATCATCTAAACCCATACCAGTTGCAACATCCTGAACATCAATATTCGATTTTTCACATAAATTTGCTATTTCGTTAATAAATGTAATTTTAGTAGCTAAAAATGCATTTGAAGCATATTTGATTAATTCAGCAGATCTTCTTGAAGTATTAATGTATCTGCTGCCTTTTTTTATTAAAGGAAGATAAAGATTTTTCATTATCTGATTTGCTTTTTTACTATCAGTCCCAATCACCACTCTATCAGGGTATTGAAAATCTCTTATAGCCTCTCCTTCTCTTAAAAATTCTGGATTAGAAACAACATCAAATTTATTTTGATTTTTTTTTGAATTTAAAATTTTTTCTATTTTATCACCAGTAGTGACTGGAACTGTAGATTTGGTTACTATAATTTTATATTTATTGAGATTGGATTTGATACTTTTTACAACATTATAAACATATTTTAGATTAGCTTTGTTATTTTTTGTTGGAGTACCTACACATATAAAAAGAATATCAGATTTTTTTATTGAACTAGAAATATCTTTAGAAAAAAAAAGTCTTTTTTTTTTTTTATTTGTCTCAATCAATTCTTGAAGGCCAGGTTCATAAATTGGGATTATTCCTCTATTTAATTTATCAATGATTTCTTTATTATTATCTACACAAGTTACTGTATTACCTAAATCAGAAAAACAAGCGCCACTAACTAAGCCAACATAACCTGAACCTATCATGCAAATTTTCATATTTTGGAAATTTCAATTCCAGAACTTATATAACCATTCATAGATCCACAATCTAAATAATTGCCTTTAAACTTATGTCCAATAAATAAATTCTTATCTAGTATCATTCGTCTTATTGCATCTGTTATATGAATTTCATCGCCTTTTCCTTTTTTTTGATTTTTTAAATAATTAAAAATTTTTTTTGGCAATATATATCTTCCAATAACTGCATTGTTAGAAGGAGCATCTTTAGCATTTGGTTTTTCAATTACATCAGATATTTTAAAATTTGATTTATCATAGTTTTTATTTATTGAATAAATTCCCCAACGATCTACATTATTTTTTTTTACTTTCATGCTCGCCATAACTGATGCTTTATATTTTTTGTGAATTTTAACCATATCTTTTGAACAATTCTTTTTCATGATTAAATCATCAGGTAATATCATTAAAAAATAATTATTTTT
>CACMYV010000035.1 GCA_902617975.1 uncultured Pelagibacteraceae bacterium
ACGCAAATCGCACAAGTAAATGGTATGATATGTATCAAGTGTCAAAAAATGGTCACTGAAGCATTACAAAAGGCTTGTCCTGATGCTACAGTTAATGTTTCTTGGCCAGAAGGGGTTGCGGTATCTACTTTTGCAGATAAATCAAATTTATCTGAGGATGAATATAAAAATGCAATTTTAGGTACTGGATTTGAAGTAGTTAAAGTAATTAGTGTTGATGGCATAATTACAGACGCTGAAGAAGCAAGAAAACTTATAGATTAAAAAAAATTTTATGACTGTAGCTGAACTCCAAATTTTGGTTGATAAGCTACAGTCTAAAATAAGTCAGTTAGAGCTCACAAGTAAGGGAGCTATCAAAGCAACAGAGTTTAGATTAGAAGCTGTACTACAAGCGAATTTAGATACATTTTGGTTATTAATTTGCGCTATTTTAGTTTTCTTGATGCAGGCTGGATTTATGTGTTTAGAATCTGGTTTATCAAGAAGCAAGAATAGCATTAACGTTGCTCTTAAAAATATTACAGATTTTGGAATAGCCGTAGTTACTTTTTGGGCCTTTGGTTTTGCATTAATGTATGGAACCAGTGTGATGGGCTTGTTTGGTAATAAATTTTATTTTTTTACAACCAAGGTAGCTGGTTATCAAACATATTTTGTATTTCAGGCAATGTTTGTTGCAACAGCAGCAACTATCATATCTGGAGCTGTTGCTGAAAGACTTAGGTTTTTCTCTTACGTAATAATTACTTTTGTAACTTCAGGAATTTTATACCCAATAGTAGGTCATTGGGCGTGGGCTTTTGATTTTACGAATCCAACAGTAAAATTTGGTTGGCTAGGTAAGATGGGTTATTTAGACTTTGCTGGCGCATCTGTTGTTCATTCTGTTGGAGGTTGGGTGGCATTAGCAATATTACTCATTATTGGAAGTAGAACGGGCAGATTTAGAAAAGATAAAGATAAAAAATTATTTCAAGGAAGTAATACACCAATTGCTGCTCTTGGCGCTTTAATTTTATGGTTCGGTTGGTTTGGATTTAATGGTGGCGCAAATGGAGCAATGGATTTAAAAATTCCACTGATATTAATTAATACCTTTTTATCAGCATCATTTGGTTTAATCTTTTCAAGTGCAATGGGTATTATCGTAATGAAAAAACCAGAGCCATTATTTATGATTACAGGTCCTTTGGCTGGTTTAGTTTCGATTACAGCAAGTTGCGCTTATGTTAATCCATCAGAAGCAATATATATTGGAGCAATTGGAGGAATTTTATCAGGCTCAACAATTATTTTATTAGAGAAATTAAAAATTGATGATGTTGTTAGTGCTATACCTGTTCATCTAGTAGGAGGTATGTGGGGGACTATATCAGTTGCGATATTTGGGGATTTCGAAATGATGGGATTAGATAAAACAAGATTAGAACAATTAACAATTCAAATCATAGGAACATTTAGCATTGGTGGATTTTGCTTTTTTGCTTCATACATAATTTTTAAATCTATAAATTATATTTATCCACTTCGAGTAGGTAAAATCCAAGAGGAGCTTGGTTTAAATATATCAGAACATAACGCATCAACAGATACTCACGAATTACTCGAAGTACTAACCAATCAAGCAAAAACCGAAGATTATTCATTAAGAGCACCCCAAGATCCATTTACTGATAGTGGTATTATTGGCACCCAATACAATTTTTTGATGGAAAAATTAGAACAAAGTGAAAAACAAAAAAATAAATGGAAAAACAGAGTTTCATCTGAAATTAAATTAGCAATGAATGTGCAGAAACGTTTAATGCCAAATAGAGATTTATCTAATTATCCAATTTATGGACTAAATATTCCAGCCAGAGAAATTTCAGGAGATTTTTATGATTTTTATTTACATGATGATCTTGTTTATTTCACATTATCAGATGTTTCTGGCAAAGGAGTTAATGCTGGTATGGTTATGGCAAAGGCAATTACTTTATTTAAAATTTTTTCTAGATTAAAATTTAAACCTAATGAAATCCTACTTGAAATGAACAATGATTTAAATGAAACTAATCCACCAGGTACTTTTATAACTTCAATAGTCGGGTGCTATAACATTAAAACAGATATTATTGAAATTGCAAATGCAGGTCATCAACCAGCTTTGTTGAGAAAAGGAAAGGATTTTGTTGAATATTCATCATCTTCTACTCCTCTTGCAATAGTCAAACATAAAAATGAAAATGTTTATAAGCTAGATACTTTTAAATTAGATGGAGAATTTTCCAAACCTCCAAATTCTACTGTTCCAACAACACGCAATCCTTGTTCCATTGGTGTCATTCCAAAACCTCTATTTGCATAAACAATGGGTCTTGAAATTAAGTGATCATAGTCTTTAAAATGAACGTGATATCCTCTTTCAGTATCTAAAGGAATGTTTTCATGTAATTTATCAGTTAATCTTTTTGAAAATGCTCCACATGCAATAACTAGTTTATCAAAGATAAATCTTTGTGTTTCTGTTCTTAAAACAGGCTTTTCTTCATCAAAATCGATATCTTGAATATTTAATTTTAAAAATTTTCCACCTTTGTTAACAAAGTTTTCAAATAACTTAATTAAAATTTTTCTTGGATTTCTTGCATGCCTTGCATAATCATAAAAAACCCCACCATGATAAAATGGTTTTAAGTTTGGTTCTAAATCATGAATTTCTTTTTTGTTAACTAACTGTTGTTTTACTCCCAATTGATCTCTAATTCTAATTTCTAATTCTCTACTTTTCATATTTTGATCAGTCCAAACATAGAGAATGCCATTATTTTCTACTAATCCATCGAGATCAATTTCTTCAAATAATTCATCGAATGCTGGTAATGACAGATCTAAAATTTGATGCATATTTTTAGCTGTGTGCATCATTTTTTCTTGCCTGCAATTTAAGATAAATCTAGCAAACCATGGGATCATTTTTGGTACATAATTCCATTTTAAAGCAAGGGGTCCTCTTGAGCTAATTAACATAGATGGAACATCAGCAATTACATCGGGTCTATTTAAAGGCACAGATGCATATGGGGAAAAATGACCCGCATTTCCATATGATGCTGCACTTCCTGGCTCCTCTCTATCAAAAAGAGTAACTTGAAAACCTTTTTTTTGAAGAAACAAAGCATTACAAACACCTTGTATACCAGCACCAATTATTCCAATTTTAAGATTTTTTTCACTCACACATGAAATATATTTTTTAAGATATACTTAATATATATGATATTTGATCGCGGGTTTATTTAACATAGATTGTTATTTGCCTATAGATATTAAGGTTAAGTCGTCACTTAGCTTGCTATCCCCAGCAGTATTAACTAACGTATTTGATTTATCTTATATTTGTTTACTATAATCTGTATTAAAATTTTGCTCTATGATTTTCAATGCCCAATTCCAATAATAGTTAAATCATCATCAAGTATATCGTTATTTGCTTTTATACCAGTCTCTTTGTAATCTTTTTTGAGACTTTTAAGTCTTATTTCCTCTGTACAATTTTCAAGTTCTTTTTGTAAAGAAGAATTTTGATGATTAAGTAAAAGTTTCTTAACTCCATCA
>CACMYV010000036.1 GCA_902617975.1 uncultured Pelagibacteraceae bacterium
CTTTCCAGATCTTCTTTTATCCAAAAAAGACACTAATTTACTTTTATAATTTTTTTTCTTACAATTAATTACTTTTATCATTTTCAATTTTTTGGTCTTCTAACGTTACATCAATAACTTCTGTCGACAGTGTTATAATTCTATTTTTTGAAAATAACAGTACTATTTCAAAATTTTCTTTCTTTTTAAAAATATCAATTGCAAATAACTCTAAAGTTAAATCTGGATTGGACTGATTAATGTTTTTAGACTTGGAACTTTCAATAAATTCAAATTTTATAACACTATTAATAGGTTTGTTACTATCTGTCTCCTTGTCTATTCTTAAAACAGAAAGTAAAAAAATTTTGTTAGACGGCAAATATTTTATATCAGAAATTTTTACTTTAGACTCTGCACATATTGCTGATATTATTTGTAAGTCATCAGGAGATTGAGCGATTACCTTCTTTAAAAAATTATTCACTAAGATATTCTTTTAATTTTTACCCCGATTTTTTTTAGTTTATTTTCAATTTTTTCGTAACCTCGGTCTAAATGATATACTCTATTTATAATAGATGTTCCTCTCGATATAAAAGCTGCTAAAACCAAAGCTACTGATGCCCTCAAATCACTAGACATCAACTCAGCTCCCTCTAGATTATCAGTTCCTTCAATAATTGCCTTGTTTCCTTTAATATTTATTTTAGCGCCTAATCTTTTTAATTCTGGAACATGCATAAATCTGTTTTCAAATATGTTTTCTTCTATTGTGCTTTTCCCATTTGCTCTAGTTAATAATACCATAATTTGGGCTTGCAAATCAGTGGGGAAGTTTGGATATTCTCCAGTTTTTAAAATATCCAAGCTTCTAATTTTTTTTGGTCCCTTAATTTGAATTGTATTTTTTGTGGTTTTTATCTTTGCACCAATTTTCTTAAGTAAATTTATCTCTGTATTAATAATTTTTGGCTCGAAGTTTTTAATTTTTAAGTTTCCACTATTCAAACATGCGGCAACACAAAAAGTACCCGCTTCAATTCTATCATTCATGATTGAGTAAGTAATACTTTTTAATGTTTTAACGCCCTGTATTTTTAAAGTTCTTTTACCAATCCATTTAATATTGGCACCAGCCGTTTTAAGAAAATTTGTTAGATCCTTTATCTCAGGCTCTATAGCACAATTCTTTATTGTTGTTGTTCCCTTTGCAAGACAAGCAGCAAGAATTGAATTTTCGGTAGCTCCGACAGATATTTTTGAAAATCTTATTTTTGAACCAACTAGTCCTTTTTGAGCTTTTGCAATAACATATCCTTTTTCAATTAGTATTTTAACACCTAACTTTGATATAGCTTTTAAATGTATATCTATTGGTCTTACGCCTATACTGCAGCCACCTGGGCTACTCACTTTTGCTTTTTTATTTTTTGCCAATAAAGGGCCAAGAACTAAAATTCCTGCTCTCATAGTTTTAACTAAAGAATAAGGTGCAAAAAAATTATTTTTTTTCCCTTTCGAGATTGTTGCGATTTTTTTATTATTTTTTAGGCTAATTTTTCTTCCTAGTGATTTTAGCAAATTAAGCATTGTATCTATATCTTTAACTCGTGGAAGATTTTTAATTGTTACATTTTTATCAAAAAGTAAAGTTGCAGCAAGGATTGGTAGAGCAGCATTTTTACTTCCTGAAATTGATACCTCACCTCTGATCTTAGAGGGACCATTAATTTTAAATTTATCCATTTTAAATTTTGGGAAGTGTTACCCCTTTTTGACCCATATATTTTCCATTTCTGTCGGCATATGAAACATCGGGTTTCTCATTCCCTTTTAAAAATATAAATTGAGCCACACCCTCATTTGCATATATTTTGGCTGGTAATGGAGTTGTGTTAGAAAATTCAAGGGTCACATGGCCTTCCCATCCTGGTTCCAAAGGTGTTACATTAACAATTATTCCACATCTAGCATAAGTGGACTTACCTAAACAAATAACTAAGACATCACTTGGAATTTTAAAATATTCGACTGTTCTTGCTAAAACAAAAGAATTTGGCGGAATAATACATTCATTAGATTCTTTTGTTACAAAATTTGTTGGTTTAAAATTTTTTGGATCTACAATTTCAGAATTAACATTAGTAAATATTTTAAACTCATTTGATACTCTTGCATCGTAACCGTAAGAAGAAACGCCAAATGAAATTTTTCCTTCCCTTATTTGTTTATCTTCAAATGGTGAAATCATTTCTTGTTCATTCGCCATTTTGATTATCCACTTATCTGATTGTACTGACATTTATTTGTTTTTTTTATTTTTTCTTTGAAAAATTTTTCTTTTTCTCAGGTTTTTACGCAAAGCTTCTTCGAGTTTAGCTTTTTTATTCTTGTTCCTATCCATTTTAATTACTTTTTGTCTGGATTAGTAAGATGATCTAAAGTTATTACTTGATCGATTGGTATTGTTTTATCCTCTGTACTTTTAGGGTCACCTTGTTTAGCTATTTTTTTTGCTCTTTTTTCAGCAAGCTTTTTTTCTCTTTTAGCCTGCTTTTCCATCGCCTTAGCTCCTCTTGTCGATTTATAGTCGTAGTGAATTCCCATATCATTTACCAATCAAAGATATAACTGATTTTTAAAAAAAATTAAGGCAATAATTTGAAAAAAACTAATTTATACACTAAGTATAAATAGAAATTGCCCTTATAGTTAAATGGTATAACACATCCATGGTAAGGATGAGTTTCCAGTTCAATTCTGGGTAAGGGCACCATATTATTTATAAAATTTTTTTTTAATTATAAAACCTAAAATAATTAAAAATATCATACCAAAAATTGGCAAGTATATTCCTGGATCCATTAAAATCTCCAATGGACTTGGAGGTTCTTGATTATTTTCAATAACTTTATTTAGTCCAGATCCTAATGATGCTCCAACAAATATTTGGGGCGTCATTCCCAATAATGATCCAAAAAAAAAGTTTTTTAACTTTACATTGAATAAAGTAGGCAAAATATTAGATATAAAAAAAGGTATACCTCCAACAAACCTGTAAATTAAAAAAAAAGTAAATTCATTTTGTTTAAATTTTTCCTTTAAATTCGAAAATCTAAATGAAAATTTTTTTTCAATCAGTTCTTTAAAGAAATAATTAGCAAACAGATATAATATTGTGGCCCCTAATGTTAAGCCGAAAACTATTAAAATTGTTCCAATCCATTTACCAAAAATAAATCCACCAATTAATACTACTGGAGATCCAAATCCCAAAAGCAGTACCCAAATAATAACTGTAAGTAAAAAGAATAAACTCGTTATTATTATATTAGAGTTTTTCAAATTATTTAATTTATTTCTATTATTTTTTATAAGCTCAAAACTCGAGAAGTCATCAAACGAGAAATGGCTAAAAAAAATCAACAAAAATACAGTAACTATGAAAATGTATAATACACC
>CACMYV010000037.1 GCA_902617975.1 uncultured Pelagibacteraceae bacterium
ATTTAAACCATTACTAAATAAATTTTTAAAAAAAAAAATACCCATGTTATGTATTAACCCTGATAAATATGTTTATGATGGTAAAGTAAGAAAATTTGTCTATCAAGTTGGTAAATTAGCTGAATATTATGAAAAAAAAGGAGGAAGAGTTCTCTATATAGGAAAACCATATAAAGAAATATTTGCTTATGCTTTTTCGAGTATAAAAATAAAAAAAAGTAAGATTTTGATGATTGGAGATAGTTTGAATACAGATATTGCTGGTGCAAATAATTTTAAGATAAAATCTGCATTAGTAATGGATGGGTTTAATAAAAGCGAAAAAAAAATATTCCCACGTAGCAGTATTAGCAAAATAACAAAAAAATTAAGAATTAAACCCAATTATTTAATAAAAAACATTGCTCTTTAATATTAATAATTCTGAATTATTTTTTTTATTCCATCTGAGTCTAGCAGATATTGTTTTTCTAAATTTCCAGGTGTATCACTGTTAATATAAGTATCATTTATACCATGGATCTTTACTTGTTTTTTTAAATTGTATTTTGTTACAATTTCACTTACTATAGAACCCAATCCTCCAAAAATTGAATGATCTTCAACAGTTAAGATTTTCCTATACTTTTGTATAATTCTTATTAAAAGCCTTTCATTTAGAGGCTTCAAAGATGAGATATTTAATAAACCATTTTTTGCATTAACTCTTTTAATTGCATCAAGACAATTTCTAACCATAGGCCCCGACGATATTACGAGAATATTACTTCCTTTTAATATTTCATTAACCATACCAACTTTAAAAAAATGTTTTTTATCTAAAAATTCTTTAATTTCGTTTCTAGCAATTCTTAAGTAGGTTGGTCTTCTAGTTCTACAAACATATTTTAAAATCTGTTTAGCATCATATGGCGAGCACGGTTGAAAAACTTCTATATTTGGAATTGATCTCATTACTGCAATATCTTGTAAAGCAGATTGGGTTGCTCCATCAGAACCAATTAATCCTGCATGCGTTCCGACTATAACTACTGGAGCTTTGTTGTAACTTATAGAGGTTCTTATTTCTATATTTTTACCAGTTATAAAAGAGCCAAAACTTGCCACAAAAGGTCTAAATCCATCCATAGATAATCCAGCCGCAATTCCAATTGCATTAGCTTCAGCAATTCCAATTTCAAATGATCTTTTGGGATATTTTTTAAAAAAATAGTTAAGTTTACAAGCATTTTTTAAATCACAACTAATAGCCAATATATTTTTATTTTTTTTCGCCTCTTGAACTAAAGCTATACCAAATGCGTCTCTTATTGATTGTGAATAATTCACTTTATACTTAGCTCCCTAATTGCTGTTTCATATTCTTCTGTACTTAGTTTCTTTATTGAATGATATTTGTTATTATTCTCAAATATACTTACCCCTTTACCTTTTATGGTATCACAGTAAATTACACAGGGTTTGTTAATTTTTTTATTCATACATTTTTTAATAGTGTTATCAATATCCTTTAATGAGTGTCCATTGATTTTGAAAAAATTAAAACCAAATGCTTGCCATTTTTTTTTTATATTTATTTCTTCCAATGTATCTTTCACAGAATATTCATTTTGAAATTTGTTTGCATCTATGAGTGTTATCACATTTTTCAATCTTTTTACTCCTATATACATAGCTGCTTCCCATGTTTGACCCTCTTGTAACTCACCATCACCTAAAATACAAAAAACATAATTTTCTCTATTTTTAAGCTTTGCCGAGAGTGCATAACCAATAGAGACGGAAAGTCCTTGGCCCAAAGCTCCAGTCCCAGAATCAACGTAAGCTAATTTTTTTTTATCAGGATGTCCCTGCAGTCGACTATTGAATTTTCTTAATGTGTTTAATTCATTTTTCTTTAATAGCTTTAGATGATCTAATACTGCATAAAATGCTGGAGCCGCATGGCCTTTTGATAATATAAACTTGTTTCTAAATTTTTTTTTTAAATTCACGTATTTTTTTAAAATAACATAAATCATTTCTACGCAAGAATATGAAGGACCAAGATGCCCAGAATCTGCGTGATTAATTGAATTAAGTATATTTTTTCTGATATTTAACAGATCATTTTTTTTCAACATAATACCAAAGGCTATATCAACAAATTATTTCAGTAAAGAAAATTCTATTTCTTTTTAATAATAATTGTGTGGTATTGAAAATTTTTTACAAAGAAATTAGGGAATATATCTTCTAATTTAAATAATATTTTCATTAAATACTTTCCAATTAAGTTATCTGGAAATAGCATTTTTTGATGCTGCGTGCTAAAAGATCGCCATGGAAAAAAATTAATATTTGCAATATTTTTAAATTGACTCCACCATTTTAAATTATGACAATAAAAATAAATTTTATTTTTTTTTGTTTTCTTCTTTTTTCTCAATAGATTTTTAAATTTATTTATTAAAGTATTAGGATTGCTATAAACAATAATTATTGGTGAGTTTCTTTTTGATATATTAATCAATTTTCTTATCACAGTTGATTGTTTAGCTTTGTTTATATGATAAATAGTATGTAAACTAATAACACAATCAAAATAATTTTTTTTAAAATTCATCTTTAAAAAATCCTTATGATAATATTTACCCTTATTTTTTAATTTTTTTTTAGCTTCATTAATTGCTGTCTTTGAAAAATCGACACAATGCCTTTTTTTAAAATTTTGAGAATATTTTAAATATTCCTTATATTGTATTGGTCCAGAAGCAAAATCTAGAAGATTAGCTCCTTTTTTTGGGATATATCTTAAAATTCTAAGTCTACAATTTGAAACATATTCTTTAGAATTAGTCCTTAAATCTTCAAATAATATTGCATCTTTTGTTTTCCCTTTATTTATTTTCCACCCAGAAGTACTGTAAAATTTTTTTACATTCATATTTATTGATATATT
>CACMYV010000038.1 GCA_902617975.1 uncultured Pelagibacteraceae bacterium
GTAGAATTTGCACTTAAGAATAAAATTCATGTTGTAACTCCTAATAAGGCATTAATTTCTAAACACGGTAATAATCTTTCTAAACTTGCTGAAAAAAATAAAGTTAATTTAGAATTTGAAGCGTCAGTAGGAGGTGGAATCCCTGTATTAAGAACCATTAAAGAAGGTCTAGCAACTAATAAGATAAGTAAAGTATATGGAATATTAAATGGCACTTGTAATTATATATTATCTGAAATGGAAGACACTAAGTCTGGCTTTTCAACTGTATTAAAAAAAGCTCAACTATTAGGTTATGCTGAACCAGGTAATCCAAAATTAGATTTAAATGGTTACGATGCTTTAGCTAAAGTTAAAATTCTTTCTGCTTTAGCATTTAATAATAAAGTTTCAAATTCTAAATGTTTAATGGAGGGTATTGAAAATATAGAATACAAGGATTTAGAAATTGCAAATCAATTAAATTATAAAATTAAATTATTGGGAATAACAGAAATTGTTAATAATAAATTATTTGAAAGAGTTCATCCGTGTTTAATTAAAAAAAATACTTACATCGCAAATGTAAATGGTGTTATGAATGCTGTTATAATTGAAGGCAATCCAGTAGGGGAGAGTGTTTTGCAAGGAGAAGGTGCTGGGCCTGGCCCAACATCATCTGCTTTAATGTCTGATCTTTTGTCAATTTTACGTGGAAATATCAAATACCCTTTTGGGATTTCAGATAATAAAAGAAAATCTCCATCAATTTATAATACGGATAATTATTCCAATGCTTTATATATTAGGCTTGAAGTTAAAGATAAACCGGGTGTACTATCTGAAATCACTAAAAAATTTGCAAAAAATAAAATTTCTGTTCAAAGATTAATACAAATACCAAATAATAAAAATAAAACAGCCTCTATTGTGATTATAACTCACAAATCCTTAGAAAAGGATTATCAGAAATGTATTAAATCTTTTAAATCAAATAAAAATATCATTAAAAACCCTATATTATTAAGACTTTTTTAAATGGAACTTTATTTAAAGCTCTTTGAAGTTCTATTTCCTGTATTTTTTATTGTTGGAATTGGTTTTTTATTAGGGAAAAAAAATCCAAATTTCGATACTTCGTTTATAACATCTTATGCTGGAAATTTTGGAACTCCAGCTTTAGTAATTTTTTCTCTTACCTCTACAGGTGTTACATTTGATATATTTGCTGAATATTTTATCTACGCGTTAATATTACTTTCATCATTTGCTTTAATTGGTCTTGTTTTTTTAATTCTTATGAAAAAAGATTATATTAGAGAATTACCTACTTTTTTTTTACCTAATACAGGTAATATGGGTATACCAATATGTCTTTTTGCTTATGGTAAATTGGGGATGGGTGTAGCTGCAGCTATATCATCCTTGGTAATACTCTTACATTTTACTGCCAATATATTTCTTGCAAAAAGAAAATTTGATTTTTCAATAATCGCAAAAAGTCCTTCTTTCTATACAATTATTTTGACCGTTATTTTTTTATACTACGGCAAAGAAATGCCAGTTTTTGTGATTAATACAACAATGCTTTTATCTTATGCAATGATTGTAATGATTTTAATGTCTTTAGGCATTGCTTTAACCCAAATGAAAGTATTTTCTTTGAGAGACTCAATTATAACATCAATTGGTAGAGTAATTCTTGGTCCAATTGTAGGTTTTTTTATTATAAAATTTTTTAATTTATCTGGTTTTGCAGCTGGAGTTTTACTAATTCAATCCTCAATGCCCAGTGCAATATTATGTTATTTGGTTGCTTCAATGTATTCACCAAAAAAAAATGTAGATAATATTTCCAGCACTATTGTTGTTTCTACTTTAATGTCACTGGTTACAGTGCCAATTACAGTATTTATCGCCCTTAAATATTTCGCTTAAATGAAAGCAATATTTTTAAATTTATCCGCATGGATGGTTTTGCCCTTTATGGATGCTATTGCAAAATATTTGTCATCCGATTTATCTTTCTTTCAAATAACTTGGGCTAGATATTTTTTTACAGTTGTATTCACAACTTTTTTTATGTTTTTATTTTTTAGGGAACAATTGAAGTTTTCTCAAAATATCAAATTACAAATAATTAGAGGTTTGTCTTTATTTTTTGCAAATATATGTTTTTTTTACTCCATTTCTGTAATCTCAATGGCAAAAGCATTAACATTGGCGTTCGTTGCTCCATTGGTTACAACTGCTCTTTCTCCATTTTTACTTAACGAAAAAGTTGGATATAGAAGGTGGACTGCTGTTTTAGTTGGTTTTATTGGTGTTTTAGTTGTCATAAGACCTGGAATTATAGAGATCAATCTTGCTAGTATAGCAGCTGTTGGAACTGGCTGTTTTTACGGCTTTTATCTAATAATAACTCGAAAATTACATTCAACAGATAGTCCTTTGCTCACATTGCTGATTACGGGCGTAGTAGGGGCTATTATCGCATCTTTTTTTGTTCCTATTGTTTGGATTAATCCTACTCCAATTCAATGGTCTTGGATGGCTTTAATGGGTATATTTGCCTGTTTAGGCCATATATTAATTATTTTATCACTTCGTTACGCTGATGCTTCAAAATTAGCACCATTTGGTTATTTTGAGATAATTACTAACCTTATTTTGGGGTATTATGTGTTTTCGGATTTTCCTGATAAATATACTTTTATCGGTCTTTTCATTATTGTATCATCAGGGTTATATGTTTTTCAAAGAGAAT
>CACMYV010000039.1 GCA_902617975.1 uncultured Pelagibacteraceae bacterium
AATCTTGGTTGGAATTGGAGCTCAATTAGTGCCAGTAGTGAAAATTATTGGCATGCTGAAGGGGCATATAATGTATTTGATAATAAAGTTGGAGCATCAAATGATAAATGGTGCTGTAACGGACCCACGCAATGGATACAAGTAGGTTTTTCACAAGCGTACGTCCTCGATAGTTTTACAATTACATCAGGAAATGATGTTCCTAGCAGAGACCCAGACGTATGGAAGATACAAGGTTCAAATGATGGATCGAATTGGACAGATATTTATGTCTACAATAATAATGGAACCTCCCCGTGGGGTTCAACACGATTACAAGTACGTTTATATGAAGGTGGCGGTGTTGATTACAATACTCCATCAGCATATTCATATTTTAGATATTATGTGAGTTCAATTGTTTCTGGCAGTATGCACCAAATTAATGAAATTGAATTTTTTGGAACAGCTGCAGATACTACGGCACCAACTCTAAGCTCATCTACTCCTGCTGATAATGCAACCAATGTTGCAGTCGATGCAAATATTGTTCTTAATTTTGATGAAAATGTAGATGTTGAGAGTGGAAATATTACTATAAAAAAAACGTCTGACAATAGCACAATAGAAACTATTGATGTTACAAGCAATCAAGTAACTGGTAGTGGGGGAACTCAAATTACTGTTAACCCATCATCCAATTTAGCTGGATCAACAGAGTTCTATGTTTTAATTGATGCTACAGCTTTTGATGATAGTTCAAGTAATTCATACGCAGGGATTTCAAGCACAACTGCATTAAGTTTTACAACTGTTGATACAACGGCACCAACTTTAAGTTCGTCTAGTCCATCTGATAATGCAACCAATGTAGCTGTGGATGCGAACATAGTTCTTACTTTTAGCGAAACTGTTGATACTGAAAGCGGTAACATAACAATTAAAAAAACCTCAGATGACAGTACTGTTGAAACTATTGATGTTACAAGCAACAAAGTAACTGGAAATAGTAGAGTACTTATGATTGGAGGTGGAAGTAGTGGTACAGTAATTACTATAAATCCAGCATCTGATTTTGATGGTTCGACCGAGTATTACGTTTTAATTGATAGTACTGCTTTTGATGACAGTTCAAGTAATTCTTATGCCGGTATTTCAAGTACAACTGCATTAAGTTTTACAACAGTTGATACAGCTAATCCTACTTTAAGTACTTCCACTCCTGCAGATAATGCGGCCAATGTAGCTGTTTCATCAAATATAATTTTAAACTTTGATGAAAATGTAGATGTTGAAAGTGGGAATATAATAATTAAGAGAAGTTCTGATGATAGCATTTTTGAAACAATAGCTGTAACTAGCGATAGAGTTAGAGGTACAGGTACTTCAAAAATTATTATTGATCCAATAAAAAATTTTAAAGTTAATACTTCATATTATTTGATAATAGCTGCAACCGCGTTTGATGATACTGCCGGAAATTCATACGCCGGTATATCTAGCAAAACTGCACTTAACTTTATTACTAAAAAGGGAAGAATTTTTAACAAAACAGTAAAAACACTAATTAAAAATCAAACTGCAGCTGCTATCAATTCAATGTCTCAATCAATGAATAGAGTTAATAGTAGAATGAACTTTATAAGACCAATGCAAAATAATTCTTTTAATCAAAACATAGAATTAGCAATGAATTTAAACGATCCATTTGCAGACAGAATATTCGATGCATTAGCAATTAAATACTTAAAACCCAAAAAAGAGACTAAAAAATGGGCCGCATGGTCTGAAGGAAATATTTCGTTTGGAAGAATAGGTCATAGAGAAGAAAATCTGGGACAAGATATACATAGCGATGGTTTAACTTTTGGTATCGATAAGAAAATTAGTGCTGCTAGAACTTTTGGAATGGCAGTTAGTCAATCTTGGCAAAAAACTCAGGTTGGAAGTAATGAAGCTAACATGGATGCATCATCAACTTCTATAATTGGATATGGAAGCATAAAATTAAAAGAAAGGACCTATATTGAGACTGCAATTGCATTAGGGGAGATGGAAGTAGATCTAAAAAGATCAGTAGATGGTGGACAAAACAAAGGTATAAGAGATGGTAAACAAATATATGGAAGTTTTACTTATTTATTTGAACCTAGTAAGGAATATATTATTGAAGGAGTAAACACAAGCTACTACTCAAGGTTAGATCTAGGATATACTATGCTTGATGACTATACAGAAAGTGGTGACGCAGATTCCATTTTTTATGACGATCAAAATGTCAAAAGTGCAACTTTATCGTTAGGTTATAACTATTCAAAGTCTGTTGAAATAGAAAGTGGAATAATAACTCAGCTATTTAAATTTGAATTTGGAAAAAGTACAACCGAAAATTCATTATCTGAGGCATATTATATTAATGATGCATCAACCATTTATGCTAATGCAATTGCTGATCAGGACACTTATCACGGTCAAGCAACACTAGGCTTTAGTATGAATTTAAAAAATGATTTAAATTTAAATGTAAGTTTAGATCATTATAGAAATGACAAAGATACCTTTTTGAATAATTTAACTATCAATTTTAGAAAGTTATTTTAATCAGTTCTTTGTTTTAAAATTTATTCCTTTTGTCTCAAAAAGTTAAGTTTGTAAGAGTTCCTTCTTTTGAAGAAGTGCCTTATCCAGTTGTAATGGAACCAAATCTA
>CACMYV010000040.1 GCA_902617975.1 uncultured Pelagibacteraceae bacterium
TTAATATCATCTAAATAATGAGATACTTTAAAGCTACATGTGTAATATGTTTCAACTAAATATTTTGCCATTGTAATCCTATTTGTAAATTGAATCTTGGTAAGATTTATGTATATACATTTTTCGATTATAGTCTAATTGTAAATTTACAATTATAAATTGAAAAAAATTTGAATAAAATGATTAAAGAAATTTTTACTTGGTGGAACAAACAAACATTTGGCACAAGACTAAATACAATTTTATTTGGAAAATTAGTCGGCGAAGATAATTCAGGTAACAAATATTATGAGAGCAAGTCAGGAAAAAGATGGGTTATTTACAACGGGGAAGTTGAAGCATCAAAAATACCAAGTGAATGGTATTCTTGGATGCATCATACAGGAAATAAAATTGAAAACAGTCACGAATTAGACAAATATAGTTGGCAAAAAGAGCATATGCCAAATCAAACAGGAACAGAAAATTCCTATCATCCAAATAAAAACAAAAGTAAAAATGCTTCGAACAAAAAATATATTTCTTGGAAAAGCTAAAGTTTATATACTTGTTTTTTTTTCTTATTATTTGTTAATGATCAATTCTTTAAGTGAAAATAATTCACGAACAGAAAATTATGCTGTTTTAACAATATTAGACAAAGTAAACTCTCAGAGTGACATTATAGAGATTAAGGTTGGGAAAGAATATAAATTTAAAAATCTATCTATAAACATTCTTAAATGTAATAATTCAAAATTTGATGACGATCCGGAAGTCACAGCATACATGCAAGTAAGAGATACGGTAAACAAAGATGACAACAAAGTGTTCATTTTTAATGATTGGACATTCGCCTCGTCTCCATCAATTAGACCTTTTGATCATCCTATATATGATATTTGGTTAAAAAAATGTTTTTCTTAGAGTAATTTTTCTTTATCAAGCCAACTCACATTAAAATCTGAGTCTAAAAATTTTTTGTGGTTTAAAAGTATTTTATGCAAGTCTATTGTTGTTTTAATGCCCTCTATAACAAATTCATCAAGGGATCTTCGCATTCTTTGAATTGCTTCAGTTCTATTCCTTCCATGACATATTACTTTGCAAATCATGCTGTCATAGTATGGAGTTACCTTGTAGCCTTGAAATATAGCTCCATCTACCCTTGTTCTAAAACCTGAAGGTTGATGACACATTGTAATTTCTCCTGGTGAGGGTTGGAAATTATTACTCACATCTTCAGCATTTATTCTACACTCAATTGCGTGACCTCTTGGCTTAATATCTTCCTGTTTTAAGGCAGTATTGCCATCATATGCGATCCAGATCTGCTCCTTTATCAAATCTATTCCAGTTACTACTTCTGTTACTGGATGTTCAACTTGTATTCTAGTATTCATTTCTAAAAAATAAAATTTTCCATCCTCAAAAATAAATTCTACCGTCCCTGCACCCTCATATCCAATTTGGCTTACCATTTTTACAGTTTTATCAAAAAGATCCTTTCTTATTTGATCATTTAGTAAAGGACTGGGTGTCTCCTCAATTAATTTTTGATGTCTTCTTTGAATAGAGCAATCTCTTTCATGAAGATGCACAGTTCTATTCTTGCCAGACAATACTTGAACTTCGATATGTCTTGGATTTTGAAAAAATTTTTCAATATATACCTCATCATTACCAAAAAATTTTTTTGCCTCAGTTTTTGCAGTCAAAAATAAGTTTTCAAACTCATCTTGTTTTCTAACAACTTTCATGCCTTTTCCACCACCACCACCAGCTGCTTTTATCAGTACCGGATAACCAATTTCTCTACATATTTTTTTTGCTTCATCAAAATCAGATACGCCACCTTCAGATCCTTGAATTACTGGAAGACCGTATTTTTTTGCAATTTTTTTTGCTTCAATTTTATCACCCATCATTTTAATCAATGAGGAAGACGGGCCAATAAATTTAATTTTGTTTTGTTCAAGGATTTTTGCAAATTCATAATTTTCAGACAAAAAACCGTATCCTGGATGAACAGCTTCAGAATTTGTCAATTCAATAGCTGACATAATAGCTGGAATATTTAAGTAGCTATTTGCAGCTTGATGAGGTCCAACACATATACTTTCATCAGCTAATCGAACGTGCATGCTATTTCTATCAACGTCAGAATGAATAGCAACTGTCTGAATACCCCATTCCTTACAGGCTCTAATAACTCTAACGGCTATCTCACCTCTATTTGCAACAAGAATTTTTTTGAACATTATTATTCAATTATCGCAATGGTATGTCCATATTCAACAGGCTGACCATCTTCAACACAAATTTTTTTTATTGTACCAGCTATTGGAGAGGGCACATGATTCATTGTTTTCATAGCTTCAACAATCATAATTGTATCACCTTTGTTAATTTTTTTTCCTACCTCTACAAATTTTTTACCTCCTGGTTCTGGTGCTAAATAAGCTGTTCCTATTATAGGTGATGGAACTTCAGTCCCACTGATATTATCTAGTTTTGTATTTTCTGATTTTATTTCTGATTTTATCTCTTTAACAGTTGTTAAATTTGATCCAGCTGATTTTGATACTTTTACTTTTATA
>CACMYV010000041.1 GCA_902617975.1 uncultured Pelagibacteraceae bacterium
CAACTCCTTTATTACCGTGCCTTCCTGACATCTTATCTCCTGGTCTTAATCTTCTTTTTATCGCTACAAAAACTTTTACCATTTTCATAACACTTGGTAACAAATCATCTCCTTGTCTAATTTTTAAAACTTTATCTTCAAATCTGTCTTGAATATCTTGTTTGGCGCTGTTGTATTGATCTTTGATTTGAGAGATAGAAGGTTGTTTATTCTGATCTTCCATTGATATTTTAAAAAGATCAGAAATAGGGATGTTGTTAATTATTTCCTCAGACAAAACTGTATTTTCGCCGACATCTTTGATTTTTTTACTAATTTTTGTTCCATTTAATATTGAAGATAGTCTCTGTTTTATACTTCTCTCTAAAATTTCTTCCTCGACTTTTTTGTCTTCTTGAACACTTTCAATTTCTGCCCTTTCAATAGTTATTGATCTCTCATCTTTATCTATGCCATGTCTGTTAAACACTCTAACATCTACTACAATACCACCGCTTCCACTTGGCATTTTTAAAGATGTATCGGTAACATCAATTGCTTTTTCACCAAATATTGATCTTAGTAGTTTTTCTTCAGGGCCAGATGCAGTGTCTCCTTTTGGAGTAACTTTACCTACTAAAATATCTCCTGGCTTTACTTCTGCTCCTATGTAAACTATTCCTGATTCATCTAAATTTTTTAATGACTCTTCATTAACATTGGGTATGTCTCTAGTAATATCTTCTTCTCCTAATTTTGTATCTCTAGCCATTACTTCGTATTCTTCAATGTGGATGGAAGTAAAAACGTCATCTGTTACACATCTTTCAGAGATTAATATTGAATCTTCAAAGTTATATCCTTGCCAAGGCATGAAAGCTACAGTTACGTTCTTGCCCAAGGCTAACTCTCCAACTTTAGTGGATGGACCGTCAGCTATAATATCACCAGATTTTACCTTATCACCTACTCTTACTAATGGTTTTTGATTTATGCATGTATTTTGATTAGATCTTTTAAATTTCTGTAAATTGTAAATATCTACACCTGATTTAGAATAATCTTTTTCTCCAGAAGCTTTGATAACTATTCTTTTACCATCAATTTTATCAACAACACCATCTCGTCTTGCAACAATAGTAACACCGGAGTCAAGAGCAACATCACTTTCGATACCTGTTCCAACAAGTGGTGCTTCTGGTTTTAATAAAGGAACTGCTTGTCTCATCATGTTAGATCCCATTAATGCTCTATTAGCATCATCATTTTCCAAAAATGGAATTAGTGAGGCAGCAACTGACACGAGTTGTTTGGGTGATACATCAATATAATCAATATTCTCAGGTTTAGCTAAAATAAAATTTAAATTCTGCCTACAGGAGACCAGTTCCTCAGTAAATTTTCCATTTTTATCAATTAATGAATTAGCTTGAGCAATAGTAAACTTGGTTTCTTCCATTGCTGATAGATATTCTATGTTGCTTTGAACTATTCCATCTTTTACCTTTTTATATGGACTTTCAATGAAACCGTATTTATTAATTTTTGAATAAGTTGATAAACTGTTAATTAAACCTATGTTTGGACCCTCTGGTGTTTCTATTGGACAAATTCTTCCATAGTGCGTTGGATGAACATCACGAACTTCAAATCCAGCCCTTTCTCTAGTTAATCCACCTGGTCCTAAAGCTGATACTCTTCTCTTATGAGTGATTTCAGAGAGTGGATTAGTTTGATCCATGAACTGTGATAGTTGTGATGTAGCAAAGAAGTCTTTAAGAGAAATTGTTAAAGGTTTAGCATTAATTAAATCTTGTGGCATTGCTGACTCAACATCTAAGGTTGTCATTTTCTCTTTTATAGCTCTTTCCATTCTGTAAACACCTATACGAGCTTGATTTTCTACGAGTTCTCCAACAGACCTTACTCTTCTATTGCCTAAATGATCAATATCATCAACTTCATCTTTGCCATCTCTTAAGTCTAGCATTTTCTGAATTATTGCAAGTATGTCATCATTTCTTAAAATTGTAATTTTATCAGAACATGTCAATTCTAGTCGTGAATTCATTTTTACTCTACCAACATCTGATAAATCGTATCTATCTGAACTAAAAAATAACCAGGGACAAGATTTAATATGGCTGACTTAAATAAAATTATAGATGACTTATCAAGTTTAACTGTTGTGGAAGCAGCTGAACTTTCAAAACAATTAGAAGAAAAATGGGGTGTAACAGCAGCAGCAGCAGTGGCAGCAGCACCAGCAGCAGCAGGTGGAGCAGCTCCAGC
>CACMYV010000042.1 GCA_902617975.1 uncultured Pelagibacteraceae bacterium
ATTTGACGGTGCTAAAGAAAACGATGTTACAAAAATGTTAGAATTAGCTGAATTACCAAACTCAGGTCAAACTACACTTTGGGATGGAAGAACTGGAGAGAAATTTGATAGACCTGTTACCGTCGGAACAATTTATATGTTAAAACTTCATCATTTAGTTGAAGATAAAATTCATGCAAGATCTACTGGACCTTACAGTTTGGTAACACAACAGCCTCTAGGGGGTAAAGCACAATTAGGAGGTCAGCGATTTGGTGAAATGGAAGTTTGGGCATTAGAGGCCTATGGAGCTTCATATACACTACAAGAAATTCTTACAGTTAAGTCAGATGATGTGGCTGGAAGAGTTAAAGTCTATGAAACCATAGTTAAAGGTGAAGAAAATTTTGAATCAGGTATACCTGAGTCATTTAACGTTTTAGTTAAAGAAATTAAATCTCTAGCACTAAATGTGGAACTAAATTAATATGAGTAAAGAATTAACAGATCTATTTAAATCTTCAGAAATTTCAGAAGCCCAAAATTTTAATAGTATAAAAATAACTCTTGCTAGTCCTGAAAAAATTAAATCTTGGACTTATGGAGAAATTAAAAAGCCTGAAACAATAAATTACAGAACTTTTAGACCTGAAAAGGATGGATTATTTTGTGCAAGAATATTTGGACCAATAAAGGATTATGAGTGTCTTTGTGGTAAGTACAAAAGAATGAAATTCAGAGGAATAATATGCGAAAAATGTGGTGTTGAGGTTACAAAGTCAAATGTCAGACGTGAAAGAATGGGTCACATCAATTTAGCGACTCCAGTTGCTCACATATGGTTCTTAAAATCGTTACCAAGCAGAATATCCCTTGCGATAGATATGAAGCTTAAAGAGGTAGAAAGAGTACTCTATTTTGAAAACTTTATAGTTATTGAACCAGGTTTAACAGGACTTAAAAAGAATCAGCTTTTAGGTGAAGAAGAGCTTATAAAATATCAAGATGAATATGGCGAAGAGTCGTTTACTGCAGGAATTGGAGCTGAAGCAATATTAGAAATTTTAAAATCAATAGATTTAGAGCAAGAAAAAGAGGCCTTAATTAAATCAATTAAAGAGACAAAATCGAAAGTTTCAGAAGAAAGATCAATTAAAAGATTAAAACTAATTGAGTCATTTATAGAGACTGGAAACAAACCAGAATGGATGATTTTAACCACGATACCAGTAATTCCTCCTGAGTTAAGACCATTAGTACCATTAGATGGAGGTAGATTTGCTACTTCTGATTTAAATGATTTATATAGAAGAGTTATAAATAGAAATAACCGTTTAAAAAGATTAATGGACCTTAAAGCTCCAGATATAATTGTGAGAAATGAAAAGAGAATGCTTCAAGAATCTGTAGATGCATTATTTGATAATGGTAGAAGAGGAAGAGTAATCACAGGAACAGGTAAAAGACCTCTAAAATCTTTAGCAGAGATGTTAAAAGGTAAGCAAGGACGATTTAGACAAAATTTATTGGGTAAAAGGGTCGATTATTCTGGAAGATCAGTAATAGTAGTTGGACCAGACTTAAAATTACATGAATGCGGTTTGCCAAAAAAAATGGCTTTAGAATTATTTAAACCATTTTTATATGCAAGATTAAATAAACTCGGATTAGCATCTACAATCAAGCAAGCTAAAAAACTTGTTGAAAGAGAGAGAAATGAAGTTTGGGATGCCTTAGAATTAATCGTTAGAGAACATCCAGTTATATTAAATAGAGCACCAACACTACATAGACTAGGTGTTCAGGCATTTGAACCAAAATTAATTGAAGGAAATGCAATTGAATTACATCCACTAACCTGTGCTGCATTCAACGCAGACTTTGATGGTGATCAAATGGCAGTTCACGTACCATTAAGTTTAGAGGCACAATTAGAAGCAAGAGTTTTAATGATGTCTACAAACAATATTTTAAGCCCATCAAATGGAAAACCTATAATTGTCCCAAGTCAGGATATGATTTTAGGTATATATTATCTTTCTCAACCACCATATCAAACCGATAGAGTCGAGGGATATTTTGTAAATACATCAGAGATAGAACATGCTCTAGAAATCGGTCAAATCAAAGTTCATTCAAGAATTGTTTCAAGATTTGCAACAGTTGATGAAAAAGGTAATACAAAATATGAAAAACATATT
>CACMYV010000043.1 GCA_902617975.1 uncultured Pelagibacteraceae bacterium
TTATTTTTAGATTTAAGAGATCACTATGGATTAACTCAATGCGTAATTGATGAAGGTAAAAAAATTTTTAAAGAAATAGAAAAACTTCCATTAGAGACAGTACTACAAGTTGAAGGTAAAGTTTTAGTTAGAGATAAAGATACAATTAACAAAAATTTAAATACTGGAGAAATTGAAGTAGGAATTGAAAAATATAAAATACTTGCAAAAACTAAGGAATTACCATTACCTATCTTTTCAGATCAAGAATACTCTGAAGAGATTAGACTAAAATACAGATATTTAGATTTAAGAAGGAATAAAATTCACAATAATATTATTTTAAGATCTAAAATTATTTCATTTATTAGATCTGAAATGCAAAAATACGGATTTCTAGAATATCAAACACCTATTCTAACTTCATCTAGCCCAGAGGGTGCTAGAGACTTTTTAGTACCAAGTAGACTAAACCCAGGTAAATTTTATGCCTTGCCTCAAGCACCACAGCAATTTAAACAATTAATTATGGTGTCTGGTTTTGATAAATATTTTCAAATTGCGCCATGTTTTAGAGATGAGGACGCAAGAGCAGATAGAAGCCCAGGAGAGTTTTATCAACTTGACTTAGAAATGTCTTTTGTAGATCAAGAAGATGTATTTAAAATAGTTGAAGAGCTATTTGTAAATTTATTCAAAAAATTTTCTTCTAAAAAGTTACTACATGAAAAATTTCCAAGAATTCCTTTTGATACGGCTATGCTTAAATACGGTTCTGACAAACCAGATTTGAGAAATCCTCTAGAAATAACAGATATTACTGAAATTTTTAAAAGAGACGATGTTAACTTTGAAATATTTAAAAAATTAGTAAGTAAAGGATCGATAGTTAGAGGAATAGTTACAAAAAATACATCTGAAAAACCAAGAAGTTTTTTTGACGGAATTGATAAATGGGCAAAAGATGAGGGATCATCGGGTCTTGCGTATTTTTCCATAGAAAATTCTGACAAATTGAGCGCAAAAGGACCTGTGGGAAAATTTTTTTCTGACAAATCCCTTAAGGAGATAATGACAAAAATGAATGCTGAAATAGGTGATACAATATTTATGTCATGTGGAAATAAATCTGAAGTTGAGAAATTATTAAGTAATGCGAGAAATAAAATAGCAAACGAATTAAACTTAGTTGACGAAAATGTTTTTTCATTTTGTTGGGTAGTTGACTATCCAATGTTTGAAATAGATGAAAATACTAAAAAGATCGAATTTAGTCACAACCCTTTTTCTATGCCGCAAGGTGACACTGATAATTTGGATCTTTCAGAACCCTTGAAACTAAAAGCTTTTCAATATGATATTGTATGTAACGGAATTGAATTGTCTTCAGGAGCTATTAGGAATCATAAACCTGATTTAATGTATAAATTATTTAAAATTGCTGGCTACTCTAAGGAAGAAGTGGATGAAAAGTTTAGTGGTATGATAAATGCTTTAAGCTATGGCGCACCTCCCCATGGGGGCATTGCTCCTGGAATAGATAGAATTGTTATGTTATTAGCAGAAGAAAAAAATATTAGAGAAGTGACTATGTTTCCCATGAATCAAAACGCACAAGATTTAATGATGAATGCACCATCTGAAGTAGACGAAAATCAACTAAAAGAACTTTATATTTCAAAAAGAAAAAAATAACTATTTTTTTCCTTTAAGATTTATTCTTATATCTGATAAATCCACCAGTTTCTTTTTATAATCGTTTCTAACAAATCCTTTGCTTGTAATATCTTTTACAAGTTTGATTAGTTGGTTCTGATCTTCACTTTCTTGACTTTCACTTGTGTCAGAATTACCAGCTATAGATGGGGTGTGAGCTAAATCTTCTCTATTTAAATAAGATATCGCTAGCTCTCTAAAAATATAATCTAATATTGAACTTGCGCTCATTATTCGATCATTTCCATAAACTTTACCAGAAGGTTCAAATTTTGTATCTAAATATGCATTTACAAATTCATCCAGTGGAACTCCATATTGAAGACCTAATGATATTGCTATTGCAAAATTATTCATTAGAGCCTTTACTAACTCACCTTCTTTACTGGTATCGATAAATATTTCTCCTATTTTACCATCTTCATATTCACCAGTATGCAAATATACTTTATGATCACCTATTGAGGCTTTTTGGATATAACCT
>CACMYV010000044.1 GCA_902617975.1 uncultured Pelagibacteraceae bacterium
TGTTAGCGGATATTGAAAATAAAATTTTTAACAATAGTGAAGTTTTGACAAGGCAAGAAGTTGTTGAGAAACTAATTGAGTATGTAAAAGAAGAGATAAAAAAGGGTACAAGATTAAATCAAATTATGAGACATACTCTTGGTTTATTTCATGGCCAAACTGGTTCAAGTTTTTGGAAAAGATATTTAAGTGAGAATATGTGTGTAAGAGATGCCGATGTTAAGAAAATTGATCACATAATGGATAAAGTAAAGTTTAATCCACAAAGTATATCGGCAGGGCAAATTGAATAATACTCTTCTAGAGATTAATAATATCTATTTTATTTTTTTAATGATGGCAGCCGCTGTTCCGGTTGGTTTTTTTGCAGGTTTTTTTGGTATCGGTGGAGGATTAATTTCAGTCCCATTTTTATTTTTTGTATTTGAAGCATTTAACGTGGATAAAGATTATTTAATGCATTTATCTGTAGGGACAGCTTTCTCAATAACAATTTTAACTGCTACAGCCTCAGTATTAACTCATAGAAAGTATAATGCTGTTGATTTTAATATTATTAAAAATTATGGAACATTTGTAATAATTGGAGTTTTCTCTGGGACATTGATGGCAGCATTGATGAATACTAAAACATTGTTATTCTTTTTTTCTGCTGTTGTTTACTTTTTTGGAGCTTACTTGTTGTTACAAAGTGAAAAGAAAAAAAAAATTAAGAAAAAATTTAATATTTTTCCAAGAATAATATTTGGATTTTTGTCAGGATTAATATCTGCTCCTATGGGCATAACAGGAGCTATGATGAATGTTCCTATATTAAGATACTTTGGTTATCCTATTAACTTAGCAATAGGAAGCTCTGCAGCCATTGGATTTATAATAGCTTTATTTGGATCAATTGGTTTTTTTACATCTGGCTTGATGTTAAAAGCCGATATACCACTCAGTATTGGATTTATTAATATACCTGCATTTATAATTTTTGTTCCAATAACCACATTCATGGCAAGGATTGGAGCAAAAACAGTTCAAGATCTAGATAGAGTTAAAACACAAAGGTTATTTGGTGTTTTTCTTTATGTTATTGGTACTTTATTTCTTTATAGATTTTTAGTGACCTAAGAGACGAGGTGGTTTCAGTCTCCCTCCGCCACCTCAGTTACATATTAAGCGATTCTCTAATTTTTTCTTAACTCTTTATAGTTGAATTTTAAATTTTTTGATCATAATCCCCAACTTTACCAGTTTGTTGAAGCAGATTATCAATAAAGTCAAAAATCTTCTTTTTTCTATCTTCAGAGGTTGGACTTTCAGTAACTACGACTAAAGAGGGTTTATTTGAAGATGCTCTAATTAATCCCCAAGACCCATCATCAAAAGAAAATCTTACCCCATTAACAGTCAATATCTCTCTAATTTCTTGATTATCTACTTTAGTTTTATTTTCTTTGATATTTTTCATTTCTTTAACTAAATTCTCAACTACTTCATATTTTTCACTGTCTTTACAATAAGGAGCCATAGTTGGACTTTGATAAGTCGTTGGTAATTCACCAAGTATTTCACTCATTTTTTTGTTATTTTTATCGAGTAACTTACAGACCTGTATTGCTGAATTAATTCCATCATCATAGCCATATCCCAAAGGTTTATTAAAAAAGAAATGACCACTTTTTTCAAATCCTGCTAAAGCGTTATCGGTATTTACCTTTCTTTTGATATGAGAATGACCAGTTTTCCAATAAATTGTTTCACATTTATTCTCATTTAATATTTTGTCATTGGAATAAAGTCCTGTCGATTTTACATCAACAATAAATTTACTATTTTGATGATCTTTTGAAAGATTTCTAGCAATTAATAGTCCTATTTTATCTGAAAAGATTTCATTACCTTTATCATCAATAACACCAACTCTATCTCCGTCTCCATCAAAACCAAATCCAATATCAGCTTTATTTTCTTTAACTGCTGAAGAAATTGCATGCAACATTTCTAAATCTTCAGGATTTGGGTTGTATTTTGGAAAAG